>NZ_JBFBMD010000016.1:0-103827 GCF_040686915.1 Rhodococcus sp. NPDC077669 | reverse complement strand
GTTTTTTTGGTGTTTTCCGGGGGGCTCCTTCCCCCTGGGCGTGGTTCCGGGGGGGGGGGGGGGGGGGGGGCGGTTTGGGCGCGCGGGGCCCCCCCAACCCCCCCCACGACGGCGAAGCCCTAACAGCAGCGAGCTCCCGGATTTCGGTCCGCCTCCGCGTGCCGGTCTTTCCAGTACTGCCGCACGGTCGGTGGCTCCTGGCCCGGGTGGTGCCGGGCCAGATGCGCGACGTAGCGGTCGTAATCGTGATCACCCATCACCGAGGTGATCCACCACCACAGCCCGCGCATCTAGTGCGCCGACCCGGGGCGTCGAACGGTGCCCGCATCGATCAGTTCGTCCCACTCGGCCTGAATCTGCTTCTCGGCGGGGGTGAGGACGAATCCGGCGGGACCGAAGATCTTCGACGGCACCTCCGGCTCCTCGTTGTCCGGCAGATCAGCACCGCGAACGGCTCTGACGCACACGATGACTCCGGCGATGACGACGACCAGGACGAGTACCGCGAAGATGATCGACAGCGTGCCCTGGATGAACGTATTGCGAATGACCGCGTCGATGGCCTCGGGGGTCTTCGCGCTGCCGAAGCTGCTCAGGCCCTGCTCCTTCGCGTCACGGAACTGAGAATGCTGCGTCCAGTAACCGATGGCCGGGGTGGAGGAGAAGATCTTCTGGTACGAGGCCGTCATCGTGACGATGAGGTCCCAGGCAAGTGGAATGCCAGGGATCCACGCCCATTTGTACAGACCTCGTTTGACGACGATCACCATGACCACCGTCAGGGCGATGGCGGCGAGCAACTGATTGGCGATACCGAACAGCGGGAACAGGGTGTTGATGCCGCCGAGCGGGTCGGTGACTCCCATGAGAAGGATTGCGCCCCAGGCTGCGACGACGATCAGCGAGCAGATCCATGCTCCGGGACGCCACGACGGGTCCTTGAACTTCTTGGCCGAGGCTCCGGGCAGGTTGCCGATGCTGTCGGAGAGCATGAAGCGTGCGACGCGGGTGCCGGCATCGACCGTGGTGAGGATGAACAGTGCCTCGAACATGATCGCGAAGTGGTACCAGAACGACTTGAGCGATTCGCCGCCGAACACCTGATGCAGAACCTCGGACATACCGAACGCCAGCGTCGGAGCGCCGCCGGTACGGGAGATGATCGACTCCTCGCCCACATCGGCTGCGGCCTGGCTCAATTCGCCGGCCGAGATGTCTCCGCCGCTCAATCCCAAACCGTTGACGTACTCCGCCGCGGTCTCGGGAGTACCGCCGGTCAGCGTCGCCGGTGCGTTCAGCGCGAAGTAGATGTGCTGATCGAGAACGCAGGCGGTGATGAGCGCCATGATGGCGACGAACGACTCGGTGAGCATGCCGCCGTAGCCGATCATGCGCATCTGCTTCTCCTTCTCGAGCAACTTCGGCGTGGTGCCGGAGGAGATCAGAGCGTGGAAACCCGAAAGCGCGCCGCAGGCGATGGTGATGAACAAGAACGGGAACAGCGATCCTGCGAATGCCGGTCCGTTGCCCTCGGTGGCGAAGGTGGTCATCGCGGGCATCTGAATCTCGGGGCGCGCGATGAGAATGCCGACGGCCAGCAGCGCGATGGTGCCGACCTTCATGAACGTCGAAAGATAGTCGCGCGGGGCGAGCAGCAGCCACACCGGCAGGATGCAGGCCAGCAGACCGTAGCCGATGAGCAGCCAGGCGACCGTCACTTTGGAGAGCGTGAACCAGTCTGTGCCCCATTCAGTTTCGGCGACCCAGCCGCCGGCCACGATAGCGAGCAGCAGCAGCACGACGCCGATGAGCGAGACCTCGGTGACGTTGCCCGGCCGCAGGTAGCGCAGATACACACCCATGAACAGGGCGATGGGGATTGTCAGCGCGATGGAGAACACGCCCCACGGACTTTCGGCGAGCGCGTTGACGACGACGAGAGCAAGAACCGCGATCAGGATGATCATGATGACGAACACCGCGATCAGCGCGGCGGTTCCGCCGATTACTCCGAGTTCGTCACGGGCCATCTGGCCGAGGCTGCGGCCGTTGCGGCGCGTCGAGATCCACAGCACCAGGAAATCCTGGACGGCCCCGGCGAACACGACGCCGATGATGATCCACATGGTGCCGGGCAGGTAGCCCATCTGGGCAGCCAGAACCGGTCCGACGAGGGGGCCCGCTCCCGCGATTGCGGCGAAGTGATGGCCGAACAGCACCCGACGGTCCGTCGGCATGTAGTCCTTGCCGTTCTCCAAGATCTCGGCGGGCGTGGCTCGGTCGTCGCGAGGAAAGACGATCTTGCGTTCGATCAGCCTGGCGTAGAAGCGAAACGCGAAGATGTAGGTACATACCGCGGCGATGACGAACCAGACTGCGTTGGGATTCTCGCCGCGGACGATGGCGATGATCGTCCAGGCGACGCCGCCGAGCATGCCGATCACGACGAGCATCAGACGCTTGATCGGCGTCATGGGATGGGAATCGACGACTCCGACAGGTGGTAGGTCGGGGTCTGTCTTCAGCAATTCGACGTGTGGATCGTCGGCCGCTTTCAGTGACATGTGTGGGGTCTCCATGGTCGCAGGTGTGACTGCGATCACCCTATGCGTGACGCACTTGCACGTCCTCGAATCGACACTTCGCGGTGCGCCCGGCGGTCACTCGTGTGCGCCGAGTGGCGGCAGCCTGGAACCGGATGGTCCTGGGCTGCGTCGTACCGGGTGTCATTACTTCATTCATTCGGGGGGAACACCACATGTCGGGACCGTACGAGCAAACTCATCAGCAGACCTTTCCCGCGGCGCAGCCCTTCGCGCCCGTGCTGCCCGCGTCGAACGCAGGGTGGGCAGTGGTGGCAGTCATCTTCTTCTGGCCACTGGCCATCCCCGCGTTCAATCACGCGTTGAAAGTCCATCCTCTGTGGTCGATGGGCGATGTCCAGGGCGCGCAGTACTCGTCGCAGCGCGCGGCGTTCTTCGGCAAGCTGTCCCTCATCATCTTCGGCGTCTTCATCGTTCTCTACCTGGCGTTCATCGGCTTGGTCGTCTCGAACATGTGACGGGTCGACGGCGGTGTGCTGATCACCCGCGGGTGACCGAAATACCGCCGTCGACGTAGAGCGTGGTTCCGTGGACCATTGCGGCATCGTCCGAGACCAGGAACAGCACACCGTCGGCAATGTTCTGCGGTGACAGCACCGTGCCTGCCGGGGTTCCGGCCGTCATGGCGTCGAGGACCTGGCGTGCATCCTCGTTGCCCGGAGTCAGAGTGGCTCCGGGCGCGAGGGCGTTCACTCGCACACCGCGTGGGCCGAACTCGGCGGCCCAACTGCGAGTGAGCTGCTCGTCGGCGGCTTTGGTGGCGGAGTACATCGCAGCGAACGGACTGCCCATCGTGGCCATCCACGACCCGATGTTCACGATGACTCCCCTGCCGCGCTCGGCCATGGCCGGTGCGAGCTCACCGACGAGCACGTGCGGTGCTCGGACGTTGACGGCGAGCATGGCGTCGAGCTGGTCGTCGGGAAGATCGGCTGTCGCGGTGGCCGGATAGATACCGGCGTTGTTGACGAGAATGTCGACGCGGCCGCCGAGGGCGTCGGTAGTGCGGGCGGCGAACTCACGAAGTTCGTCGTAGCTGCCCGAGAGATCGACGTCGACGAATGCCGCTGTGCCGCCGGCTTCCGAGATGCGGGCCGCCAGGGCTTTGCCGCGCTCGGCGTCGCGGCCGCTGACGACCACCGATGCCCCCTGGGCGGCGAGGGTGAGCGCGATGGCCGCACCGATTCCACTGGTCGATCCGGTGACGACGGCGGTGCGTCCATGGAGTTGTGTGGAACTGGAAGATGTCATGACGCCATGTCTACGGTCGCGGAATCGGGCGGACCAGGCGTCGTTCGACCTAGGTCTGTCATGACCAGGTTGGCGATCGCTCGCGTGGCTACTGTGGATTTCGTGAACAACGACAGGTCGGCGCTGAGCGCGTTTCTGCGTGATCGACGCGACCGCATCACTCCAGCCGAGGCGGGAGTACCGACCTATCCCGGTGCGCGACGGGTCCCGGGCCTGCGGCGAGAAGAGCTCGCAGCGCTGGCCGGAGTGAGTCCGGATTACTACAGCAAGCTCGAACAGGGTCGCCAGGCCAACGTCTCACCCGAGGTGCTGCGGGCAATTGCTCGGGCGTTGAAACTCGACCGGGTGGAGTCCGCGCATCTGCTCGATCTCGCATCTCCGGCTGTGCCGGTCGGCAGCGCCCCGGAGCGACCGGATCCGGGATTACTCCAGGTGATGCGGGCGCTCGATCACGTGCCGGTGTTACTGCTCGGGCGCTCGGGAACCATCCTGGCCAGCAATGCGCTGGTTCGTGCGGTGTTGAGTCTGCAGTCGTCCGCAGAGGATTCGCTGTTCCACTATTTGTTCCGCAATCCCATCGCGCGCGAGCGAATCGTCAATTGGTCGCAGTTCGCGGCGGCCTCGGTTGCGGCACTGCGCCGCGAGCTTGCCCGACGGTCAGGGGATTCGGAGTTGAATGCGCTGATCGACGAATTGCGTTCGTCCGAGCCGTGTTTCGAGCAATGGTGGAGCGATCACGAGGTCGCCGAATTCGCAGGTGCAACCAAGATCATTCAGCATCCGGCGGCGGGCACCCTGCAATTCGGAATCGAGTTTCTGACCTCGCCGAGCGCGCAGGATCAAAGTCTGATCGTCTACACGGTCGAGGAGGATTCCAGTACGGCACACGTCCTGCCGATCCTCGCGAGCTGGGACCCGAATTCGGCGATCACCACGTGACCGGCATGGCAGATCACGCCGTCGAGCAGACGCTGGCCGGGCACTGTCCGAGCTGGCCGTGTTGTCAAAGTAGACTCCATAGACCGTGAGCCTCACCCTCGGAATCGTCGGACTGCCCAACGTCGGCAAGTCCACCCTCTTCAATGCACTGACCAACAACGATGTGCTGGCCGCGAACTATCCGTTCGCGACTATCGAGCCCAACGTCGGCGTGGTCGCGCTGCCGGATCCCCGGCTCGAGAAGCTGGCCGAGGTGTTCGGTTCGGAGAAGCTCGTGCCCGCGCTGGTGTCGTTCGTCGACATCGCCGGCATCGTCAAGGGTGCGTCCGAGGGCGCAGGCCTGGGCAACAAGTTCCTCGCCAACATCCGTGAGGCCGACGCCATCTGTCAGGTCGTTCGCGTCTTCGCCGACGACGACGTGGTCCACGTCGATGGTCGCGTCGACCCGACCGCGGATATCGAGGTCATCGAGACCGAACTCGCGATCGCCGATCTGCAGACTCTCGAGAAGGCGATCCCGCGCCTCGAGAAAGAGGTGCGGATCAAGAAGGACCGCAAGCCGGCGCTCGATGCGGCTCTGGCCGCGCAGGCCGTTCTGAACGACGGCAAGACGCTGTTCTCGGCGAAGGCCAAGCTCGACTTCGAGCTGCTCGGTGAATTCCAGCTGCTCACCACCAAGCCGTTCCTGTACGTCTTCAACGCCGACGAGTCGGTGCTGACCGACGACGCCAAGATCGGTGAACTCGCTCGACTGGTCGCACCTGCCGATGCGGTGTTCCTCGATGCGAAGATCGAGTCGGAATTGCTCGAACTCGACAAGGAGTCGGCAGCCGAGTTGCTCGAATCCGTCGGTCAGACCGAGCCCGGTCTCGACGCGTTGGCGCGCGCCGGCTTCCACACTCTGGGCTTGCAGACCTACCTCACCGCAGGCCCGAAAGAGGCTCGCGCGTGGACAATTCACCAGGGCGACACCGCGCCCCAGGCCGCAGGCGTCATTCACACCGACTTCGAGCGCGGCTTCATCAAGGCCGAAATCGTCTCCTTCGACGACCTCGTCGCCGCAGGTTCGATGGCCTCGGCCAAGGCTGCTGGCAAGGTGCGCATCGAGGGCAAGGACTACGTGATGTCCGACGGCGACGTGGTGGAGTTCCGCTTCAACGTCTGACGGCCGTCGATCCGCAGATCGCCTACGGTCCGGGTGACCAATAGCCGCCACCGTTCGCGCCGTCGGAGACCCAGAACATGTCGAATCCGTCCGGCGAGACCGCAATCCCTCTCGCTGCGGGGTCGCATTCCGACCCTGGCTCCGCATTGCCGTCGACGATCGGTACCGACTGCACCCAATGCGCGCGAGTCGACCCTGCATAGGTGCACTTCAGGAACGTGCCATCGGCGGAGGTTCCGTGATTGTCGACGCCCGGATCGCATGGTCCGTCCACCTCGGGCAGTGAGGCCCAGGGGGCCTCGGTCGCGTCCGCAGTGGTCTCGACCGGAGTCGGTGGCTCCGTAGTGGGAGGAACCGTGAAGAGTGCGGTCGCCGGTAAGGAGTACGGAACAAGTGTTTCGACGGATGCTGGCGTGCTTTGGCGTGAGAGATCCGAAACCGTATACGACAGTAGCGACCGCGAGCAGTTCGATCACTCCGATTGCCAAGCCCGCGATGGCAATTCCACGAACGGAAAGTCATTTGGTGCGAACGCTACAGACATCGGTGTCGGCCAGGTGACAGTTGTCGTCTGCGCGCACGATCGACCGTCGGCTACGCTCCTAAGCAGTCGAACAGGAGGACATGGATGGGCCTGGAATACCTCGAGTCGTTTGTGCATCGAACCGCCACAGCGGGGGAGCCTTTCGAGCGTGGAGCCGACGAGTCGGAACTCGGATACCTGTCCGCATTGGCCGCGAGGCCCGGCACGAAGTCGATCTGCGAGGTCGGGTTCAATGCGGGCTTCTCGAGTTGGGCGTTCCTCGAGGCTTCTCCCGACGTGACCGTCGTATCCTTCGATCTGGCCGCATACGCGTACAGCGATGCCGCGAAAGCCCATGTCGACGAACACTTCCCGGGCCGACACACCCTGATCCAGGGAGATTCGCACACCAACATCAAGGCTTATGCCGAGCAACACCCGGACGCGCGCTTCGATGTAATCTTCATCGACGGTGACCATTCTGTGGAAGGTGCCCGCGCAGACCTCGACGATCTTCGTGCGCTCGCCACCCCGGAATCGGTCGTCATCATGGACGACATCACGCCGTGGCTCTGGTTCGGCGAAGGTCCGACGCAGGCCTGGCAAGAGGCAGTCGACGCGGGTCGAATCCTGCACACCAACTACTTTCGCGACGGCGAACCCGTCGACGCGGTCACTCCTCCCGCCGCGCGTGCCTGGGCCGAGGGTCGTTACCCCTTCTGAAAACGGACGGGGTGTCGACCACTGTTCATCGTCGACTGTCGGACACGGCCTGCCGAACCATGTCGGCGGCGGCGTCGGGTGTCGCTGCGAATTGAACGTTGTCGAACCGGTGTAGGTAGGCGTCGTAGATGCCGGATACTTTCCTGTTCGCGTTGTCCATCGCCACGACGCGCTTGCCCATCATCGCGGCCAATACGGCCGCATGCAGCCGATCGGTGAGCACGACGGGCGCGAGATTCAGAATGCGCTGCGCCACACGGAGGTTGAGCTTCGCTGTCTGCTCGTACGAGCGAACGAGAGCGGGGTACAGCAAACGATTTGCTTTGGGGAAGTTGTATGCGATTCGGGTCGGCAGCGTCACCACCGTCGAAATCGCCAGATCCCTTCCGTGCAGACCCCAGTCGTATTGGACGGACGACGCGTCGACGTTCACCGAAGCATGACCGAGGCTTTCGGAATCGTCGCGCACGAGTTTCACGACGTCCACTGCAGAGCCTTCGGCGCTGTGCGCGATCTCGGCACCGAACGCCATGTCCGGGCAGTATTCGACGCGGTTGTTCGGGAAATGGGCGAGCGCCAGCTCGTACGAACGCTGTTCACGCAGCATGAGGGTGGTCTGAATGTTGTGCGTAGAGGGCCGCGGTCCTGTGCATGGCGTCGGCGTCGGAGTAGTCGATGCTTTGGGGAAGGCACACGATCTTGTTGCGAGGAAACCGCGAAACGATTCCTTCACGAAATTTCTGGTCCATCGGCCAGCGGTCACCGAAATTTCCTCCGCCCTGCAGAAACAGGGTCCCATCACCGACTCGTTGTTCGAGCAGATCGTTGTTGTGGGTGAACGGATCGGACACGTAGTCGACGTGCACGTTCAACTGCTTCAGGTACTCGACCTCACCGGCGTAGATGAGCGAGTCACCGGCATTTGAAGTGATTCGGAAAGTCCAAGTGAGCCACCCGATCTCCGGGTTTGGCATGTTGCCGCAGGACGGCCATGGTCTCTTCGCGTATCGCGTCGACAATCTCGTATGTCATCGGGGACTCCGTCGCAGGCCGCGGCCGAGCGCGGCCACTCGAATCCGCAGTGCGCCGTAGTGGATTCCGATGTAGTGGGCCCACAGACCGCTGGGCATCGGTCGTAGTACCTTCGGCAACCACGGATTGCGAATTGTCGCGAGATACAAGATCGCCGCAGTGTGCGCGGGAATCCGGGCAAGGGACGACGGATGAGGGCAGCCCGCAGCACGGTGCTTGGTCGACAGTTGGTACGACGTGCGTCCGTACGCGCGGCCTTGCAAGAACGATCGACGAACCGTAGTTCTGATGCGGTAGGCGACCGACGCATCCGCGGCATGTCCGAGAGTGAATCCTGCTTGCTGAAGCCTCCACGAGTAGTCGACGTCTTCGGCACCGCCCACGAGGTCTTCGTCGAAGCCTCCGACCTCGTCGAAGACTCGCCTCCACAGCGCGAAATTGCTTCCCGGGGCATACGGCAGGTAGGCGGTGGGAAACAGGGTGCCGTTCGGCGGGTTGTCTCGCCACGCCGTCACCTCGGGCGGATTGAGGGAATCGTGTTCGATTGCGCCGCCCACGGCGTCGTAGCTGTCGAGTGCGCGCACCATGGCAGTCAGCCACGTCGGAGAAGCGACGTCGTCGTGGTCGACGAAGGCGATGATGTCGCCCCGCGCGGCTTCCACGCCGACGTTGCGGGCGTAGGAGACGCCACGCTTCGCGGAGGCGTCGACGATGCGCATCGACAGAGGTAGAGGCAATTCTTCGAGATGTGAGCGGAGGCCGTCGGTCGAGCCGTTGTCGCTGACGATGAGCTCGACATCGCCTGTGTAGTCCTGCGCAGCGAGCGCGTGGAGCTGCTCGTTCAGTTCGGGCAAACCGTTGTACACGGGGAGGACGATGGAAACCAGACTGATACGCACGTTGTGACCCTACAACGAAATCCGGGTGCTGTTTGGTTAGGCATCCCAACCGTAGGAGTGGGGATCACGCAACTCGAAGGGTTGTGTGGCACCGCCATTTACACACACAGTCCGACTGTCACCTCGGACCGATGTGGCTACGACTTTCCGCGCAGTCTCTTCTCCAACGGCGTCGGAAACGACGGGACCACCGCGGTACCGTCGAGCAGGGCGGTGATCCGACCGGCCTCTGCTGCAACCTCTTTCGATACCGCAGACCCGACGTCCTCGAGTAATTCCGTGACGACCGAACCGGTGGAATCCACGGCCCATCCGCCGACGATGCGTCCCTCCCACCAGATGGTCGGACCGATATTTCCGAAGGTATCGAACAGTGGGGCCTTGTGTTCGCCGAGATACCAATGTCGGTGCTTCCACCCCATCGGCGTGGGGTCCAGGGCGGGAAGCAGCATCGCCCGAGGCGGGGAATCCTGGAACACTGTGTCGGTCAACATGATTCCGTCACCCTCGGCCAGTTCGACGGCCACGGTGTCGAGTTCGGCGACCGCCCCACGGGTCTGCGTCTTGTTCCATCCTGTCCACCATTGCAGGTCGTCCAAGGTCGCCGGTCCGAACACGTCGAGCCAGCGCCGGGCCACGTCGGCTCGGGCGGAAGTCTCGTCCAACTCGGGAATCCCGTTGGGCCACCACTGATCGATCGGTGCCCAGGCATGTCGGCGCGACGTCCACGCGCCGCGCGGCTCGACCCGCACCAGCTTCCCCTCCGCGGCCATCATCACCAAGACTTCGGAGGTGACATAGCGTTTGACGTCGTACACCTTGTCCGTGGTCGGCAGCAGAGCGGTCTTGAGTCCGGGTACTGCTGCGGACAGCTCCGCCCCGGTCGCCGTGCCCATCGAGCGCAAGACGGAATCGGTCTCGGCTTCGGTTGCTGCGAGCCAGGATTCGACGTCGTCGATCACCGGTTCGGTCGGCAGCGTCGACACCTGCTTGATCAACCGGGTTCGCATCGTGCGGGCAACTCCGAGGCTGGCGGCAGCGTGGATCATCGGAACGTCGTCGTGCGCGACGACGAACATCGTGCGACGCATCGCCATCAAGCGAACCAAGCTACGGCGTTCGTACATCGCGTCACGAACGTCCGACAATCCCAGCGAGCGGGCGCGTGCCAGCACGGAAAGATACACCGTAGCCGGATCGGTGGCATGCAGCGCGAGCAACGACGACACCACGGATTCGGCGCTCGGGGCGTCGGACAAGTGCTGCGCGACGAGCCGCTGTCGCCGCTGGGCGTCGGTGATCTTCACGGGCTCAGTGTGACTGCTCGCGGGGAGCAGGACCGACGAAACCGGTGAGAAGCGCGTCGGCGATATCGGCCATTCCGTGCGCGCGGGCATCGTCGGCGGCTCCGACGTGGTCGTACTCGACGCGCTCGAACGACACCGTCCAGCTGCCTGTGCCGTGATCGTCGAGCACTGCGTATCGGGCGTGTGGAGACCCCGATTCCATGACGTGGGGGTAGGGCTGATCGTCGTCGTATGCGGGCGCGCCGACGCTGCCCGGATTGACTACGAGCGTGCCGCTGGGGAGAGTCCAGTGGCGTTGCAGGTGGGTGTGGCCGCAGGCGATGACAGATCGGTCCGTGAAACCTGCTGCCCTTTCGATGATTTCGACCTCGGTTGCCTCGCGAGAGCCGTGAGGGTACACCGAGTGCAGGAAGTACTGCTGATCATCGGTGGGTGTTCCGTGTACTGCGAGGATTCCGTTGCCCAGCTCCAGCGAGAACGGGAGCGAACCCAGCCAACGTCGATGCTCGTCGTCGAGTCGATCGTGGGCATGCCGATCCCAACTGCCCATGGAATCGGGCTCCTGCTCGAGGAGGTAGCGATCATGATTGCCGGCGATGGTGGGGAAACCCAGTGCCATCAATCGATCCGCAGTTCGGCGCGGATGCAGTCCGCCGGAGAGCAGATCGCCGAGGTTCACCACGGAGTCGACGCATTGCCGTTCGATGTCTTCGAGGACGGCGTCGAGCGCCGCGATGTTGCCGTGAATATCGGCAATGAGAGCTACTCGCACAAGCACAGGATCGCAGCGTGGGCATTCGACTGCAACACGGCAACCCTCGTCGAGCGTTGGAGACTTCGCCCTCGGATCTCCGTCTCCGAGGGGTGATTTCTCCATAGACCCCTGCCTGATGGGTCCCTAGTGTGGTCCAAGTCACTTCCGTTCGATGGAAAGCCGAGCCCATGCCTGCAGTCACGACGAAGCCCGAGATCGAAACCAGGGTGGTCAAGAAGGTCGCTCGACGCATCATTCCGTTCCTCGGGGTGGCCTACTTCGTCAACTATCTCGATCGCACCAACATCGGTCTCGCCAAGCTGACCATGAGCGACGAGCTGGGGCTGACCGAGACGATGTTCGGATTGGCGTCCGGGCTGTTCTTCATCGGCTATTTGCTGTTCGAGGTGCCGAGCAACCTGGCCCTGCACAAGTTCGGCGCGCGCCGCTGGATTGCACGCATCATGGTCTCGTGGGGAATCGTGGCCGCCGCCATGGCATTCGTACCCACAGCGGGCTGGCTATACGGACTCCGCATCGTTCTCGGCATCGCCGAAGCGGGCTTCTTCCCCGGTGTTCTGCTGTACATGACGATGTGGTTCCCTCGCGCGTACCGAGTTCGACTGATGGGCCTGTTCATGCTGGCACTGCCGGTCTCCTCGGCACTGGGTGCGCCTCTGTCGAGTGCCATCATTCAGTACTGGGACGGACTGTTCGGACTCTCCGGTTGGCGCGTGATGTTCTTGTTCGAGGGCCTGCCCGCAATCGTTCTCGGTGTGATCACCTGGTTCTACCTGACCGATCGGCCGTCACAGGCCACATGGCTGGACGACGACGAGAAGAATTGGCTGACAGCGGAATTGGAGTCCGAGGGGTCGTCGAAGAGCGCGCACGTCACCGGCTCGGTCAAGCGGGCTCTCACCGACGCACGGGTATGGATGCTCGGACTGGTGTACTTCGGGATCACCTACGGCCTGTATTCGCTGAGCTTCTTCCTACCCAGCATCGTCGCCGGTTTCAAGAAGACGTTCGATACCAACTTCTCCCTCGTGACAACTGGGCTGATCGTCGCGGTTCCGTTCGCGGTGGGTGCCCTCGCCATGGTGTTGTGGAGCAGGCATTCGGACCGGACGGGTGAGCGCACCTGGCATGTCGCGATCCCCACGTTGATCGGCGCGGTCTCCATACCATTTGCGCTGTACATGGATTCGCCGTTCACCACGATGATCGCCGTGACGGTCAACGCAGTCGGAGTGTTCTGCGCGCTGCCGGTGTTCTGGTACCTGCCCAGTGCATTCCTCACCGGCGCAGGCGCGGCCGCGGGCATCGCGATCATCAATTCGGTGGGCAACCTGTCCGGCTTCGGCGCGCCGTACGTGACGGGCTGGCTACTCGACGCCACCGGGAACGCGAAGGCGGGTTTGTGGGTCGTAGGCGGCGTCATGATGGTGGCCGTCGGGTTGGTGCTGGCGCTGCACCGTCGCACGGTGGACGACAGCACCAGCAGTGATATGGGGGCACCGGTCTCGCACTGACGACCGAGGGGATCCGGGACGGCAACTCGTCTCGACGCCGAGCGAATCGGCTATCGATCCGCGACCCGTCGCCCGTCGACCCGGATCGTGGGGAGCCACGTCGCCAAGGTGCGCCCGAGGGTGGCGACCATGCGGGTTCCGAAGACACACAAGGTGCGTTCCCACGGGTGGCCGAAGGTCCCCTCGGTGAATTCGTCGCGGGCGAAGATGTAGTAGTCGCCGTCCGGATAGACGGGTACCCGCCACTCGCCGTTCTCGGCCGCATCGGCGTGCGCTTGGGCATCGAAGCTGTAGCAGGGGTGTTGCCAGTCCAGGACCACAAACGTGGGGTCATCCGCAAATTCGGTGACGAAGCAGCGCAGGGCTTCCGCATTGACTGCGTCGACTCTCGCAGACCATGAGGCCATCGTGCGTACGGTGTCTGCGTCGAGGTCGAATGTCATCGACGGGGCAGGCTCAGCAATGGCCGGCCACGAGTCAGGTGTGGTCCCGGGCCGAAACTCGAACTTTTTGTCGAACAGCGACCAATGCTCCGATGTCACGCTTCGGTCGAGTTCGGTCCACCCGATGGGCAACGCAGAGCGGAAGTCCATGGTCAGCTTGCTAGTCATAGGTCCATCGTCCCAGGGCTTGGGAGGCTGCGATCTCAGGGTGCGAATACCTTGCCCGGGTTCAGGATTCCGTGCGGATCGAGTGCTTTTTTCACTGCGCGGTGCATGTCCAGCACAACTGGGTCCAGCTCCTGTGCCAGTCCGTCCATCTTGAGCAGTCCCACGCCGTGTTCGCCGGTGACAGTGCCTCCGAGTTCCAGTGCAGCGTCGATGATCTCGGCGAAGGCGGCCTGCGCGCGCTCGCGCGCCGGGATGTCGTCGTGCGGGGTGATGAGCAACGGATGCAGGTTTCCGTCGCCCGCATGGGCGATGTTGGCGATCGTCGTCTCGTATCGCAGGCCGATCTGTTCGATACGCGACAGCATCTCGGGCACATGCTTCTTCGGCACACAGACGTCCTCGGTCAACACCGGTCCGAGTCGTTCCATCGCGGGGTACGCCAACCTCCGAGCGGAGAACAGGGCGTCGGCCTCCTCCTGATCGGTCGATACCGCAGACCACGTGGCTCCGGCCTCGTCGAAGCACGTCAGCATTTTCTCGGCCTGCTGGTCTCCGATGAGTCCGGGATCGTCGATCCGACCGAGCAACACCACATTTGCCTCGACGGACAACCCCATGTTCTTCCAGGCGTCCACGGCGATGAGGCACTGCTTGTCGATCAGCTCGAGCGCGGACGGCGTCAATCCTGCGGCGGCGACTGCGGCCACGGCACGACCGGCGTCGACGATGCTGTCGAAGTAGCCGGCGACGGTGCGTTGTGGATCCTGCAGTGGGCGCAACTTGACGGTGATCTCGGTGATGATTCCGAGTGTTCCTTCGGATCCGACCATCAGACCCGCAAAATCGTATCCAGCAACGCCTTTCGCGGTCTTACGCCCGAGTCGTACCAATTCTCCGGTACCGGTGACGATCTGCATTCCCATGACGTAGTCGCGGGTGACGCCGTATTTGACGCAGCACAGCCCACCGGCGTTGGTGGCGACGTTTCCGCCGATCGTCGACCACGGCGCACTGGCCGGATCCGGCGGATACCACAGGCCCTCCTCTGCGACGGCTGCTCTGAGGTGATCGTTGACGACTCCGGGTTCGACGACGGCATAACGCTCGAGTACGTCGATCTCCTTGATGGTGTCCATCCCGTCGAGCGCGAGCACGACGCAGCCTTCGGTGGCGTTGGCTCCGCCGGACAAACCGGTGCCCGCCCCGCGAGTGACGATCGGCGTTCCGTGGGCGAGACAGGCTCGAACGACGGTCTGCACCTCCTCGGCGGTCCGGGGCCGCACGACGGCAACGGCCAGCGAATACGGGGCCCACTCCGCCTCGTCGTGCTGGTATGAGGCGATGACGTCCGGGTCGACCACGATGCGATCGGTGGGTAAGGCCTCGGACAGTTGTTCGACGAGCGTCATGGTCTCGACTCTAGCTGTGAGCTGGGTCTCGGCCAATGTAGGTTCTCTCTATGTCCGCGGAGAAGTCATGGATGGAACTTCTGCTCGACGACGCGTCGATCGATCGTCTCGAGGAGCATCGGAAGGCATTTCCAGGTGCCGAGGCGCACGCAGCTCTGCGGCTACGCGCCCTGCTGGATCAGCGACGTCAACGCAGCACGGAGTTGGCGGCACTCAACGACATCGCCGTGCGACTGACGACGGTGCGAGACAACCGTGCTCTTCTCCAAGAGGTCGTCGACCAGGCACGCAGGCTTCTCGGCGTCGACCTCGCCTACATGGGGTCTGTACAGGGTGACGAGTTCGTCATCGACGTCACCAGCGGAGCCCTGACTCCTAGGCTCGTCGGTCTTCGGCTCGAACAGGACGCAGGGCTGGTCGGACTCATCGTGCGCAGTGCGTCGCCGTCGTGGACCCCCGACTACCAGAGCGAGCCTGCGTTTCAGCACATCACCGGTGCGGACAGCGCGGCCCGCTCGGAGAACATGCGCGGTCTGCTCGGCGTGCCGTTGCGGGTGGGCGATCGAGTGATCGGCGCACTGTTTGCATGCAAGCGCCAGGAACGCGACTTCGCAGACAGTGAGATCGCCCTGCTCTCGGCGCTGGCGGCGCACGCGGCCATCGCCATCGAGAACGTACGGACCATCGACCGGCTCGAGACGCTGAATGCCGAATTATCCGAACGCACAGCCGAACTCGAACAGACACTGCAGTGGGACCGAACGTTGACCCAGGTGGTCCTGCGCGGCGGCGGCGTACGGACACTGGTGCGCGAGATTGCTGTATTGACCGAGCGTCCGGCGTACTTCGTTCCGGATGCCGCTGCGGTTCCCGCGGCACTGGCGGTCCACTCGGCGGAGGTCGACGAACTGCTACGCATGTGTGGCGACGGCAAGGACACCGTGTCGACGACGTCGATGACGGCTCATCGGGTGGCCGCAGCCGGACAATTCCTCGGCGCGCTGATCTCGATCGGACCGGACGATGCCAGGACGCGTCTGCTGCTCGATCGAGCCGCGCCTGCAGTGGCCCTGTCACTTGCCGAGGAGCGGGCCGCCGCCGATTCCGCGCGGCGCGCCCAGGATGCGTTCCTGGTGGACCTGCTCTCGCACCCGGCGTCCACTCCGGATGCCGAACGGCGACAACTCCATTTGGCCGGACTTGCCCCCGACACGTCTTACTGTGTAGCCGTCGCGCAGGGTGCGTCGAGAACCAAGCTCGGCCGATTCCCGACAGGATCTGTTGTCGCGGAGCAAGGTTCGAGCCTGATCGTGGTGGTGCCCGCGCGCGATTCGGCGACGGTCACACTGATGTTCCTCGCCGGTGCCACCGTCGGAATCTCCGAGCCGAGCATCGGGCCCGAGGCGCTGGCAAAGGGCTATCGGGAAGCTCGGCAGACCGTCGACGTGTTGGTCACCCTCGGCCGCGAGGGGGAAGCATGTTCGGCGCGGGGGCTGGGAATCTATCGAATTCTGCTCAGCCACTTGGCGCGTGAACATCTCGACGAACTCACGCAGGAAAAGTTGGGTCCGCTGTTGGCCGAGCAGAACAAGCGCGGGGTTCCGCTGATGGAGACACTCTCGACGTATCTGGCGCGTGGACGCCATCATTCGGCAACCGCGTCGGCTCTCGGGGTGCATGTCAACACGCTCTATCAACGACTCGACGCGATCGACCGTCTGATCGGAACGCACTGGCGCGACCCGGACAATGCTCTCGATCTTCAGGTCCTGATGCGGCTGCGCAGATCGGCCGACCTGCTGGGTCTGTGATGCGAACGAATCGGTGCTCGTCGGATAGCGTCGGCGGATGGCGGTCGACTTTTCGTGGTCTCAGTTTCTGTGGATAGTCTTCGTTTTCGTCGGCGTGCCGTCGACCTTCTGGGCGCTCCTTCTGTGGGCTCTGTTCTCGAGACTGCGAGAGGGGCCGGGGAAGGGATCTATGGGGCTGTGGGCCACCGGATCGATTGCTGTCGCAGCGGGTTTCGTCGCGTGTGCAGGGTGGCTGAGCTGGTCTGCCGACTACCGGGGCGAGTTCCGTGGACCGGGTCTCCCGGCCCCGAACGCGTTCCCGTCCTGGCAAGTGGCCGCGTGCGGGGCGACGGTTGTGTTGCTGTGCCTGCTGGCCGCGCATCTGTCGCGATGGGCGAATACCGGCGGACACGTCGCTGCGCTGGGTACGACCGCTGGGTTCTCGACGGCGTTCTGCGTCTCAGCAAGCACCGATGTCACCGGGCAATCGGGCGTGGGTGTCATCCTGTGCATGATGGGCTGGGGTACCAGCTTGACACTGCTGATACTCGTTCGGAACGTGGTCGGTGGGCGAAAGCGGCCGGCAGTCGAGCCGTAACTGACGTCAGATCTCGATTCCCGTTGCCTCGACCACATTCGCCCACAATGCATCTCGCACCCGCGCGGAATCTCCGCGCCAGGAGGGATAGTGCGTCGGCCGCGGCGCTCGGTCGTGCCAGAATGTGCCGGTGCTGGTCAACGCGGGATCGGCGGCCACGAGCCAGACGATGGTGTCGGCACCGTCGTCGGCGCTGCGCAGAATGGGCTTCATCACCGAATCGAACAGTGGCATAGAGCCGGTGACGCCCGGCGTGGACGCCCAGCCCGGGTGCATGCTGTGCACCACCGGATCGTCCTCGAGCGAAAAGCGCTCGGCCAGTTGCTCGGCCACCACCACCTGCATTCGTTTCGTTCTGGCGTACGCCGTCATGCCGGAGTACTTGCCGTTCTCGTACTCGAAGTCCGGGTTCTGCAGCGGCACCGCATACATGCCGCCGCTCGATACGAACACCACCCGCGATCCGGCGTCGAACAATTCTCTCAGTCCCACCGTCAGCGCGACCGGTCCGAGAACGTGCGTGGCGAAAGCGGATTCGTGACCCTGCGCGGAGAGTCGTCGTGAATCGGGCATCACCCCGGCGCAATGTACGAGTGCATGCACCGATGTCAGTTCGGACGCCAACGCCGCGATCAGGGCCGCCACCGAATCGAGATCGCTGACATCGCACTCACGCACCACGAGAGAGGCGTCGGGCACTTCGGTTCGGATGGCACCAGCGGCGGCGTCGAGTCGCTCGGCCGATCGTCCGACCAGGTGCACCCGCGCTCCGAGGCGGGCGAGCTGCTTCGCGGTAGCTGCTCCCAGCCCCGAGGATGCGCCGGTCACCACCATGTCGATGGGGGAGGCGAACGGTAACGGATCGGCGGCCCAGAATCGCCGACGCACCGTGGCACCGATTCGGGAGTAGCCGGGAACGACGGCTCTGTCGAGAATCGTGTCCACCGTGCGGCTCAGCAATGACATGCTGCGGCAGTACCCCGGGGAGTCGGGATGTATGCGCGTCGGCAGCGACTGCTCGATGCCATGATGAGTCCATGGCGCACACCACGGTCTCAGACGTCACCCGCGACATCCTCGCGGAACTGCCCGCCCATCGACGCGAGACGTTCGAGCTCCGCCTCGAACAGTGGTTTCCCGATCTGCACGACGCCGTCACGGCTGTCTACCCCGAGCCTGATGCAGTGGCTGCCACGCTCGTGGAGATCGCCGCCCGTGCGTACGCGGAACGGTCCGAGGATCTGCACAGACTCGATCAGCGTCGACTGCTCGAACCCGATTGGTTTCAGCAGCCGGACATGTTCGGCTACGCCTGCTATGTGGACCGTTACGGCGAGACGCTGCGCGGAGTCGGTGAACGACTGGATCATCTGACCGATCTGGGTGTCACCTACCTGCATCTGATGCCGTTGCTTCGACCGCGGCCGGGCGACAACGACGGCGGCTACGCAGTGATGGACTATCGCGCGGTGCGAGAAGATCTGGGCACCAACGAGGATCTGCGTACTCTCGCCGAGACTTTGCGCGGACGTGGTATCAGCATGGTGGTCGACCTGGTCCTCAATCACGTTGCTCGCGAACATGAATGGGCTGTCAAGGCGCGAGCCGGCGATCCCGTGTACCGCGACTATTTCTTGATCTACCCCGATCGGACGACCCCGAATTCCTACGAGCGCACCCTCCCCGAGGTATTTCCGGACTTCGCGCCGGGCAGCTTCACGTTCGACGACGAACTCGGCGAGTGGGTGTGGACCACGTTCAACGAGTGGCAGTGGGATCTGAACTGGGCCAATCCGGCTGTGCTGGAGGAGTTCGCGAGCATCGTGCTGCACCTGGCCAATCTCGGGGTGGAAGTGCTCCGCCTCGATGCGATCGCATTTCTGTGGAAGCGGCTCGGCACCAATTGCCAGAACCAGCCCGAAGTGCATGCGATCACCCAGGCTCTCCGAGCGACCGCTCGCCTTGCCGCTCCGGCAACGCTCTTCAAGGCCGAAGCAATCGTCGGCCCACGCGATCTGTTGCCGTATCTGGGGCAGGGCAGACACACCGGGCGAGTATCGGACATCGCTTACCACAACTCGCTGATGGTGCAGGTCTGGTCGATGTTGGCCACGGGCAGTACGGCTTTGGCGCGTCATGCCCTGGCGTCGTTACCGCCCACGCCACCGAGTGGCACCTGGGTGACCTACGTGCGATGCCACGACGACATCGGCTGGGCCATCGACGACGGTGACGCGGCGTCGCTCGGACTGTCGGGTGCAGGCCATCGGCATTTTCTGGCCGACTGGTACTCCGGCGAGTTCGACGGTTCCTGGGCCGAAGGGCTTTTGTTCCAGTACAATCCGGACACCGGGGATCGCCGGATCAGTGGAACCGCAGCCGCGCTCACCGGTCTGGGCCCGGCCCGCCTGGATCCCGACGGCGCGTTCGGGCGAATCTTTCTGTCGCATGCCATCATTGCCGGATGGGGCGGCATTCCCGTCGTGTGGAGCGGTGACGAGCTCGGCTCCCCGGGAGACCCGAACTGGGCAGACGAACCGGCTCATGCCGAGGACAACAGATGGGTGCATCGACCCCGCGTCACCGACGCCGACCGCGCCGGCCGATTTCAGCAGGGGAGCGACGCCCAACGAGTGTTCGACGGCATCGCTCGCATCGCGAAGGTGCGCTCCGGTCTACCGATGTTGCACGCCGAGGCGCCGGTCGACGTCCAGACCGAATCCGACGACGGCCTGCTCGTGGTGCGCAGACGTCATCCCAGCGGCACCCTGGTGGGGCTCTACAACGTCACTTCTGAGCACCGCCCGTTCCCCCATGCGCAGTTGATCGAGCTCGGCATCCCGGCCCCCACCGAGGTGCTCTCGCAGCACGACCTGGCGGTCGACGACAACGGATCGGTATGGCTGCCGCCGTACGCGGCCTGGTGGATCGTCGACAGCCCGTCGCGCTAGAGGACGCATTACCGTGACCGAGCTGTTACCCTCCCCGGGACGGTGGGGCTGGATACGAACAAGGGGACAATCTCGATGCGCGGTCGGTTACGAAGTACGGTGCTCGCTCTGGTAGCGGTCATGGTCGCCACGATGGCAACGGTGCTGATGGGGACCGGTGTGGCGAAAGCCGACTCCGAGCTGGTCTACGTCTACTCGCCGTCGATGGACAAGAACATCCCGATCAAGGTGCTCCGAGCTGCCGGTGGCGGCCCTGCACCCACGCTGTATCTGCTCGACGGGCTGCGTGCGCCCGAGGACAACAGCGGTTGGCTCATCGAAACCGACGTCGAGAGCTTCTTCGCCGACAAGCACGTCAACGTGGTCATTCCGTTCGGCGGCGGCGGAACCTTCTACTCGGACTGGCAGCGCGACGACCCCAAGCTCGGACGGGTGAAGTGGGAAACGTTCCTCACCCAGGAATTGCCGCCCTTCATGGCCGATCGTTTCGGTAGCGACAACGTCAACAACGCCGTGGCCGGCCTGTCGATGAGCGGCACCTCGGCACTGAACCTGGCGGCTCACCGGCCGGACTTCTACAAGGCGGTGGCGTCGTTCAGTGGCTACCCGACGGCCAGCAGCCCCGGATTCGCTCAGGGCATCTCGGTCGCCGTCGGCGAGATGGGCGGCAACGCGCGCAACATGTGGGGCACCTGGCCGTCGGCAGACTGGATCCGCAACGATCCGTCGCTCAATGTCGGCGCGTTGCGCAACACGGCAGTCTTCGTCTCCTCGGGTAGCGGCTCACCGGCGACGGACCCGGTGTTCAACCCGGCCAGCAGCCGCTTCGACCCCGTCAAGTTCGCGCAGATGGTGCCGCTCGAAACCGCCGCAGGCATGAGCAGTCGGGCATTCGTTCCGTTGTTGCAGGCTGCAGGCGGTCGACCCAACGTCAAGATCACCGGCACCGGCGTGCACTGGTGGAACCACTGGCAGCAGCATCTGCACGAGGCGTGGTTCGAGACCATTGCCCCGGCATTCGGCGGTTGATCGACAGCGAGTAATCGATAGTCCGACCCGGGTGATTCTCGTTACGATTCCGACATGAATGCACCCGTCATCGCCGTGGACTACACGGTTCTCGACTGTCCCGATCCGGCAGCGCTCGCCCGGTTCTACAGCACGATCCTCGGCTGGGAACCGGTGCGCGACGACGGAGATTGGGTGGTCGTCCACGGTCCGGGCGAACTGCGGTTGGCCTTCCAGAAGGCCCCCGACTTCACCCCGGTCGACTGGCCGAACGACGGCATCAAGATTCACCTCGATTTTGTCGTCGACGAGATGGAACAGGCCCGCGACTTCGTCGTCGACGCCGGAGCGACGTTGATCGACGACGCGCACGAGTCGTTCTGGGTGTACCGAGACCCGGTCGGCCACATCTTCTGTCTCTGCAAGCGAGACTGATCTGCGTTACGCGACCTGCGCGGCCGGCAGAGCTCGGCCGAGCCGATGATCCTCTTGCTCGCCGAGCCAGCGGGCGAGAACCTGGCATCCGGTGAGGCCGTCTGCGTACGGCTCCGACGCGTAGGCGATGTGCCGACCGCCACCCGAGTTGGTCCACACCCATCGTCTCCAGCCGAGCGACGTGGGCAGGTACCCGGACACCTCGGTGGCCGCGGTGCGGAGGCGTCGAACATCCTTCGCCCACTGGGCCGGTCGTAGGCGAGTGCTAGTCGCGTTCTGAAAACTGTTGCTGCGCACGAGTAGCCAGAGTTCGCGCAACCAGGTCTTGGGCGTGCGGAACGACATCCAGCGCGTCAGGTCGGCGATGTCGCGAACGAGGCTGTCGTCGCTGGCGTTGCAGATCATGTCCGACGCGAGAGCTATCCAGTGGGTCGGAATCGACTCCGGCAGAGCCGGCCCGGTTCCAGCGACCCCGCGGCCGGTGCAGCCGGGCACCGCCCCGGCCGGCTGCTGTGGATCCGAGACCAGACCGGCCGCGACGATGCGGCTGCCGTCGACGATTCCGTCGTGAACGAGGCCCAGTACTTCGCGAACGACCGTGGCTCCCTGCGAATATCCGATCAGAGCGAGAGGCCCAGTGGTGTTCTCGATCGCGCGGCGCAGGCGACGAACTCCGAGTTCGGTGCTGTGCCGGTAGCTCAGTCCCCCGAACGCAACGGGCCCGTACGACGCCGGGTAGCCCACCCAGCGGCCGACGAAACGATCGTCGAGTGCGCCGACGACACACGACAGGAGACCGGTGACGCGGGTCCGATGGTCGGCCGGACGCGATTCGCCGGTGCCGCCGACCGCGAGTACGGTTACCTGCTCCTGGTTCATGGTTACCGAGTGTGGCCGACGAACCTGAGCCGAACGCCCGACAAATGCTGAGAACTCTCTGGCATTGACGCGTTCAGCTCAGCGCGGCACGTACGTCGTCGAGGCCATCGCGCAGAAGTGTCTCGTAGCGATCCGGATCCGGTACGGCCGCTCGGTTGGACGTCACGCTGATCGCGACGGTGTCGCCGATACCGTGCACGCCGTGCGTGAGGCTCATGGCAGGGGAGAGGGCAGGGAACCCTGCCGTGAATCGAACGGGCCCGCCGCCGAGCGTGAGGTCCGCTGCACCGCGCGAAACACTGGAGACAACAGTGTTGCCCGTGACGGTCGGCGGCACCGCAGTCGGATCGAACTGTGCGACTCCCCACGCCGCCAGGAATGCCGGGACGTGGCGTTCTGTCTCGTTCTGAGATGCGCGGGCTGTCAGCGACACCGGGTGACCTGCTCGCGCTCTGCGCTCGGCCAGGTCTGCGGCCACGAGTCGGTTGCGAGTCCGCAGGTCCGGTTCGGCGGGAAACAAGCCGACGCCGACGTTGCCGAAGTTGTTGCGTGCGCCCACTGCAGCCGTCCGTGCGACGGTGACCTCGGCTGCGAGATCGGCCGAAGCATCGTCCGAATCGCCGAGGAACCGTTGGAGTGCAACGGAAATGGCCGTCAGGGCAGTGACGGTGATCGAGGTGTCGGCGAATTGGAGAGCCGACTTGGGCAGCACGATCGTTCGCAGATCCGTCCGGTCCGTAGGCGCAACGTCGAGAGTCGTCAACGCGCGAGAACGTGCAGGAGGAGGGACCGAACCGGACGCGGTGTGTTCCTCCAATCGCAGTGCGTCGCATCGCGCCCGAATGCCGGCGCGAGCCATGCGCACCACTCGCACAGGCAGAGTCAGGGCGGCGACGGCGGCGGTCAGGGGTGCGGGTGGCGCAGTCGGTGTAACGGGCCGAGAGGGCACGGGTTGTGTACCGAACAACTCGCGAGCAGTTCGGGCGGCCAGTGTTCCGTCCGCGGCTGCGTGCGACAGTTGCAGAACAGCAACAAGACTCGGTCCGTCACACGCAGGAGCACCCGATACGTTCGGATACAGGTGCAGATGCCAGACCGTGTGTCGCGGGTCGACCTGACGCTCGAACGACGACGCGACGGCGTCGAGACACTCCTGCCACGTCCGGGGTTCGGGGTGAACGCTGATCGTGTCCGTGGCGGGGTCCATCGCAGTCCAGTGTGGACGCTCGAGACCGAACGGTACCTCTGTGATTCGCAGACTCAGCACCTCGACGGCTGCACTGCGAATGCGCAGCCGTCGCACCGTGGACTCCAGTGGTTCGCGCGCTCCCTCGAAGCAATACAGCAGAAACTGGTCACTGGGGACCTTCGACGCCATCCAGTGCGCCTGCGCATCGACCGGATGAAGGCGCGCAGAGCTTGACAACAGAGGTTCGGCGGACGCACAGGGCACACCAGAAGCTTAAGGCGTGCATCTCCGGTCGACGGTCTCGAAACAGACCGGTTTCGTTCTGTGAGCTGTCACGACGTTCGGCCCAGGACTTCTGCATCGGCCTCGGCGTTTTCGGCGTGAATCGACGCTAGCCTGATCCAATGCACCACCGCGCCCCGATATCACGACGCCCGCGCCGCCGCGGGCGGGTGTCGTGACACCGCGGGTCGCGTCGGGATATCGAGCAGGGCTTCGTTTTTCGACCAACGCGGCGGCATCGGCCGACTTCGCCACCGATATCTCGTACACCGAATACGGGTCGTCCGCCTGCACCCTCGGAACAGCCGCGGACAACACCGTATTTCTCGCCCCGGCATATACCGTCGACGGCGTCGGAGTTCTGCAGTCCTCCGATTTCGGACAATCCTGGCGAGCATCGGTGCCGGACGGCACGGTGAACACCGGCCGCCGAGCGCACATGTACTTCGACGATGCCGACGACCGGCTGTTTCTCACCGCCGGTCGCGTCGATTCGACACCGACGCGCATGTTTCGATCGGGCTTCGACCTCGGAATCAGCGACGACCGAGGTCGAACGTGGCGCTTCCGGAGAGTGGCATCCAAGGCCAGGACAGGTGCCAAGGTATTCGCCGGACCTCGGGTGTCCGCACCGGACGCGTCGTCTCCGTCATCTGCTCGCGTGACGTACCTGTCCGCTCCTACGCCGTTCGCCCTCCGCGTGCGACCTCTGATCAACGCCACCCGCCAGGTGATCTGGCGTTCGTACGACGGCGGGACCAAATGGGAGGTAGCCGGCGGGTTCGACATCGACCCGAAAAACATTCCGGGACTTCCCGGTACGGACTACGTCGCATTCGGCACCGGTGTCGTCGGCCCGGACGGCACGGTATACATCGGCGGCCGATACGGCCGTCGTTTCGCGGTGGCGGTCAGCCGCGACGAGGGTTTGACCTGGGATGTTCGCGTAGTCCCCGGATCGGCGCTCGCCAAGTATCACAACCCGTTTCACCTTCTGCTGCTTGCTTCCCGATATTTACTGCCGGAGTCGGTCGCCGTCGACTGTGACGGCACCCTGTACGCCCTGTGGCCGGACCGGGACGGGTTGCTGCACGCTTCGTGGTCTTCCGACGGCGCGAACAGCTGGTCGAGACCCGTCGTGGTGTCCGCTCCTGGAGTGCGAGGTGCGCGGTTCGGTGCGATCACCGCCACCGGATCGGGGCGCGTCGGAATCTCGTACTACGGGCGTGAGGCCGGCCGCGCGTTCCACGGCTTCATCGCGCAGAGTCGCGACTTCCGCACTGCAGGACCGGTTTTCGTCGGTGGAAAGTACAACGAACCCGATGCTCCGCTGTTTCCGTACGGGTTCCGTCGAGGTTTCCCCGGCTCCGTTTTCAGGCGATCTCTCGACGAGATGGTGCGGGTCCGGTTCGCGCCCAACGGAGATCTCGTGACCGGAGCGGTCATGCAGATGCGCGGGCGGAACCGCCTGCGTCCCTGGGCCGCACGCGCGCGGCGGACCGAGATGCAGGCGGTTCTAGGGCGGCTCGGCCGCATCGATCGCTCCTGAAGCAGCGAAAAGCCGTGCAGCGCAGAGCTACACGGCTTTTCGATCGTTCGATTCGTTCTGCGTCAGGCGACGTTGACCAAGCCGACCGTCGGGAAGAAGAAGCAACTCTTGTCCGAGCCGTCGATTGCCTTGTGGTTCACGGTGCCGAACACCGCTGCCAGAACGGTTCCCGATCCGGTCTGCACGGGGACAGCGCGCGCACCGGCAGCGGGCAACGCATTGAGTGCATTGACCACGAGGGGCCGGGCCATGTCCTTCAACTCCGCCGGAATTCCGGAGTTGTCGAGGATCGACTGGGCCATGGTGGTGACCAGGCCGCCGAAATCTGCGAAGCCGCCCTGCAGGGTGTTGACGTTGAACCACGCCACCTGCATGCCGGACTTGTCGGCCGAATCGTTGACGATGCCGGCCGGAACGAACGCGAACATCGTCTCGCCCTTGTCGACGGCATTGAGATCTGGAATCTGCAAGGACGGCACACCTGGGATTGTGGGGATGGCGGGTGCCTTCAGTTGCGGCCACGGTCCGCCGGCACCACCGGCGACGCCCGGCACGATTCCGAGCGGCGCGCCCGGTGTGGCGGCGCAGTTGATCGCAGCGGTCGGGTAGAAGAACGGCGTGATGCCGAAGTCGGTGAGAGCCTTGTTGGCCGCGTCGAGGGCCGCGAAGGGGTCTGCGGAGGTGTTCTCGGCGACCGGGGTGCGCGAGTCGGCGATGGCATTCGCTGCGGCGAGCGAAGCGCCGTCTTGCCCCTGCAATGCGGCGATCGCCCGGGCGAGCGGATCAGCGGGAGCCGGGTCCGCTGCCGCAGTGGCAGGAACGGCGAGCAATGCCGCGCAGGAGAGCGCGAGCGCGCCCGCCAGACGGCTGAGGCGACGAGACATGTGTGACTCCTGTGACTTATGTGGCTGATGTTGCGTGTGCGCTGATATCACCACACATCATCTTGGCGTCACAAGCTCAGCTGTAGACCGTTGTGCAATCGAGACGGACTCGCGCACCCTGCGTCAGCCGACGTCGATGCCGAAATCGCGCACGATGCCCTCCAGGCCGGACGCGTAGCCCTGACCGATTGCGCGAAACTTCCATTCGGCACCGCGGCGGTACAACTCGCCGAAGACCATCGCAGTCTCGGTCGACGCGTCCTCGCTCAGATCGAAGCGCGCGAGTTCGCGGCCGTCGGACTTGTCGACCACACGAATGAAGGCGTTGACGACCTGACCGAAGTTCTGCCCCAGCGCGTCCGCGTTGTGAATCGACACCGGAAATGCAATGGAATCCACCTCGGGTGTCAGCGCTGCAAGGTCCACGTCGATGCTCTCGTCGTCTCCTTCGCCCTCGCCGGTGCGGTTGTCTCCGGTGTGCTCGATCGCGCCGTCGGGGGAGCGCAGGTTGTTGTAGAAGACGAAGTAGTTGTCGTTGAGCGCCTTCTTGTCGGTACCGAGGCCGATCGCGCTCGCGTCGAGGTCGAAGTCTCCGCCGGTGGTGGAGCGAACGTCCCAGCCCAGACCGACGGTGACCGCGGTCAAGTTCGGTGCTTCCTTCGTCAGCGAGACATTTCCGCCCTTGGCGAGTGTTACGCCCATGTCCAACCACTCCTTCACGCTGTCGTTCGTGCTTCGTCCTCCCCACCCTATTCATGACTGCGGGCGCGGTGCTCGAGTTGCATGTGTGAACGACGAGCCACGCGGGTGGGGTGTGAGCAGTGGGGCTGGCGGTGCACATGTGTTTGTGATGGGATACGACAAAACATCGGAAAGTAGCAGTGACGGCGCGTTTCGTTACGTAGGCGCGCCGTGGCAATCGAACGGCATGGGAGATTTCGTGCAGGTTTCGCGACGTGAACTGTTCAAGTACGCCGCGGCCGGCTCCGCAGCCGCCGTCGGTCTGGCCGCGTTGGGTTCGGCCACCGCTCACGCAGACGCGGGGCTGGGAACGCTCGTCGACTACGCGGGAGGGGTGCCGTCGGCGTCGGCCATCAAGAGCGCAGGCCATCTCGGAGCTGTCCGCTACGTCTCGGATCGGCGTCCCGACGCGACCTGGATGGTCGGCAAGCCGATGACCGCGTCGGAGGCGCAGTCCCTCACCGAGGCCGGCCTGGAGGTGGTCTCCAACTACCAGTTCGGTAAGGGTGCCACCGCGGATTGGCGAGGCGGGTACGTTGCGGGCGTCAAGCATGCGAAACGTGGACTAGAGCTCCATCTGGCGGCCGGTGGCCCGTCCGATCGGCCGATCTACGCATCGATCGACGACAACCCGACAGCCGTCGAGTTCGCCACCCTCATCGCGCCGTACATCCTGGGCTGGCAGTCGGTGATCGGAGCGGAGAACACCGGTATCTACGCGAATTCTCCGACCATCGAATTGGCGTCCGTCGCAGGACTGGGCCAGTGGTATTGGCAGCACAATTGGGGGACCCCGAAGGGGTTCGTACATCCCGAAGCGCACATTCACCAGATTCGTATCGACAAGGACACGGTGGGTGGAGTGAAAGTGGATATCAACAATGTCTTGAGGTCCGATTACGGTCAGTGGTCGAAATCCGGTGCCGACATCGTCTGAATACCATCCGTGTAATTCGGTGGTCTTTTCTCCGGCCGATAAGCACGAAAACAATTCGCCCCCGGCTTCGAGGAAGCCGGGGGCGAATTGCTGTGGTCTCGTGAGCTACGGAACGTAGACCGTGCCGATCGTCGGCAGGAAGTTGCAGCTGCGCGGCGGCGCTGCGGCGTCTTCCTTGGACTGAGTGGTGATCGATCCGGACACCACGGACAGCACGCGACCGGGGCCGGTGTCGGCGATGGCCGACAACGTCGCGGGGCCGTCGGCGTTGATCTTGGCTGCGCCGGTCAGGTCCTGGGTTCCCGATCGGCGGTTGTCGATGTTGAGCCACGTCACGGTGAGCGGAGCAGACTGCTGCGCGGCGAGAGGCGCGGTACCGAGGGCGGTGAACACGAAACCGGCCTGGCCTGCAGTCGGTCCGGGGGGCGGCAACGTGGCCGGTCCGGGAACGGCCAAGGCGGTTCCGACGGAATCTGCGGTGTCGGAGATGCAGCCCTTGCCCAGGGTCGGGTACAGGAACTGTGCGATGACGGGGCCGTCGGCGGGCAGCTCGGGCCCACCGCCGCCGGATCCGTCCAGGAAGGTGATGACCGATTCCAGCAGCGACTTGACCTGGTCCGGAAGCTGCGCGGTTTCGAGAAGGGCGCGAGCCTGGCCGAGGAGATCTGCTGCGGGAGCGGCACCCACATCGGCCGGCCCTGCAGCTGCACCGACGATGGCAGGCGCGAAGGACGCGAGTGCCTCGATGTCGGAGAGGTTGGGCAGGGGTTCACCGGGAGCGGGCAGGAACTGGGCGATCAGCGCTGCGGGATCGGCCGGAGCAGCCGGCAGATCTGCCGGAGCCATGGGCACCAGAGGCTGAGCGGATGCGCTGGTCGGCACAACGAGTGCGGCGGCTGCGGCCACAGCCAGAGCTGTGACGACGCGACGCGTTCCGCGAGTACGAAGCACGGTGATATTCCCCATTCTGATCATGACGCAGGTCCACGGCGACAGCCGGTGCCCGAGGGGTCACTCTATGTAGAGCGATCCCGGATGTACAGCCGTAGTAGGTCCAGTCCTCCCCGGCTGAACTCTATCGAGGATTCTATGGGCTACGCGCTGCGAATTCTCCGCAGAATCGAACAATAGCGTGTTACACGAGTGACCAGTGTGAAAGGTGATGTAAATGTTACGAGGGGATCGGCACGGTTAGGGTGGGTATCGATCGCCCTATAAGCTCGGCTGTCGATAAACGGCATCGATACCGAACGGAACCACACGCACCGTGAACCGACTTGTTCGGCTGGCCCCCGTTCTGCTGGCAGTTTCGGTGATCAGCCGATTCGTCTGGGCGTTCGTCACCCCCAACGGTATGAACCTCGTCGACCTGCACGTCTACGTCGAAGGCTCCGCTGCGCTGCTCGGCGACAACCTGTACGACTACACGTACTCGGTGCAGACCCCGGACTTCCCACTGCCGTTCACGTATCCACCGTTCGCCGCCCTGGTGTTCTTCCCGCTGCACTATCTGCCGTTCACGGTGGTCGGCATCGTCTGGCAGGCCGCGACGATGATCGCGCTGTTCGCAGTGGTCCGGCTGGCCCTGTCGATGGTTCTCGGCGACGACCGGGCCGCCGAGAACCGCTGGGTGAGAATCGCCATGTTGTGGACCGCGCTGGGGCTGTGGTCCGAGCCCGTGCGCACCACCCTCGACTACGGCCAGGTCAATGTGTTCCTGGTGCTGCTGGCGCTACTCGCGGTACGCAGCTCGCGCTGGTGGGTGGCGGGCGGACTCGTGGGCTTCGCCGCGGGCATCAAGCTGACCCCGGCCATCACGGGCCTGTACTTCCTCGCCACTCGGCGGTGGAAAGCTGCAGCATTCTCGGCGGTGGCATTCGCGCTCAGCGTCGCGGTCAGCTACGCGGTGCTGGGGCGTCAGGCGGCCACGTACTTCACCACGTTGCTCGGCGATGCCGACCGCATCGGACCCGTCGGCTCGGTCTGGAATCAGTCTCTGCGTGGAGCTCTGAGCCGGATCGTGGGCGAGGACGTCGGCCAGGGACCGCTGTGGATCGCCGCCGCAGTGATCGCCGTGGTTCTCGCTGTGCTGGCATGGCGAGCACTCGATCGCCGCGACTACCTGGGAACCCTGGTCATCGTCCAACTCCTGGGCCTGTTGGTGTCGCCGATTTCGTGGTCGCATCACTGGATCTGGGTGATTCCGATGGTGATCTGGCTGCTGCACGGGCCGTTGCGCGATATCGCCGGAGCCAAGATCGTTGCCGGCTACTGGCTGGTGACGGTCACGGTGGGGGTGCCGTGGTTGCTGAGCTTCTTCCAGGAATCGATCTGGACCATTCCTCGTCCCGGCCTCGAGGCCTGGGCCGGTGCCGTCGACGTGATCGGATCGGCCCTGTTCCTCGGCTGGGTCGTCTACGCAGGACGTGTCAGGAAGGCGCGGTCAGTGCATCGATCCGACGCGCCAGATCCACGTCCTTCTGCGTGAGACCGCCGGCAGAGTGCGTGGACAGCGTGAACGTGAGCGTCCGCCACCTGATGTCGATGTCGGGGTGATGGTCCGCCTCCTCCGCGGCGTCGGCCACGCGGTTCACCACCTCGATCGCGGCGGGAAACGACGTCAGCTCGACGGTGCGGGTCAGAGATTTCTCCGTCACAGTCCAGTGGGTGAGCTGTGCGCCCTCGATATCGCGGTCGGTCAGCAATTCGGTCATAGAAAGATGGTGGCATGTCCGGTACCCCTACCGCTGTAGTTGTCGCGGCTGCGTTGATCGACGACGGTCGTCTGCTGCTCGCGCAACGAACTCGTCCGCCGGAGTTGGCCGGTCGGTGGGAGCTGCCCGGCGGCAAGGTCGAGCCGGGGGAGTCCGAGGACGCCGCACTGGCGCGCGAACTGCGCGAGGAACTGGGGGTCGAGTGTTCGATCGGTGCCGCGCTCAGTGGAGACGTCGAGCTTTCCGGTGGCATGGTGTTGCGGGCCTACCGAGCCTCGATCGTCTCGGGAACCCCTGCGCCGCTGGAGCATTCGGCTCTACGGTGGGTCGATGCCGCGACGCTGCCGACGGTGGATCTGGTCGATGCGGACCGACTCTGGCTGCCGGACCTACAGGAAATTCTGCTCACTTCGCCCGAGCGGTCTTCAGACCTTTCTTGAGGTCTTTCTTGGTCGCGCCCGCGGATTCCAACTTCTTCATTCGCATGATCACGACGGGGCATTTGATGCAACGAACTTTCTTGCGGCAGCATTTTTTCTTGGGCTTCATCCCCGAGACATCTGCGGCCTTTATCTTGCCCATGGGCACCAAGACTAATGGGTGGCGCAGGTCACAGACCTGAGGGTGGCGCGGGGCACTGCCGGACTACGGGTAAACTCGATCAGTCGCGAGAACCTCGCGGTGCAGCGCGCTTCTCTAGCGACATAAGCCCGCTAGCGAACAAGAGCCCGCATTCGACTCCAGGAGAATTTTTCGCGTGAGCGCCCCAAGCAGTGCAGACAACATCGACAGCACCACTACTTTTCGCAACGTCGCCATCGTTGCACACGTCGACCATGGCAAGACCACCCTGGTCGACGCCATGCTTCGGCAGTCCGGCGCGTTCGAGGAACGTGCCGAAGCGATCGACCGCGTCATGGACTCGGGTGACCTCGAAAAAGAAAAAGGCATCACGATCCTGGCCAAGAACACGGCCGTTCACAAGCGCAATGCCGACGGCACCATCACCGTCATCAACGTGATCGACACCCCCGGCCACGCCGACTTCGGCGGAGAGGTCGAGCGCGGCCTGTCCATGGTCGACGGCGTCGTGCTCCTCGTCGACGCTTCCGAGGGCCCGCTGCCGCAGACCCGTTTCGTGCTGCGCAAGGCGCTCGCCGCGTCGTTGCCGGTGATCCTGGTCGTCAACAAGACCGACCGTCCCGACGCGCGTATCGAAGAGGTCGTCTCGGAGAGCCACGATCTGCTGCTCGACCTCGCGTCCGATCTCGACGACGAAGCGTCCGAGGCAGCCGAGCTCGCCCTCGACCTCCCCGTTCTCTACGCCTCCGGCCGTGAGGGCAAGGCCTCGAAGGTCCAGCCCCAGAACGGACACGCTCCCGACGCCGAGAACCTCGACGAGCTGTTCGAGGTTCTGCTCAGCTACGTCCCCGCGCCCAAGGGCAACGTCGACGCGCCGCTGCAGGCACACGTCACCAACCTCGACGCGTCGGCCTTCCTCGGCCGCCTCGCCCTGGTTCGTATCCACAACGGCCAGCTCTCCAAGGGCCAGACCGTCAGCTGGATGCGTGAGGTCGACGGCGAGCCCGTCGTCCAGAAGGCCAAGATCACCGAGCTGCTCAACACCATCGGCGTCGAGCGCGTTCCCGGCGAGAAGGGTGTCGCAGGAGACATCGTCGCCGTCGCGGGCTTCCCGGACATCATGATCGGCGACACCCTCGCCGATCTGGAGAACCCGGTCGCTCTGCCTCGCATCACCGTCGACCAGCCGGCCATCTCGGTCACCATCGGCACCAACACGAGCCCGCTCGTCGGACGCGTCAGCGGACACAAGCTCACCTCGCGCATGGTCAAGAGCCGCCTCGACCAGGAGCTCATCGGTAACGTCTCGCTCAAGGTCCTCGACATCGGTCGCCCCGATGCCTGGGAGGTCCAGGGTCGTGGAGAGCTCGCGCTCGCCATCCTCGTCGAGCAGATGCGTCGTGAAGGCTTCGAGCTCACCGTCGGCAAGCCCCAGGTGGTCACCCAGCAGGTCGACGGCAAGCTGCACGAGCCCTTCGAAGAGCTGATGGTCGACACACCGGAGGAATACCTCGGTGCAGTGACGCAGCTGCTCGCCGCACGCAAGGGCAAGATGGTCCAGATGACGAACCACGGCGCAGGCTGGGTTCGCATGGAATTCATCGTTCCCTCGCGTGGCCTGATCGGTTTCCGCACCGAGTTCCTCACGGACACTCGCGGCACCGGCATCGCCAACGCCGTCTTCCACGGTTACGCGCCGTGGGCCGGCGAGATCCGCGCCCGCCACACCGGCTCGCTCGTCTCGGACCGTCACGGCACCGTGACCCCGTTCGCGATGATCCAGCTGGCCGACCGCGGCACGTTCTTCGTCGAGCCGGGCGCAGACACGTACGAGGGCATGGTCGTGGGCATCAACCCGCGTCAGGAAGACCTCGACATCAACGTCACTCGCGAGAAGAAGCTGACCAACATGCGTCAGTCCTCCGCCGACGTCATGGAGACCCTGGCCAAGCCGAAGAAGCTGGACCTGGAAATGGCCATGGAGTTCTGTGCAGGCGACGAGTGCGTCGAGGTGACCCCCGAGGTCGTCCGCGTCCGCAAGGTGCACCTCGATTCCAACGAGCGCGCCCGTGAGCGTTCGCGCAGCAAGACGCGCGACAAGGCTGCTCTGTAAGACAGATCCTGTACGGCAGAAGCGACGTGTCACCATCGTGGGACGTCGCTTCTGCCGTACCTGTAGCCGATCACGAAGGAGATCCTCGTTGCGTAACGTACTGATGCCGGTGGTTCTGGCCTCCGCCACTGCCCTGGTACTCACCGCATGCACCGCGGATCCACCGCCACCGATCGAGAGCGTCGAAACTCCGGTCACCACGACGACCGTGCCGTCGAAGACCGGCGACCCCGTTGTCGTGGCGATCGACGACGTGGGCATCGGGTTCAACCCACACCTGCTGGCCGACCAGTCGCCCGCCACCGCCGCGGTCAGTTCGCTCGTGCTGCCCAGCCCGTTCCGTCCCACCCTGAACCCCGACACCGGCGTGACCACGTGGGAGCCGGACCTGTCGCTGTTGATCTCCGCCGAAGTGACCTCTCAGTCTCCGTTCACCATCCGGTACCAGCTACGCAACGAGGCCCAGTGGTCCGACAGCGCACCGATCGCGGCCGAGGACTTCCGGTACCTCTGGCAGCAGATGATCACGCAGCCGGGCGTCGTCGATCCGGCCGGCTACGCACTGATCAGCGATGTTGCCTCTTCGGGCGGCGGCAAGACCGTCGACGTCACCCTCGAGTCGCCGTATCCGGCGTGGCAGCGATTGTTCGCCGACCTCGTGCCCTCCCACTTGCTCAAGGATTCGCCCGGCGGCTTCGAGGGTGGCCTCACCGACAACGTGCCGGTCTCCGGTTCGCGGTTCAACATCAAGACCGTCGACCAGGGCCGGGACGAGATTCTGCTGGAACGCAACGATCGATTCTGGGACCAACCCGCCTCGCCCGACCAGATCCTGATTCGGCGCGGAGGCACCCCCGCACAGTTGGCCGATTCGTTGCGGTCGAGTGATGCGCAGATCGCACAGGTTCGGGGTGGGTCTGCGACGCGCGCTCAACTCTCGGCAATTCCCGGGGTCCGCACCGACACGATTCACCAATCGCGAGTGTTGTCGATGACCGTGAACGGCCGGGCACCGAACATGTCGGAGTCGCTTGTGCGGCAGGGGATCATGGGTCTGCTGGACCCGAACCTGCTGGCCACGGTCGGGGCCGGCGGAGGGGCGACGGATCGCCGAGCAGCGGCCCAGTTGTCGTCGCCGTCGGACCCCGGGTACACCGCGACCGCACCCGCCCCGATCGGCAGAACCGCGGCCCTCGACCTGCTTCGCCGCGCCGGCTTCGTTCCGACACCCGACGCGATCGTGACCTCGACGCCGAGCGCGGGCGCATCCACGACCTCTGCTGCGCCGCCGACCACCAGCGCGCCGACCACGAGCGCGCCGGCTCCCGGAGTACCCCGACTCGCAGACGCCGGCGGTACCGCGCTGCGATTCGTCATCGGTGCCGTCGAGAACGACGACATCGCACTGGCCGTGGCCGGGACCGCCGCGGACGAGCTCGTCAGTGCGGGTATCGACGCGACCGTCACTCCGCTGCCCGCGGACGAGTTGTACTCGACGGCGCTGACCGACGGCGGCGTCGACGCCGTGGTCGGGTGGACCAGTGCGGGCGTGGACCCGGCAACGGCCCTGGCCTCGCGCTTCGGCTGTGTTGCCGAGCCGGCTCCGGGGAGCAGCGGCAGCGTGGACGCCCCGCGCAATCTGTCCGGTCTGTGTGTTCCGGAATTACAGCCGACGATCGACCGCGCCCTGATAACCGACGCCGATGCGACGATCGTTGCCGAGGAGATCGAGCCCAAGCTGTGGTCTCTGGCGTCGACGCTGCCGATCATGCAGGACCAGTCCGTGGTGGCTGCGGTGCCTGGTATCACCGGCGTCTCGTTGACCGGGCCGGTGGAGGTCGGCATCTTCGCCGATGCCGCGAAGTGGATCCGGACGGTCCGGTGAACACCGTGCGCTTGCCTCGGGTGATCATCTTCGACGTGAACGAGACCCTGTCCGACATGGCTCCCATGGCGGCGCGATTCGCCGACGTCGGAGCGCCGGAACACCTGTTCCCGACGTGGTTCGCAGGAGTGCTGCGGGACGGGTTCGCGCTCGCGGTCGCAGGTACCGCTCGGCCGTTCGCCGAGGTCGGTTCCGGTGTGCTCGAGGCGTTGCTGTCCGATGCCGCGATCGATCGCCAGTTGGACGATGCAGTGGACCACATCATGGCCGGTTTCGCCGAGCTCGAGGTGCATCCCGATGTGGTAGCCGGAGTGAATGTGCTTGCAGCGCTTGGCATTCGGATGATCACCCTCAGTAACGGGTCCGCGTCGCTCGCGCAGTCTCTGCTCGAACGAGCCGGCGTGCGGAGTGCTTTCGAGTTGTTGCTGTCGGTCGAGGACGCCGGACGGTGGAAGCCGCACGCCGATGCCTACCGCTACGCGTTGGAGCAGTGCGGTGTCGAACCAGGCGACGCGATGCTGGTGGCCGTGCACCCCTGGGATATCGACGGTGCGCACCGGGCAGGCCTGTCGACGGCGTGGCTCGATCGCGAGAACCGTCCTTATCCCGACCATTTCGTGCCTGCCGATGTGACAGCGCAGTCGTTACCGGATGTGGCGCGAATGCTCGGCGAGCGATGAACGGCTGCCCGACCCAGAGACCGAAACAAACGATGACACAGCGAGTAGCGAGCGACGAGGCATGACGGAACAGGTTGTGACAGAGCAGGTTGTGACAGAACAAGCGATGACGCAGCCGCAGCGGTTGCTGCTGGTCCATGCGCACCCGGACGACGAGAGCATCACCACCGGCGGGACCATCGCCCATTACGTGCGCGCGGGCGTCGACGTCACCGTGCTGACGTGCTCGCTCGGTGAAGAGGGTGAGGTGATCGGCGATACGTGGGCCGATCTCGTGGTCGACCGAGCCGATCAGCTCGGTGGCTACCGAATTCTGGAACTGCATCGCGCACTCGCGGCGTTGGGCTGCAACCCTCCCCGCTTTCTCGGTGGTGCCGGCCGCTGGCGAGATTCTGGAATGGCCGGAACCCCGGCTGCTCTCAAACCGCGCGCATTCGTCAACGCAGACCGGCAGGAGGCTCTCGGGGCGCTCGTGTCGGTCATGCGCGAACTCAGGCCTCAGGTCGTCGTCGGCTACGACCCGGAGGGTGGCTACGGCCACCCCGATCATCAGCAGGTCCACTCCCTGGTGACCGAGGCGGTCGAGGTCTGTGGAACCGACGCCCATCCCGCGGCCGGAGCTCCGTGGGAGGTGGCGAAGTTCTACTGGACCGTCACCGGCCGCGATCAACTGGACGCGGGACTCCGGGTGATCGCCGATATCCCCGAGGGGTGGCGCATGCCCCTCGACGGCGAGTTGCCGAGTGTGGCCGAGGACATGATCACCACCAGCATCGATGTCCGCGGTGTGCTCGACGCGAAGACCGACGCGTTGCGTGCGCACGCAACTCAGGTGACGGTTGCGCCCTCGGGTGCCGAGTACGCACTCTCCAACGACATCGTTCAGCCGATCCTGCTCGACGAGCAGTACGTACTCGTGCGGGGCGTGCTCGGCTCCGACGGGGCGGGCAGGGAGAACGACTTGTTCGCGGGCGTACTAGGCTGTGTTCCGAATCACTGATCTCATGACAACAGGGGCGGAACACACATGTACAACTGGGTAGTGCAGGACGCAATCGTCGCGTTCGTCGATTCTCTCAAGCCGCAGTTCGGCGCACAGGCAGATCTGTACCAGTACGTTCTGGGTCAGATCGCCATGGGTGCGAGCAACTTGCTCACCTCGCTGGGCTATCCGCCGGTTTCCTGAGTGCCGGTGCCCGGTTTTTCGAATGCGATGCCCGGTTTTCGAATGCGGTGCACTGAAACGACCCGGGCCAAGGCAGTATTGGGCGCATGATCTCGAAGGCCGCATCCAATACTGTCGCCCTGGTGTCGTGGGCGACGGTCGCAGTACTGGTGTTCGACGGCTTCCTGTCCGGAATCCTGTCGGTCTTCTTTCTCCCGACCTACGTGGGGTCGGTGCAGTTTCCCATCAGCGCGTTGCTCGGGGGCATCGCGAACGTCGCTCTGGTTCTGGCCGCGCGTAAGGTCGCCGAACGGCCGATCTGGGTGGCGTCGCCGCTGCTCGGATGGTTCGTCGCAGTAGTGCTGTGCATGTTCGGCGGCCCCGGCAACGATGTTCTGCTGCTGGCCGACTGGCGCACGATGCTGCTCATCGTGGCCGGTGCCGGGCCGGCCGGTGTGCTGCTGTTCATGTTCCGAATGAAAGCCATCACAGCAAGCGTGCGTGCCGACCCGCATTCCGGAGCACGTCCTCGATCATCGTCGGAGTCAGCAGTCCGGTGAACGTGTTTCGCTGACTTACGTGGTAGCTGGCGAACACGGTGATCGAGCCCAGATCGAGCTGCGCGCCGTGACCGAATTTCGGTGCAGGCCTGGGTATTTCCCACCCGTTCGCGGCGAGAATCGGTAGCAGCGACTGCCAACCGAACGCCCCGAGCACGAGAATCGACTTCAGTCGCGGACGCAGCAAGCGCAATTCGTCGTCGAGCCAGGGGCGACACCGATCGCGCTCGGCGGGAGTCGGCTTGTTCTGCGGCGGAGCGCAGTGCACGGGGGCTGCAATACGAACTCCGTTGAGCGTCAGCCCGTCGCCGATGTGCGTCGCGGTCGGTTGGCTGGCGAGCCCGACGGCATGCATGGCTCGGTACAGCACGTCTCCGCTGCGGTCCCCGGTGAACATCCGTCCGGTGCGATTGCCGCCGTGGGCGGCCGGGGCGAGCCCGACGATCAACATCGACGCATCGGCCGGGCCGAAACTGGGAACGGCTCGCCCCCAATACGTTTCGTTGGCGAACGCGGCGCGCTTCTCGGCAGCGACCTGTTCGCGCCACCGCACCAGCCGTGGGCAGGCGCGACACTGGGACACCGCCAGGTCGAGCTGCGCGATGGTCTGCGGGCGCTCCTTCTTCATCGGCTCCTTCTTTATCGGCTCCTTCTTTATCGGCTACGTCCTTATCGGCTACGTTTTCACGTGCCGCGTCGAAGCCAGATGTCTCCGGCACCCGGTGTGACGGCGTCGATCATGGCCCACGCGTTCTCGATGGGTATGTCGACCACCTCGTAGTGCCCGACGCCCGCCGGTGTCGCTGCCACGACGGTGGCCACGCCGGCGCGACGTTGGAAGAACGTCTGCCGCACCGTCCAACCGATGATGCCGCCGGCTTCGAGGCTGTGCCGGGTGCGGTCGAGCGATCCGTGCTGGGTGATCAGCCAGCCGGGCAGGACGGCGTGCCCGAGGCCGCGGTAGCGGTCGTGAGCGAGTCCGACGGCGGCCACGAACAGCACGGCCACGGCGATCCACGCGAGGATCGGGATCGGTGCGCCGAGAGACTGCGCAATTCCCAGTCCGGCCGCGACGACGAGCAGCGGTAGAACGGCCCGGGTGTAGCGGCGTCGCCGCGCGGCAGGTCCGTGCTGCAGAAGCGGGCGGTCGGCATTGCCGTGCATGCCTGCGTCGCCGAGCACCGTGGTCATCATGCGCAGCGCCTCGGCCCGCGGAGCCTGGGGGAGCAGTAGCGACGATTCCTTCTTCTCAGCGCTCACTCCGGTCATGATGGCGTCGAGTCGCGCCCCGCCGACCGACCTCAGTAGTAGTGGTTGCGACAGGGAAGTGCCGCGCAGTCTCTTGCGGTCGAGGGTCGACTGACGGGTGCGGAGCAGCCCGTGGCTGACGTGCAGGGTGCGACCCTGGTCGGTGACGGTCAGGTTGCCGTAGGTGATCAGGTAGCGAACGCAGGCGAAGATGCTGGACACCACGAGGAGCGCAATCAGTGCGAGGACGACGAACAGGGCGATGCCGAACCGTTGCGCCGATTCGACGCTGTTCGAGACCACCGAGGTCTCCGCCAATGTCTGTCCGATGCCGTACTGGAACAGCACGCCCACTGCCGCGGCGATGGTGACGATGCCGGTGATGGAGAACGGCGCGAACCGCACCCACGAGAACTGCCAGTGTGCAATCTCGACGCCGGGATCGGCTGCGGCAACGGGCATTCCGTCGCTCGGCGTCGTTCGGCCCGACACTCGCTGCAGCAGTTCGCCGCGAAGCTCCGGCACCAGTGACGTGTCGAGTGCGTTGAGCTCGAAGGCCTCGCCTTTGCCCGCCTGCTGTCCGGTCCCGATGCGGAGAATGGACAGTCCGAGCACCCGGTGCAGTACGTTCGCTTCCACGTCGACGGATCGAATCCTGTTGCGCGGAATGGACAGTACTTTCTTCTGCAACACCCCGGTGCGCAGTTGTACGTGCACCGGCCCGATCCGGTAGCTGGTGGTGAACCAGCGCGCAATCGCGAACACGACGACGACCGCGAGGATGCCCAGACTCCAGTAGTGATTACCGCTCTGACTGCCGACGAAGAACGAGATCAGCAGTACCGGCAGGATCTTGATGCCCTCGTTCACCGGATGCACCAACAACATTCGCTTGTCCAGGCGCAACCACGGCTGCTCCTCTTCGACTGCCAGCAACTCCGCCTGATCGGTCATGTGGCATCTCCGACGGTGCGGCCGGCGATATCGGTCAGTCGCGCGACGGTCTCGTCCGCAACGACCTGATCGAGTGCGGTGATCTTCACCGCGCCCGCCGACGATGCCGTCGTCACGGTGACCGTCGCCAACCCGAGCAGGCGATCGAGTGGTCCGCGCTCGGTGTCGACGGTCTGCACCCGCGAGATGGGGGCGATGCGTCGTTCCTGGCTGAGCCAACCGGTGCGGGTGTACACGGCGGTGTCGCTGATCTCCCAGCGGTGCACGCGGTAGCGCCACTGCGGCACGATCGCGAGGTGCAGTGCGGTCAGCACGACCGATGCGACGAGGACGGTGACGTGCAGCCACGACGTCCGGTTCGAGTCGACGAAAAACCAGACGATCTGAGCGATGAACACCGGTAGCCACAGCAGTCCGGCGCTCAGTGTCCAGAGCAGACGCGCACGGGGAGAAGGCTGCCACTGTGGGTCTGTCATCGTTGTCACGGTACAAACCTAGCGCTGCCCCGTCGTGCGCGTTGTGCGCCCTTCCGGGTACGCAAAACGCGCACAAGGGCCGCAGGCCCACCCGCGGGTGGCACGTGCGTACCAAGAAGGCGCATGATCGACTGGTGACTTCGCAGCCTGATACCGCTCCAGCCGCCTCCGCCATGCGCCGCGTCCTGCGTCGCGCCCGCGACGGGGTGTCGCTGAACGTCGACGAAGCCACGGTCTTGCTGCACGCTCGCGGTGACGACCTGGTGGATCTGATGGCGTCGGCGTCCCGGGTTCGCGATGCCGGGTTGGAGTCGGCGGGCCGTCCGAAGACCGTGTCGTATTCGCGCAAGGTGTTCGTACCCATCACGCGGTTGTGCCGCGACAAGTGCCACTACTGCACGTTCGTCACGGTGCCGGGCAAGCTCAATGCCGCCGGGCACGGGATGTTCATGGATCCCGACGAGATCATCGACGTCGCCCGCAAGGGTGCAGAGTTGGGCTGCAAGGAGGCGCTGTTCACGCTCGGCGACCGACCGGAGGAGCGGTGGCCCGAGGCCAAGGCGTGGTTGGACTCCCGTGGCTACGACTCGACTCTGGACTACGTGCGCGCGATGTCGATCAGGGTGCTCGAGGAGACCGGCCTACTGCCGCACCTCAATCCCGGAGTGATGTCATGGCAGGAACTCTCGCGCCTCAAGCCGGTGGCCCCCTCGATGGGCATGATGCTCGAGACCACCTCGCGTCGGCTGTTCGAGGAGAAGGGGCAGGCGCATTACGGCAGTCCCGACAAAGATCCCGAGGTGCGGCTGCGCACACTGACCGACGCGGGCCGGCTCAACATTCCCTTCACGACGGGCATCCTCGTCGGCATCGGTGAGACGTTGCGGGACAGGGCCGAGTCCATCATGGCAATTCGTAAGGTGCACAAGTCTTTCGGTCATGTGCAAGAGATCATCGTGCAGAACTTCCTGGCCAAATCCGATACCGCGATGCGGTCCGTGCCCGACGCCGGTCTCGAAGAATTCCTGGCGACCATCGCGGTGACGCGCATGGTGATCGGTCCGTCGATGCGAATTCAGGCCCCGCCGAACCTCGTCGCAGCGGAGGAGACCGCCGCGTTGCTCGGCGCAGGCGTCGACGATTGGGGCGGTGTCTCGCCGCTGACTCCCGACCACGTCAATCCCGAGCGGCCGTGGCCGAACCTCGACACTCTCGCCGAGTTGTCGGCGGCCGCCGGTTACACGCTCGTGGAACGCACTGCCGCGCAGCCGCAGTACGTGTTGGCCGGTGCACCGTGGATCGACCCGCGAATCTCGGCACACGTGCGGGCGGTTGCCGACCCGGAGACCGGGATGGCACGCGAGGGCGTCAACCCGACCGGACTGCCATGGCAGGAGCCGGACGAGGAATGGGAGTCCTCGGGACGCGTGGATCTGAACACCGAGATCGACACCGAGGGCCGCAACACCGAGACCCGCTCGGATCTGGCGAATGCGTTCGGCGACTGGGATTCCATTCGTGAGCAGGTGCGCGATCTGGCCGGTCTCGAACGAGTCGACCGCGACCTCGTGTCGGCATTGACAGCAGCGGAGAAGGACCCGGCCGGTCTGTCGGACGAGCAGTACCTGGCACTGGCGACGGCCGAGGGCCCCGGCATGGACGCCGTTGCCGCGCTCGCCGACGATCTGCGTAAGCAGGTCAACGGGGACACCGTCACCTACGTGGTGAACCGGAACATCAACTTCACCAACATCTGCTACACCGGATGCCGTTTCTGCGCGTTCGCGCAGCGCAAGGGCGACGCCGACGCGTTCACGCTGTCCACCGCCGAAGTCGCCGACCGTGCGTGGGAAGCGCACGTCGTCGGGGCCACCGAGGTGTGCATGCAGGGCGGCATCGACCCCGAACTGCCGGTGACGGGATACGCCGATCTGGTCCGTGCGGTCAAGGCGAAAGTGCCGTCGATGCACGTGCACGCGTTCTCGCCGATGGAGATCGTCAACGGGGCCTCCCGCGGCGGCCAGTCGATCCGCGAGTGGCTCACCGAGCTGCGGGCCGCCGGCCTGGACTCGATTCCGGGTACCGCCGCAGAGATTCTCGACGACGAGGTGCGGTGGGTGCTCACCAAGGGCAAGCTGCCCGCAGCCGAATGGATCGAAGTGATCACCACCGCGCACGAGGTGGGCCTGCGATCGAGCTCGACGATGATGTACGGGCACGTCGACAATCCGTCGCACTGGGTCGGGCATCTGAACGTGCTCAAGAAGATCCAGGACAAGACGGGCGGGTTTACCGAGTTCGTGCCGCTGCCGTTCGTGCACCAGTCGTCGCCGCTGTATCTGGCGGGTGCCTCGCGGCCCGGCCCGACCAATCGGGACAACCGCGCGGTGCATGCTCTGGCCAGGATCATGCTGCACGGCCGTATCGACAACATTCAGACGTCATGGGTGAAATTGGGAATCACGGGTACACAGGCGATGCTGAACGGGGGCGCGAACGATCTGGGCGGGACCCTGATGGAAGAGACGATCTCGCGGATGGCGGGTTCGCAGAACGGTTCGGAGAAGACCGTCGCGGAACTGCACGAGATCGCCGACGGCATCGGACGACCGGTTCGTCAGCGCACCACCACGTACGGCCCGGCACCGGCGGTGTCGGTCGCCGGCCTGATCTGACCTTCAGGTCTTTACCCGAAACGGAGTTTGCCCGACATGGACGACCGTCGAGTCGCCGCGGTACTGAGCAGTGCCGTCGCCATCATTCATCCCGTGCTCGACATCCTGGCTACGCGTGACCCGATCGGACTGAAGGGACGGACGTTCCGCGAGTCCTCCGCGGACGATTCGACCCTCGACAACGTCATCGACTTCCTGGCCAAGGCGTTCGACACCACCGACTTCCCGGGCACCGCCGGCTGGGAGAAGCTCGACAGCGATGCTCGTTCGCAGTGGTGGGTCAATCGCATCGGAGCTCTCAACACTGTCGCGGTGGCCTTCCCCGGCGTCTTCGGCATCCTGGTCAACCGTCTGCCGATCCAGGATCTGCTCGGGTTCGCCAACCAGGCGATGGTGCTCGTCGCCGTGGCTCGCGAATCCGGAGTGACCGACCGCGAGACGCATGTGGCGCTGCTCGGGTCGGTGCTGTGCAAGCGTGATCTGACGTCCTTGGCCGACAGTGCTCCTGCGAAGAAGGAAGAATCGCCGAAATCCGGACCGTTCGCACTGCTGCGCGGAATGTGGCAGATCGCCAACGTGCTGCGCGACGTGGCAGGCGAGTTGGAGAAGCGCCCGCATCCACGCGGGTTCTATCGGGTACTCGGAGCCATCCCGCTCGTCGGTGGCGTCGCCGGATATCTCGGTGAGCGGGGCGCGCTGTCGCGCGCTGCCAAGCAGGGACGCAAGTGGCTCGCCGCCCACAAGACGGCGTCGGCTTCGGTGACCCAGCCCGCGAAGCAGCTCCGGCGATAGCAGGCCGGAGCAGGTGAGGTCACCCTGGTCGGATTGTCCCAGGTTCGGACCGCGATACTAGGATGCTGAGGGCGCGAGAGCGCCCACGATCTATACAAGGAGGGGAGAGCAGCAGTGACCTACTCGATTGCAGAACCGTGCGTAGATGTACTGGACAAAGCGTGCATCGAAGAGTGCCCGGTGGATTGCATCTACGAGGGTAACCGAATGCTGTACATCCACCCCGACGAATGCGTCGACTGCGGAGCCTGCGAACCCGTGTGCCCCGTCGAGGCCATCTTCTACGAAGACGACGTGCCCGAGCAGTGGAGTGCATACGTCAGCGCCAACGTCGATTTCTTCGACGATCTCGGATCTCCCGGTGGCGCAGCGAAACTCGGCAAGACCGACTACGACCCGCCGTTCATCAAGGCTCTGCCTCCCATGGGCGAGAACTGACGCCTTGGCACGTAGAGCGGTGGCAGCGACGCTGCCCGACTTTCCGTGGGACTCGCTGACCGCTGCCAAGGAGAAGGCGTCGGCGCACCCGGACGGCATCGTGAATCTGTCCGTCGGCACGCCCGTCGACCCGGTCGCCGAGGTGATTCGGGTCGCGTTGAACTCGGTGGCCGACGAGCCCGGTTACCCGACGACCGTCGGTACCGCCGCGCTGCGGGAGGCCGCGGTGGCGTCGCTCGAACGTCGCTACTCGATCACCGGTATCTCGACCGACGCGGTGCTTCCGGCCATCGGCACCAAGGAAATGATCGCCTGGTTGCCGAGTCTGCTGGGTCTGGGTGCCGATGATCTTGTCGTCATCCCCGAATTGGCGTATCCCACATACGAAGTGGGTGCGCTGCTCGCCGGTGCACGAATTCTTCGTGCAGACGGACTGAATCGTCTCGGCCCCGAACGCGCCTCGCTGATCTTCGTCAACTCGCCGTCCAATCCGACCGGCAAGGTGCTCGGTATCGACCACCTTCGCAAGGTCGTGGATTGGGCACGAGAGCGCGACGCTATCGTCGTCTCCGACGAATGCTACCTGGGTCTGACCTGGGAAGCCGACGCCGTCTCGGTGCTCGACCCGCGCGTCTGCGACGGCGATCACACCAACCTCCTTGCTGTGCACTCACTCTCGAAGACCTCGAATCTGGCCAGCTACCGCGCCGGTTTCGTCACCGGCGACGCGGCCCTGATCGCCGAGTTGCTCGAGGTCCGCAAGCACGCAGGCATGATGGTGCCGCTGCCCATTCAGGCCGCCATGACCGCGGCCCTGGCCGACGACGAGCACGAAAACATCCAGCGAGAGCGATACCGCGCCCGTCGAACGACTTTGAAGTCTGCCGTCGAGGCAGCCGGATTCCGCGTCGACCACTCGGAGGCCGGGTTGTACCTGTGGGCCACCCGCGACGAGCCGTGCCGCGACACCGTCGACTGGCTCGCCGAACGCGGCATCCTCGCCGCACCGGGAGAGTTCTACGGACCGAACGGTGGCAAACACGTCCGCATCGCACTGACTGCGACGGACGAGCGCATCGAGGCTGCGGCGGCTCGCCTGCGCGGTTAGCCGAGCTTCCTGGTGCGCTGAGTGTTGTAGTGCGCTGAGTGTCCACTATTGAGCCTGGCGATCGGGATCCCGTCGCTCGACTCGAATTGTGGACACTCACCTCAGTTGGCTTCGGCCCCGCTGACGCCGCTGAAGCGTGTGAGCTCGAGGTGCGCTGAGTGTCCACTATTCGGCCCGATCGACGGGATCCCGGTTCTCGATACGAATAGTGGACACCGAGCTCAGTTGGCCCCTGCTCGGATCGGGTGTTCTCATGTACCCATGACCCTCAGCCTGCTGCTCAGCTTCGCCGGTGTGTGCTTTCTGCTGGCGATTCTGCCCGGGCCGGATTCGTTTCTGGTGCTCCGCTACAGCATCGGCGGCCTCAAGCCAGGCGTCGCTGCGGCGATGGGTGTCGCGATCGGCGGACTGTTCTGGGCCGTGCTGGTGGCCGTCGGGTTGGCGGCGATCGTCGAGCAATCCGCGACGGCATACCGCGTCGTCAAAGTTCTCGGTGGGTTGTACCTGCTGTATCTGGGCGTGAAGGCTTTCCGGGCGCGACGTAAGAACAAGGTGGACGGCGAGCCGCTCCTGCCTGTCGCTGCGTCCGCGTGGTCGGCGTTCGGTGCCGGAGTTCTCTCGTGCGCGCTCAACCCGAAGGCCGGACTGTTCTACCTCGCGGTGGTACCGCAGTTCCTCACCGTCGTCACGTTCACCGGTGCCATGACGCTCGGTCTGGTCGAGGTGGTTGTCGCTGCCGTGGTGATGGGAGTGTTCTCCGTTCTCGCCTCACGCGCTGTGACGCTGCTGCGTAAACCGGCCGTGACCGACTGGCTGGACCGCATCAGCGCTGGATTCCTCGTCGCCCTCGGAATCGGAACGGTGGCGTCTTCGGCCTAGTTGCGGTGGACCGTCAGTCGAGGTCCGGCTCCCCGACGTCCCATCCGCCGCGCCTGATGCGCAGGATGTAGACCAATTCGTTGCTGCCGAAGGCTTCGATGGTGGTGAAACGCTTCGGTTCGGCGTTGACCTCGGGGTTGCGCGCGTGCGCCTCCTCGTAGAGCTGAGTCGCTCGGAGGTCGGCCAACTCCACTCGCGTCCAGAAATCGTCGGACTGCACCGAGTAGACCAGTCGCGGCGCTCCGTCACTGACGTGCGCGAGGTCGATGTCCTCGTCGTCGGAGTCCTCGTCCTCGAGGTCCAGGTCGAGGTCGTCTTCGGAATCGACGTCCTGTTCGGCGTCGGTTCCGATCAGATAGACACCCGCCTGCAGGTCACCGGCGGCGACCGTCATGTACTCGGCGTAGTCGCCGGTGTCGATTCCGTCCACGTCCATGTCTGTACGGTAGCCATGTGCTGCTTCGTTCACTGAACCCACTCGCCGTTGCGCGGGGAGACGATATTCCCGACGCCGTCACCATCGACGGCATCTCGCTCTCTCGTGCCGACATCCTGGGAGCGGCGACTTCCGTAGCCGAGCGCATCGGCCGGGCAGATCGGCTCGCCATCCACGCGACGCCATCGGTGAAAACGGTCCTCGCCGTCGTCGGTGCGATGATTGCCGGAGTCACCGTTGTTCCCGTCCCACCGGATGCAGGCTCGGCCGAACGTGAGCACATCCTCCGCGATTCGGGTGCGCAGGCGTGGCTCGGCGAAGCGCCGCCGGACACCGCGGGTCTGACGGTTCTGCCGGTGCGTCAGCACGCACGGTCGTGGCACAGCTACCCCGAGCCGCAGCCGTCGTCGATCGCGTTCGTGCTCTACACCTCCGGCACCACCGGCCCACCGAAAGGTGTGCTGATTTCTCGCAGCGCCATCGCGGCCGGGCTCGACGCGTTGGCGCAGGCCTGGAGCTGGACGTGGAAAGACACTCTGGTGCACGGTCTTCCGCTGTTTCACGTGCACGGACTGATTCTCGGGTTGCTCGGCCCACTGCGAGTCGGCAGCCCGCTGATCCACACCGGCAAACCGACTCCCGAGCTCTATGCGGCAGCGCGGGGTTCTCTGTATTTCGGGGTGCCGACGGTGTGGTCGCGCGTCGCCGCGGATGAGACGTCCGCCCGCGCCCTGGCCCACGCCCGGTTGCTGGTGTCCGGCAGTGCGCCGCTCCCGGTTCCGGTGTTCGAGAAGCTGCGTGAGTTCACCGGTCAGGCTCCCATCGAGCGGTACGGCATGAGCGAGACCCTGATCACCATCAGCACCCGCGCCGACGGTGAACGTCGACCAGGATCGGTGGGACTGCCCGTCGCAGGCGTCGAGACCAGATTGCTCGGTGAGCAGGGCGACATCCTGCCGCACGACGGCGAATCCATCGGCGCATTGCAGATCCGCTGCCCTATGTTGTTCGACGGCTACCTGAACAACCCCGAGGCGACGGCGAAGACCTACACCGAGGACGGGTGGTTCGACACCGGAGACGTCGCGCTCATCGAGCCCGACGGGTTCCACCGGATCGTCGGGCGAGCCTCGACCGACCTGATCAAGTCCGGCGGGTATCGCGTCGGCGCGGGGGAGATCGAGACGGTGTTGCTTAACCACCCGAGCGTGGACGAAGTAGCTGTCGTCGGCCTGCCGGATGATGATCTGGGTCAACGCATCGTGGCGTTCGTCGTCGGTACCGAGGTCGAGGATCGAGTGCTCATCGACCTGGTGGCCACCGAACTGTCGATCCACAAGCGGCCCCGGGAGATTCGCGTCGTCGACTCACTGCCGCGCAATGCCATGGGCAAGGTGCAGAAGAAGCTCCTCGGCTGACTCCGCGTTGTGAGCGCGGGTCGGGTGAAACGCGCTAGCTTCGAGTCATGAACCTGGACGGCGCACGCATTCTCGTATTCGGTGCCAGTGGCGGGCTCGGCGGTCCGATCGTCGAGCAACTCGCGGAGGCCGGCGCGCGGCTTACCATCAGCGGACGCAGCCTCGAGTCCGCGGAGCATCACACGGTGAATGCCGATCTGACGCTGCCGGATTCGGCTCGCTCGGTAGTCGCGGAGGCCATCGAACACCACGGCGGTCTCGACGGGATCGTGATCGCCGCCGGTGTCGTGGCGTTCGGCTCGGTCACCGAGGTCGACGACGACACCGTCGACGAGTTGCTGCTGCTCAACTACCTGGCACCGCTGCGCATCATGCGTGAAGCGCTGACCACTCTGGATCAGGGTGGATTCGTGCTCAACATCAGTGCGGTGGTCGCAGACAAGCCGATGCCCAACATGGGTGCCTACTCGGCGAGCAAGGCCGCGGCGAGTGCGCTGGTGAAAAGTGTTCGCACAGAGGCCCGGAAGTCGAAGATCCGTATCGTCGACGTGCGGCCTCCGCACACCGAGACGGGGCTGGCGACGCGGCCGATCGCCGGGCAGGCACCGAAACTACCGCAGGGCCTGACGCCCGAGGCAGTGGCAGCACGGATCGTCGCCGCGATCACCGACGACGAAACCGACGTCGGCGCAGACCAGTTCTCTTAGGCTATTGTCGGCACCGTGACCGAGACACATGTGACCGACGCGGGCAGAAGGCTCGTGCGTCGTCGCACCATCGATCTGTGCCTGGTCTGCACTTCTTCCTGTTCGTAACTGTCGATCGAACCCAGCCCCGACGAGCTCCACGCGCTCCTCGGGTCGTTCCGGCAACCTCTTTCTACGAACAGGATCACTCATGACCACATCTGTCTCCCACCTCGGCGGCGTCATCGCTGCCACCGACGACGCAGTACGCGCGGACGCGAAGAACGCTCACGCTGTATTCCGTGCCTCCGCCACCGCGCACGATGCCGTCGCCAGCACCGTCACACTCGGCAAGTTCAGCGTCGAGGTCGACGAGCCGCCGGCCCTCGGCGGTGAGAACACGGCCGCCAATCCCGTGGAGTACTACCTCGCGTCGCTGCTGTCCTGCCAGGTGGTCACCTACCGCGTCTGGGCCGAGAAGCTCGGTATCGTCGTCGACGACATCAAGGCGAAGGCCGAGGGCGACCTCGACGTACGTGGCTTCTTCGGGTTCGACGACGACGTGCGGCCGGGATTCGGTGAGGTGCGCGTCGTCGTGACGGTCACCGGGCCCGAGACCCGTGAGCGGTACGAGGAATTGCAGCAGGCCGTGGACGATCACTGCCCGGTACTGGATCTCACGCGTAACCCCACGCCGATCCACACCGTCCTCGAAACGGCCTGACGTCATGAGCGAGCGAACATTCGGCCTGCGTACCAGAGCAATTCACGCCGGCGCGCGGCCCGACTCGGCAACCGGTTCGCGTGCGGTGCCGATCTATCAAACGGCGAGCTACGTGTTCGAGGATTCTGCTGACGCAGGGGATCTGTTCGCTCTGCAGAAGTACGGCAACGTCTACAGCCGCATCGGTAATCCGACGGTCGCCGCCTTCGAGGAGCGCATCGCGAGCCTCGAAGGCGGCATCGGGGCGGTCGCGTTCGCCAGCGGGCTCGCGGCCGAGTTCGCGGTGTTCGCCGCGCTGGGCGGCACCGGTGATCACATCGTCGCGGCAGCCGGACTCTACGGCGGAACCGTGACGCAACTCGACGTCACACTGCGGCGCTTCGGCGTCGAGACCACCTTCGTTCCCGGCACGGACCCGGCCGATTATGCGGCGGCGGTAACAGATTCGACCAAGTTGATCTACGCGGAGGTCATCGGGAACCCCTCCGGTGAGATCGCCGATCTCGAGGGTCTCGCCGCGGTCGCGCACGATCATGGGATCCCGCTGGTGGTCGACGCGACGATGGCGACACCGTGGTTGAGCCGGCCGATCGAGTTCGGAGCCGACCTCGTCATCCACTCGGCAACGAAGTTCCTCGGCGGTCACGGCTCCACGCTCGGCGGCGTCGTGGTGGAATCCGGTCGATTCGATTGGGGCCGAGGCAAGTTCCCGCAGATGACCGAGCCGGTGGCCTCGTACGGGGGCCTGTCGTGGTGGGGCAACTTCGGGGAGTACGGATTTCTCACCAAACTGCGCAGTGAGCAACTGCGCGACATCGGTGCAGCACTGGCTCCGCACTCTGCCTTCACGCTGATCCAGGGCGTCGAGACGTTGCCGCAGCGCATGGACGCGCACGTGGCCAATGCGCGCGTCGTCGCCGAGTGGCTCGAGTCGGACCCACGCATCGAGTACGTGAGATGGGCTGGATTGCAGAGTCATTCGCACCACGATCGCGCCGCGAAATATCTGCCCTCGGGTCCGGGCGCGGTGTTCGCATTCGGCATCGAAGGTGGTCGCGACGCCGGCCGAACGTTTGTCGAGAGCGTCCAGGTGGCCAGTCACGTCGCGAACATCGGCGACGTACGCACCCTGGTCATCCACCCGGCCAGCACCACCCACCGACAGCTCAGCGATGATCAACTGGCCGGCGCGGGGGTGGGGCCCGAACTCATTCGGATCAGTGTCGGCCTCGAAGACGGTGAGGACCTGCTGTGGGATCTCGATCAGGCCTTGACGCTGGCAACCGGGAAGGCGCGGTCATGAGCGAACGAACCTGGCAGGGACCCTCCGCTCAGGACCGTCAGCGGATCTTGCGTGAGACGAAAACCGTCGCGATCGTCGGTGCGTCCAAGAACCCGTCGCGAGCAAGCTATTTCGTCAATCGGTATCTGTCCTCGACAAGCAACTACGAAATATTTCTCGTCAATCCGACGGTCTCGGACATCGAAGGAACGACCGTCTATCCGACTCTCGCGGATCTACCGAAGAGTCCGGACCTGGTCGACGTCTTTCGCAAGTACGACGATCTCCCGGAGGTGTTGAGCGAAACCATTGCCGCGCAGGCGAAGACGATCTGGTTGCAGCTCGGGTTGTGGCACGAGCAGGTGGCCCACGACGCCGAGGCGGCGGGACTGAACGTCGTCATGGACCGGTGCCTCAAGATCGAACACGCCCGCTTCCACGGCGGACTGCATTTGGCCGGATTCGACACGGGAGTGATCGATTCGCGTCGACCGCGGGGTTAGGGGTCAGGCCTTCAGTAGGCGACCGCTGATTATCGCGGCCAACGATCGTGGCGCGAGACGCACACTGCCGGCGCTGATCTTGTTGGAAAGACCGGACACGACGCTGGCAGGGGTACGGCGAGAGTCCAAGGCGCGCATAGCCGTCGAGACCACCTGCTCGGAGGTCTGGAAGTTGCCCACTGCGGCATCCTCGGATCCGACGACGTCGAAGAACTCGGTGCGCGTCGGGCCGGGGGAGAGAGCGAGGATCTTCAGCGGTGACGTGCGGTACTCGTAGGCGAGCGCCTCGGTGAAGTTCAGTACGAACGCCTTCGTCGCCCCGTATACCGCCATGTTCGGAGTGGGCTGGTACGCAGCGGTACTCGCGATGTTGATCAACGCTCCGGTCAGATTCGGCAGAAACGCATGTGTCAGATCCACCAGCGCGCTGACGTTCAATGCGATTTCCGACGCCACCCGCGCCGGATCCTCGTCGCGAAAGCGCCCGTGGGTCCCGAATCCTGCATTGTTGATCAGCGTCGTGGGTGTTATCCCTTTGTCGGCCAGTTTCTTTCGTAGTGACTCGCCGATGCCCGGTACGCCCAGGTCCATGGCGACGGCGGTCGCGGTGACGCCGTGGTCTGCTTCGATGCGGCGGGCAAGTGCCTCGAGTCGGTCCGCCCGGCGTGCCACGAGGACGACGTTCTCGCCGCGTGCGGCAAAGCGATGTGCGAATTCCTCGCCGAGGCCGGAGCTCGCCCCGGTGATGAGTGCTGTGGATGTCATGCGAGCAAATGTAGGCACTGTCAGCATTGTTGTCAACGCCAACATCGCCTAAGGTGAGTCCATGGCAACGGAGCGCTACCACCACGGTGATCTGCGCGCGGTGCTCCTGGAGGAGGCCGAGCGGAGCATCGCCCGCGACGGCGTAGATGCGCTGTCGCTGCGGCAGTTGGCCCGAGACGTGGGTGTCAGTCACGCAGCGCCCGCGCGCCACTTCCGCGACAAGCAAGCACTGCTGGATGCGTTGGCGCTGCACGGCTTTCAGGAAATGAATCGCCGAATGGTCGACGCGGCCACCGGGCCGGGAGAGCTGCTGGCCAAGTTTCGTGGTGTCGCCCGCGCCTACCTGGGTTTTGCAGTCGAACACCCGCAGCTCTTGGACGTCATGTACAGCACCAAGCATCACCCCGAGGCCAGCGAACAACTCAAAGACGTTGCGCACGAAAGCATGGCGGCGACGGAATCCTTGCTGCACGCTGCGATGGACGCGGGAGTCATCACCGAAGCATCGCCTGCCGTCCTCGCCCGCGTCGCGTTCGCGAGCGTCCACGGACTCGCCGTGCTCGCCGCCGGCGACCTCCTCGACGGCATGCCTGCCGATGACCTACTCGACGCCACGGTCGACACCCTGCTCCGCGGATTCACCTGACCGGGTCGTTCCGCAGGCTCCACTCCCAACCATCGGGTCATTCCGCAGGCTCCACTCCCGCCATCGGGTCATTCCGCGGGATCCACTCCCACCATCGGGTCATTCCGCGGGCTCCACTCCTGTGTCGCTAAGTTGTCGGTATGACCGAATACGACCTGCAACGCTTCGTCGACGCCCAGGATCCCGTCTGGAACGTCGTGGTCAAGGAGTTGAAGGCAGGTCGGAAGCAGACGCACTGGATGTGGTTCGTGTTTCCGCAGTTGGCCGGCCTGGGCCGTAGTGCCACCGCTCAGCACTTCGGCATCGCAGACCTGACCGAGGCCGAGCTGTACCTGTCCCACGAAGTTCTCGGGCCACGCCTGAAGAAAGCCGCGCAGCTCACTGTTGCGGTCGAGGGCAGCACGGTCGACAAGATCTTCGGTTACCCGGACAATCTGAAGCTGCACTCGTCCATGACGCTTTTCGCCGAAGCTACCAAGGGGCAGTCCGTTTTCGTCGAAGTGTTGCAGAAGTATTTCTCCGGCGAATTCGATGGCGCAACACTCGACTTGCTCGACGAGCGATACCGCTAGCATCGCATCCATGACCACTCCACTCGCCGGATCCATTGCCTTCGTCCATGCCACCTGGCATCTGGACATCGTCGATCGTGCGCGGGTGGGTTTCTCCGCCGAACTCGGGCAGTTGGGCCATGCCGACACCGCGGTCGACGTCTTCGAGGTGCCCGGAGCATTCGAGATCCCGCTGCACGCGCAGCGGCTCGCCAGAACCGGAAAGTATGCGGCGATCGTCGCTGCAGCGCTCGTCGTGGACGGCGGAATCTACCGACACGACTTCGTCGAAACGGCGGTGATCGACGGGCTGATGCGGGTGCAGCTCGACACCGACGTCCCCGTGTTCTCGGTGGTCCTGACTCCACATCACTTCCACGAACACGCCGATCACAACGCCTTCTTCACCGCGCACCTCGAAACCAAGGGTGCCGAGGCCGCGCGCGCCGTGGTCAAGACACTGGCTTCGCTCCGAAACATCGGCTGACGACCGGCAGCCGATGGTCGACGTGCGATCCGTGCTCGCGGAGCTCGAACGGCGTGAACCCATTTTCCACCGCCGTGAGTACGGCATCACGCGTGAAGATTTCGATCGTCTGACCGATGTCGATTTCTGGGAGGTCGGTGCGTCCGGTACCCGATACGACCGTGACGAGGTGTGGGCCGTTCTCGAAAAGCGCTATCGGGAGGACCCGTTCGGCGACCGCGATATCGACTGGGAAGCCAGTGAATTCGAGGTCCGTGAGATCGCCTCGGACACGTACCTGTTGACGTACTCGCTGCTGCAGATGGACAGACGCACCCGGCGAGCGACACTCTGGCAGCGACGGGCAGGGGAGTGGACGATTCTGTATCACCAGGGGTCCCTCGTGCAGTAGGTCATCCCTCTTAGCATGTACCACCGACAGGTTCCGGCTCGCGAATCCTTATGCACAGCAATAGTTTTCGATTGCACTATGGTTGCCAGTCGAACACTTGTTCGATACACTTGGTCCATGACGACGGAGATCTGGCAACTGAGCGAGAGCGAACTCCTCGCCGACGCTGCTGATGTCTCCCACAAGATCCAGTTGTTGGAGGCCCGGCGGATCGCCCTCGTCGCCGACATCGACACCCGCGTCAGCCGGGAGAAGCTCGGCTTCCCCGGACCCGCAGGGTGGCTGACCTCCACCACCCTCCTCACCCCGAGCAAAGCGAACAAGATCGTGGCCCTCGCTCGCGGGTTGAAGAACTTCCCCGACATCGCCGACGCCGTGAACACCGGCGTCATGTCCGTCGACCACGCCGCCTTGATCCTCACCTTCGCCGAAACCCCACCGAAAAACCTCCCCCAAGAGGGCCGCGATCTCGCTCGTAAAGCCATGATCACCGCAGCAACCGGGCCCGGGGCACGCACCGACCGCATCCGCGAAGCGATCACCAAACTCGAGGACACCTACGGTGGCAACAAGCCACCACCGGAAGACACCGACCGCAACGAACTCTTCGCCTCGAAAACCCTCAACGGACGTCTCGTGGCGAAGATGGATTTCGATGCGATCACCGGAGAAAAGCTGCTCACCGCGCTTTCACCGTTGACCGAACCCCGCCCTGCCGCCGACGGCACCCAAGACGAACGCAGTCCCGCACGGCGACGCGCCGACGCCTTCGGGCACATCCTCGACCGATACCTCGCCTCCAGTAACCGCCCCATCGAAGGCGGTGAAAAACCCCACGTCAACCTGCACATCCGGTTGCAGGACCTCACCGACCTCCGCGACAGTGCCGACGACATAACAGACGACGAAACCTCACGCGCAGCAACAGAATCCGACACCGAGACCGACGCAGCAGATCCGGTCGACATCAACACCGGCAATCCCATCGACACCGACGCAGCAACCGAACCGGACCACGAAAACGGCAGCGGCAGTGGTGATCGCGGTGGAGGTGATGCTGCAGCGGATCGCGGCGCGTATCGCGACTTGTTCGGTGACGGCACGTCGGTCGGGTGGCTGCCCTGGATGGGCCCCCTCTCCCGCAACACCTCTCGCCAACTGGCCTGCGATTGCCTTCTCACCGCCATCGTCATGGACGAGAACGGCAACCCACTCAACCTCGCCCGCACCGCCCGTACCGTCACCGCGAAACAAAAACGCGCCTTGACTGCACGCGATCACGGGTGCGCGTTCCCGGGCTGCGGCAAACCCGCCGCCTGGACCGAAGGTCACCACATCTGGCACTGGGCCGATGGTGGCCCCACCGACATGAACAACCTCGTCCTCCTGTGCGGATTCCACCACCGACTCGTCCACCACTCCGATTGGGAAGTGTTCATCGGAACCGATCAACACCCCTGGTTCGTACCGCCGGCATCCGTCGACCCCTACCGACAACCCGGACAATCCCACGCCCGAGCAGGCCCCCACATCGCATAGGTCCGCGCAAACACGCACCAGCCCCACACAAATACACCAGCCCCGCACCGAAAACACGGTGCGGGGCTGGAAGAGATTGTCCGACTAATCGATTGGAGTCGATCAGGCTCTCAGTCGTTGGCGTGCAACGCAGCGTTCAGCTCGACGCCGGTGCCCTTCCACGGCACAACCTCGACCGCACCCGAGAGCGAGTTACGACGGAACAGGAGGTTGGACTTGCCGCTCAGCGTCGCCGCCTTCACCACAGTTCCATCCGGTCCACTGACCTTCGTTCCGGCGGTGATGTACAGCCCCGCCTCGACGACGCAGTCGTCACCGAGTGAAATGCCGAGTCCGGAGTTGGCACCGAGCAGGCAGCTCTTGCCGACGGAGATGACGTTCTTGCCGCCACCGGACAGCGTGCCCATGATCGACGCACCGCCGCCCACGTCGGAACCGTCACCCACCACGACGCCCGCGGAGATGCGTCCCTCGACCATCGAGTTACCGAGCGTGCCTGCATTGAAGTTGACGAAGCCCTCGTGCATGACCGTCGTTCCACTGGCCAGATGAGCACCGAGGCGCACACGGTCGGCGTCGGCGATGCGGACGCCGGTGGGAACGACGTAATCGACCAGACGTGGGAACTTGTCCACGCCGTACACCGTCACCTGGCCGCGGGCACGTAGCTTCGCACGCACAGTCTCGAAGCCCTCGACCGCTGCGGGTCCGAAGTTGGTCCAGACGACGTTGGCGAGCAGTCCGAACAGTCCGTCGAGATTCTGACCGTGCGGCTCGACCAGGCGATGCGACAACAGATGCAGTCGTAGGTACGCGTCGTGGGCGTCGATCGGAGCATCGTCCAGAGATGCGATGTTGGTGCGCACTGCGACGACCTCGACGCCGCGCGCCTCGTCCGCACCGACCAGCGCGGCCAGCTCCGCGGGGATGTCCGATCCTTCGAGTCGAGTCGTGCCGGCCTCGAGTCCCGACCCGAACTCCGGGCTCGGAAACCAGGTGTCGAGAACTACGCCCGACGTCGTGATGTTGGCAATACCTACTGCTGTTGCTCCCTGTGCACTCACGGCTCGAAGAATACGCGGTGGTGCGTCGTGCGTGGTTCGGTGACTGGGTGCCGCAGGTTCCCAGGTGATTTCCGGGCACACCGACCGGCGGTAGTCGCCGGTTCGGTCACGACGGCGGTTCGTTATCCGTTCGACTGACGAGCGTGACCACATCGGGATTCGCGGAGACCGGCCCGGGGCCGGTGGGCTGACAGAGTGACGACAATGACCACCCGCAGGATTTCGCTCGGAAGAGGAGCAGTGTCGATGATGGCCGACGGGATGTCGTTCACCGGGTTGGTGGCAACCTTCGCTTCGACCATCATTCTTGGAGTCGCTTTCGGCTTGGCTGTCGCCGAGGCGTGGTAAAAATGCCCATCGGCTGACAGGGGGTCGCCGTAGGCGGGGGATTCCATGAGTTCGAGCAGGTCAATAGCTATGCGTTCGATAATTTCGGTGGTCGCTGCTTCACTCCTGGCGGTGACCGGCGTAGTTGCCGGTTCCGGCACCGCCACTGCCGCACCCAACTGCGCCGGAGTCGGCGGGAAGTCGGCAGAGGTCGCGAAAATTCCGGGGGCTGCGCTGGAGGGCCTTGCCGTCGATGGGTCGGGCCGCGCGTATGTCACCGATATTGTCTCGGGCCGGGTGTACCGCATCGACGCACCTGGACAGCCCGCGTATCCCATTGCGAAGGTGCCCAGCGGCGGCGGCGGAGCTCTGGCGTGGATGCCCGACGGGACGCTCCTGGTCGGCTACGGTGCCGATCCCCGTGTATTCGTCGGAGACGTCGTCAAGGCCGCCGGCATCGTTCGACTCGACACCGACACACTTGCCGTCACTCCCTTTGCGAAGGGACTCAGTGCTGCCAATGGACTCGCCGTTGCTGCGGACGGAACCGTCTACGCCACCAACGACTTCGGTGCGCTCATCGGCCGCATCAGCCCCGACGGTTCTGTCGACCCGAGCTGGGCGCGCTTGCCGAGCGCCAACGGCGCGGTGCTCGATGCCGCTGGGAAATATCTCTACGTCTCTCGGACGTTCGTGAACGCGGGCGTCAGTCGAATCCCGATTGCGAATCCGTCGGCACCGGAAGACCTGCTCGATCTGAAGGGGCTCGATTCGTTGGCTGCCCCGGACGGTCTCACTCTCGACGCCGCCGGCCGTCCGGTGGTGCCGCTCAATGCAGGCGGTTCCGTCGTCCGCATCGATGCACCGGGGGTCACCTGCGTGATCGGTACCGGTACTCGGTTGACCAGTGTCGTCTCCTACGGTCGCTCCGAGCAGGGCTTTTCGAGCGGAAGATTGTTCGGCGCAGGCTTCGACGGCGTGGTCCGCGAGATTCCGGGGGCCAAAGCCTAGGGTTGTCGCCGTGACGCTCGATTTGCATGCCGACCCGATAGACCTCACCGCAGCGCTGGTGGACATCCCCAGCGTCAGTGAGGACGAGGCGCGTATCGCCGACGAGGTGGAGCAAGCACTCCGCGAGCAGACCACTGGCTTCGAGATCATTCGCAGCGGCAACGCCGTCCTGGCGAGAACCAACCGCGGGCTGGGTTCACGGGTGATGCTCGCCGGTCATCTCGACACCGTGCCGATTGCCGACAACGTCCCGTCGAGGCGCGAGCACGAGAGCGCCGAGGGAGACATCCTGCACGGCTGCGGGACCGTCGACATGAAGTCGGGCGATGCGGTGTTTCTTCACCTCGCCGCAACGATCGACAACCCGGCACACGACCTGACTCTGGTGTTCTACGACTGCGAGGAGATTGCTGCCTCACGCAACGGTCTCGGTCGCATCGAGCGTGAGCTACCCGAATGGCTGAACGCCGATGTCGCGATTCTGGGCGAACCGTCCGGAGGGTTCATCGAAGCCGGTTGCCAAGGGACACTGCGTGTTCGGCTGACGGCGTCGGGAACCCGAGCGCACAGTGCCCGGTCCTGGCTGGGCGACAACGCTATTCACAAGTTCGGCGCGGTGCTCAATCGCCTGGCGGCCTACCACGCTCGCAGTGTCGATATCGATGGATGTGTGTATCGCGAAGGGCTGCAAGCTGTTCGGATCGCCGGCGGGGTGGCGGGCAACGTCGTCCCCGATGCCGCCGAGCTCGACGTCAATTTCCGCTTCGCGCCGGACCGCAGCGTCGACGAGGCCGTCGAGCATGTTCGTGAGGTGGTCGACGGACTCGATCTCGGGTTCGAGGTGACCGACTCGTCACCGGGTGCGCTGCCCGGGCTGAACCAGCCCGCTGCCGCTGCCCTCATCGAGGCAGCGGGAGGACAGTTCCGGGCCAAGTACGGCTGGACCGACGTCTCCCGGTTCTCCGCCCTCGGCATACCCGCGGTCAACTACGGACCGGGCGATCCCAACCTCGCCCACAAGCGCGACGAGCGCGTCCCGGTCGAACAGATCACCCACGTCACACAGGTTCTACGGAGCTACCTCTCCGCCGGATAGCCTGAACGCCATGAACAGCGTCGAGGGTCCCAGTGGTTTCGAACAGATCGGCAGCGAAAAGCCTGCCAAACACAAGGGATCCGTCGTACTTCGCCGCGGTCGAAACACCGAGACGTCCACGTCGGACCAACGATTGCTCGACGAACGCGGATCCGGCAATTGGATCCACTCGGACACCTGGCGCGTGCTGCGCATTCAGAGCGAATTCGTCGAAGGCTTCGGTGCTCTGGCCGAGGTGCCGCGAGCGGTGACGGTGTTCGGTTCGGCGCGCACACCCGTCGACCATCCCGAATACGAGCGGGCGCGTGAACTCGGAGCTGCTCTGGCACGCGAAGGCTTCGCCGTGATCACCGGCGGCGGTCCCGGTGTGATGGAGGGCGCGAACCGCGGCGCGAGCGAGGCCGACGGGTACTCCATCGGACTGGGCATCGAGCTGCCGTTCGAGCAGGGCCTCAACGACTGGGTCGATCTCGGTGTCAATTTTCGATACTTCTTCGTACGCAAGACCATGTTCGTCAAGTACTCCCAAGCGTTCGTGTGCCTGCCCGGAGGCTTCGGTACTCTCGACGAACTCTTCGAGGCGCTCACACTCGTGCAGACCGCGAAGGTCACACGATTCCCGATCGTGTTGCTGGGCAAGGACTTCTGGTCGGGATTGCTCGACTGGATCAAGACCACTCTCGTGAAAGAAGGCAAGGTGTCCGAGAAGGACCTCGACCTCATCCATTGCACCGACAGCGTCGACGAGGCCGTCCGCATCGTCCGGGAGGCCCAGCAGTGAGCGTGCAGCCGGTCGGCGTTTCGGGGATCAGCGTGTGTGTCTACTGCGCATCGGGACCGGTCGACGCGTCGTTCATCGATCTGGCGCGTGAGGTCGGTACCGAGATCGGTCGACGTGGTTGGCAGCTGGTATCGGGCGGCGGCAACGTCTCGATGATGGGCGCGGTGGCCGCGGCGACACGCGCAGCCGGAGGCAACACCGTCGGTGTCATCCCGAAAGCGCTCGTGCACCGCGAGGTCGCCGACGTCGATGCCGACGAGTTGATCGTCACCGACACGATGCGTGAGCGGAAGAAGATCATGGAGGACCGAGCCGACGCGTTCATCACGTTGCCCGGCGGCATCGGAACGCTCGAAGAACTGTTCGAGACGTGGACGGCCGGCTATTTGGGCATGCACAGCAAGCCGATGGTGATGCTCGATCCGTTCGGGCACTTCGACGGCCTGATGCAGTGGATCGACGGTCTGAGCTCCACCGGGTTCGTGCAGCAACGAGCCCTCGACGCGCTCGTGCGCACCACTTCTGTCGACGAGGCCCTGGACGTGTGCGGCGCGTTGTGAAAGTTCACCAACCGAGCCCGCCTGACGAAGTGCTGGAAGTTGTTACTCTCTAGTAGGGTTAGTTATCTCACATCGTCTCAAAGGGGAGCTCATGGCTGTCGATGCCCGTCAGAAAATCGGAGTGACCGACCTCGCGGTCGCGTTGCCGAAAATGGTGACGGAGGTGCCGAGCCTGCTCAAGGGGCTGGCGGGCTTCACCCGCAAGCCCGACCACAAGGTCTCCATCGGACTGATTTTCCAGGACGCGGCAGCCAAGAACAGCACTCGACCGTTCGTCCGTTTCGAGGGTGAGTCGATCTCCTACAAGGACGCGAACGCGCTGGTCAATCAGTACGCCGCAGTGTTCACCGACCGGGGTGTCGTACGCGGCGACGTCGTCGGTGTGCTGAGCAAGAACCGCCCCGAGGCGCTGTTCGCGGCGCTGGCTGCCGTGAAGCTCGGTGCCACCGCAGGCATGCTCAACTACAACCAGCGCGGCGACGTGCTCGAGCACAGCCTCGGAATTCTCGAAGCGAAGGTGCTGGTCCTCGACGAGAACGCGCAGGAAGCGCTGGATTCTCTGGACAGCGAGCCCAAGGTCGGGTCGGTGTTGCCGCTGAAGGAGCTCGGCGAGCTGGCCGCGAAGGCGTCGACGGCCAACCCGTCGGTCACCGCGGAGATCCAGGCCAAGGAGAAGGCGTTCTACATCTTCACCTCGGGAACGACGGGCATGCCCAAGGCCAGCCTGATGAGCCACTTCCGTTGGCTCAAGTCGATGTCGGGCCTGGGCAACATGGGCGTGCGACTGCGCGGCGACGACGTCATCTACTGCTGCCTTCCGCTTTATCACAACAACGCGCTGACGGTGACGCTGTCCTCGGTGCTCGCCGGCGGCGCGACGATGGCCATCGGTAAGCAGTTCTCGGTGAGCAACTTCTGGGAAGACATTCGCGTCAACAAGGCCACGGCGTTCACCTACATCGGTGAGCTCTGCCGGTACCTGCTCACGCAGCCGAAGAAGGATTCCGACCGGGACAACTCGGTCAAGCTGATCGTCGGCAACGGACTGCGACCGGAGATCTGGGAGGAGTTCACCGAGCGATTCGGTATCTCCCGCGTCGCGGAGTTCTACGGTGCCAGCGAATGCAACATCGCCTTCATCAACGCACTGAACATGAAGAAGACTGCCGGAATCTGCCCGTTGCCGTATGCCGTGGTGCAGTACGACGAAGAGTCGGGCAAGGCCAAGCGCGGCCACGACGGCAAGCTCCGCAAGGTCGGCAACGGTGAAGTGGGCCTGCTGCTGTCCAAGATCACCGACCGGGCTCCGTTCGACGGGTATTCCGACGACAAGGCCACCGAGAAGAAGATGGTGCGCGACGGGTTCAAGGACGGTGACGCGTGGTTCGACACCGGCGACCTCGTTCGCAAGCAGGGCTGGATGCACGTCGCCTTCGTCGACCGGCTCGGAGACACGTTCCGGTGGAAGGGCGAGAACGTCGCCACGACCCAGGTCGAGGGTGCACTCGGTAGCCACCCGGCAGTGGACGGGGCCGTCGTCTACGGCGTCGATATCGAGGGTGCCGACGGCAAGGCCGGTATGGCTGCGGTGACACTGCGCGACGGTGAGTCCTTCGACGGTAAGTCGTTCGCCGAGCACCTCTACGGCAAGCTGCCGACCTACGCGGTGCCGCTGTTCGTACGCATCGTCGACAGCCTCGAGCAAACCTCGACGTTCAAGAGCCAGAAGGTCGCTCTACGCAAGCTGGGGTTCCAGGAAGACGGTGACAGCGAACTCCACGTGCTGCGCGGCAAGTCCGGTGGCTACGAGAAGTTCTACGACGGCTACGTCGACGAGGTTGCCGCCGGCAAGGCCCCTATGGGGTAACCAGCAAGCTCGAGGCGAGGGTGGCCTCGAGCCATCGTGCGTAGCGGTCGGTCGTCCAGCCCGACCGCTCGCACAACATTCGGTGCATTTCGGGGCTGGTCAGGGCCCAGATGGTGGTTCCTGCCGTTTCGAGGTCAACGGCCAGATCTCCACGTGCCCCGATCCACTCGGCGATCTGCATCATCGCCGATCTGCGTTGTCGGTCCTGGATATCGCGTCGTAGTGCTGCGATGTCCTCGTCGACGGCAGCCGCGCTGAGCAAGATGTCGTCGACCGCTCTGATTCGCGCGACCTGTTCGGCGATTCCTGACGCGAACATGCGGAGCTGCGTGCGTTGATCGAGTTCGTCGCGCACGGCCGATGCTGATGAGCGCTGCATGATCGGCGTCGGGTCGGTGTCTCCGCCGATGTCCAGATCCACCATTTCTCTGAGCAGCGTGCGCTTGTTCTTGAAGACGTGGAAGACGGTGTCCGCCGAGACACCTGCCGCGGCGGCGATCGACGGGACCGAGGTTGTGCCGTATCCGTGGGCGAGGAAGAGTCCGCGCGCGGCCTCGATGATGCGGAGTCGGGTGCCTTCGGCCTGCTGTTGCCGCACGGCGGAGTTGTAGGTCCTCTTGACGTTTTCGGTCATCGGGTCGAGTATATGCATATTGATCCGAGTGCCACTTGAACGAATTGGGGCGTCATGGATATCCAACAGGCGAAAGATCGAGTGGGACGGGTCTTCGAGGACGGATTCGGGCGGGGTGATCTCTCGACGGTGGATGCAGCACTCGCGCCGAGCGCTGTCGACCGGCACGCTTTCGGACAGGACGAACCGGATATGGCGGCACACCTCAAAGGCGCGATCGCGATGTTCCGTTCTGCGATGCCGGACCTGCGCGTGACGATCGGTGATCTCTTCGGGGAAGGAGACCGCATCGCCGCGCGGGTCGAGATGGAGGGAACCCACACGGGCTCGCCTCTGTTCGGCGTGCCATCCTCGGGGCTGCCCGTTGCGCTCGAACAGTTCCACGTCATCGAGCTCGACGCCGACGGACGTGGTGCCCGGCACTGGGCGAATGTGGGTGCCGACACCATCGCGCTCGGGCACCTCCGCCGAAATGCCACTATGGATGAATGAGCACTCTGTGCGGTAAGCCGGTCGCCGACGATCGAGCTCTGGTCATGGCGATCGTCAATCGCACCCCCGACTCGTTCTACGACGGGGGCGCGAATTTCTCCGACGATGCAGCGATGGCGTCCGTGCACAGGGCTGTTGCCGAGGGTGCCGACATGGTCGATATCGGCGGCGTCAAAGCAGGCCCCGGTGATCTCGTCGACGCGGCGGAGGAGATCCGCCGCGTCGTGCCGTTCGTCGAAGCGATCCGGGGTGCGTATCCGGATCTGCTGATCAGTGTCGATACCTGGCGTAGCGAGGTTGCTCGCCTGGCCTGCGGTGTGGGAGCCGATCTGATCAACGACACCTGGGCCGGAGCCGATCCCGAGTTGGTGCGCGTCGCCGCTGCCGAGGGAGTCGGGATCGTCTGCTCGCACACCGGCGGTGCCGTTCCGCGGACCCGTCCGCACCGGGTTCGGTACACCGACGTCGTGGCCGATGTGGTCGCGGAAGTCACCGCAGCTGCCGACAATGCCGTCGCGGAGGGGGTGAAGAAAGATTCGATTCTGATCGATCCGACCCACGATTTCGGGAAAAACACCTATCACGGGCTCGAGTTGTTGCGTCGCGTGGACGTTCTTGTAAACACCGGGTGGCCTGTGCTCATGGCGCTGAGCAACAAGGACTTCGTAGGCGAGACTCTAGGGGTAGAGCTCGCCGACCGGTTGGAGGGAACATTGGCAGCGACAGCATTGGCCGCAGCAGGCGGAGCCCGGATGTTCCGGGTGCACGAGGTTGCGTCGACCAGAAGAGTCGTCGACATGGTGGCAGCGATCCAGGGACGACGAACCCCGGCGCGGACGGTCAGGGGGCTGGCATGACACTGGCCGATCGAACGGACGTGACCCGAATGTGGTCCGAGACCAACAGCTGGGACACCCCCGAATGGACCATCGCCGAGCTCGAGGCCGCCAAGGCGGGCCGCACGGTGTCGGTGGTGCTTCCGGCGCTGAACGAGGAACAGACGGTGGCCGCCGTCATCGACACCATCCACCCGTTGCTCGGTGGCCTCGTCGACGAACTGATCGTGCTCGACTCGGGCTCGACGGACGAGACGGCAGTGCGCGCGAGAGCGGCCGGTGCCCGTGTCATCAGTCGCGAGGAGGCAGTACCAGGGCTCGATCCGGTACCGGGCAAGGGCGAGGTGCTGTGGCGATCGGTCGCGGCGTCGACGGGTGATCTCATCGCCTTCGTCGATTCCGATCTGATCAATCCCGACCCCGCGTTCGTGCCGAAACTGCTCGGACCACTACTGATGGGCGACGGTATCCATCTCGTCAAGGGCTACTACCGACGTCCACTTCGAGTCAGTGGCACCGAGGACGCCAACGGCGGTGGACGCGTCACCGAGTTGGTGGCTCGACCCTTGCTCGCGGCGCTGCGCCCGGAGTTGACCGGCGTGATTCAGCCGCTGGGCGGGGAGTACGCGGGCACTCGTGAGTTGTTGTCCGCGGTGCCCTTCGCGCCCGGTTACGGCGTCGAGATCGGCCTGCTTCTCGACACGTACGACCGGCTCGGTCTGCAGGCCATCGGACAGGTGAACCTGGGAGTGCGAAAGCATCGCAATCGGCCGCTGGTCGAACTCGGGGCAATGAGTCGGCAGATCGTCGGAACGATGCTGAACCGGTGCGGCATGGTCGATTCCGGTGCCGGACTGATGCAGTTCCGCGTGGCAGGGGATTCGTTCGAGCCGTTCTCGACCGAAGTGTCGTTGGCCGATCGACCGGCGATGAACTCGCTGATCTGACCGACCACCAGGTGCGTCCGGCCGACGTGTCGGACAGCCGTGACAAGATCGTGGCATGTTGACGCTGTTGATCTACATCATCGTCATTGCAGTCGTCGCTGCGGCGTTGTTCTTCATCGCCGCAGCGGTGTTCGGTCGCGGTGAAGAGCTGGGGCCGTTGCCCGAGGGAACCACCGCAACAGTGCTGCCGGCCGAAGGAGTCACTGGTGCCGATGTGCGCGCGTTGAAGTTCCAGCAGACGTTGCGGGGTTACAAGCCCAGCGAAGTCGACTGGGCTCTCGAGCGCCTGGGCGGCGAGATAGACATGCTGCGGTCACGGCTGTCCGCGGCGCAGGAGTCAGGTTCTCGATCCCCGCTGTCGGGGCAGCCCGGCAGTGCGGGCTTCACGGATAGTTCTGGCCTCACCGACAGTGCCGGCCTCACGGATAGTTCGGGCGTCACAGGCACGGTCGAGTCGGACGAACGGTGAGCGCAGTCGCGGGGCCGGACGGCAAGCTGCGCTGCCCGTGGGGTGCCACCGACGACGAGCTGTATCGCACCTATCACGACACGGAGTGGGGGCAGCCGCTGCACGGCCGCAATGAGCTCTACGAGCGCCTGTGTCTGGAAGCGTTTCAGTCGGGCCTGGCGTGGATCACGATCCTGCGCAAGCGGGAAAGCTTCCGCACTGCTTTCGCCGGATTCGATCCCGACGCAGTGGCCCGCTTCGACGACGCCGATGTGGAGCGATTGATGAGCGACGCGTCGATCGTGCGGAATCGGCTCAAGATCGAGGCGGCGGTGAGCAACGCTCGCGCGATCGTCGACCTCGACGACACCGATCTCGACACTCTGCTGTGGTCTTTCGCGCCGGAGCCCAGGTCACAGCGGCTCACGGAGTTCACCGACGTGCCCGCGTCGACACCCGAATCGACGGCGTTGGCCAAAGAGCTCAAACGCCGCGGGCTACGGTTCGTCGGTCCGACTACCGCCTACGCATTGATGCAGGCCACCGGAATGGTCGACGATCACCTGTCGAGGTGTTGGGTGCAGGTCACGAATACCGACTCAGGTTCCCCCCATCGACGGCGATAGGGAAGAATGGCACAGGACACTCCGTCGCCCCGCGACGAATTTATCTTTTAGGCCGAGGCGCCGAGCAGGTGGGCGCAGATCTGGAGGGAGCAGAGGATGGCGGCGATGAAGCCCCGGACCGGGGACGGTCCCCTCGAAGCAACCAAAGAGGGACGAGGAATCGTCATGCGTGTCCCGCTCGAGGGGGGCGGCCGTTTGGTCGTCGAATTGACCCCCGACGAGGCCGCGGCACTCGGTGACGAATTGAAGGGCGTCACCGGCTGATCGCCACGTCGATCGATCATCGCTCAGCCCCGCTCGCCGCACCGGCCAGCGGGGCTTTGTGTTGTCATCAGCGGTGTTGTGATCGGCAGGTCGTTTCCGGGGGAGTGCCGGAGAATCTGTCTCGATGTGAAAGAGGTGCTCGATGCTGACCGACGTCGTCGATCTGCTGGTCTGCCCACAGTGCCGCGTCCGTGAGGTCGAGTCGGGCCTGGGTCTCGGTGAGACCGATCGAAGTCTGTGGTGCGATCGTGGTCATTCGTTCGACGTGGCTCGGCAGGGGTACGTCAGCCTGTTGACAGGCGACGGCGGCAAGTTCGCCGGTGATTCGGCCGAGATGGTCACAGCCCGTGAGAAGTTTCTCGGTGGCGGTCATTTCGAGCCCATCGCGGCGGCGGTGTCGGCGGCTGTTCCGCCCGAGTCGGACGTGGTCCTCGATGTCGGGGTCGGCACCGGGTATTACCTCGCAGGTGTCCTGGACGCGCGTCCGGCCGCGCTGGGGGTCGGGGTGGACGTGTCCAAGTTCGCGGCGCGCCGAGCCGCGCGGTCGCATCCGCGGCTCGGGTGCGTCGTCGCGGACATCTGGAGCGGGCTACCGATTCGGGCGGGTGCCGTGTCTGCGGTGACGTGTGTGTTCTCGCCGCGCAACGCCGGTGAACTGCATCGAGTTCTCGGCGACGACGGCACGTTGGTGGTCGTCACGCCGACGTCGCGGCATCAGCGAGAACTGCGCGGGCCGCTGGGGCTGATCGGCGTCGAAGAGGACAAGACCCGTCGGCTCGGTGAGTCGTTGTCGGGTCTCTTCGAGTCGGTGGCCGAGACCCCGCTCGAGTACTCGATGATGCTCTCGCACAACGACATCGAGGAACTCATCGGTATGGGGCCGTCGATTCGGCACGGTGACCCCCACGCGCGGTCCGCGGCGTTGAAGGATTTGCCCGACACCGTCCCGGTCACCGCGTCGGTGACGGTGTCGACCTACCGAAAGATCTCTCAGCCCCGACGCGCCAGCGCGTCGTTGTAGACGGCGAGGGTCTGTTTCGCGATCGACGCCCACGAGAATTCGGCAACGGCCCGCTCGCGGCCGGCCTTGCCCATCGCCGTCGCCAGTGCGGGGTCGAGAGCGACCTCGTTGACGGTGTCGGCGAGGGTTCGCTCGAAGACGTCGGGCTCGTACGAGTTGTAGTGCACCAGCCGTCCCGTGCGGCCGTCGTCGACGACCTCGGGGATGCCGCCGACGTCCGACGCCACGACCGCGGTCTCGCAGGCCATCGCCTCGAGGTTGACGATGCCGAGTGGCTCGTACACCGATGGGCAGACAAATACTGCTGCGGCGGAAAGGATCTGGCGAATCTTGTCGGTGGGGAGCATGTCCTTGACCCAGAAGACCCCGCTGCGTTGCTCGGCCAATAACGCCACTGCGCGTTCGGTTTCTGCGGCGATCTCCGGAGTGTCGGGCGCGCCCGCGCACAGGACGAGCTGAATCGACGGATCGAAATGGTGCGCCGCGGCGATGAGGTGACCCACGCCCTTCTGCCGAGTGATGCGGCCGACGAACGCGACGATCGGCTTGCTGGGATCCACCCCGATCTCGTCGAGAGTCGACGTGCCGTGATCTGCGTACCACCGCTCGGTGTCGATCCCGTTGCGCACCACGTGGACTCGACTCGGGTCGAGGCGCGGATAAGCGTCGAGCACGTCCTTGGCCATGCCCTCGCTGACGGCGATGACGGCGTCGGCGTATTCCACCGCGTTCTTTTCCGACCACGACGAGATCCGGTAACCGCCGCCCAGCTGCTCGGCCTTCCACGGCCGCCGGGGCTCGAGCGAGTGCGCGGTGAGAATGTGCGGTACGCCGTACAGTTCGGCCGCGAGGTGGCCGGCGAGCCCGGTGTACCAGGTGTGCGAATGCACCACGTCCGCTCCGGCGGCCGCGTTGGCCATCCGCAGCTCCGCTGACAACGTCGTCAGTGCTGCGTTGGCTCCGGCGAGTGCAGGATCGGGATCGTGCACCTGTGCGGTGTCGCGCGGAGCTCCCATGCAGTGGATGTCCACCTCGCACAGCGACTTCAGCTGCGCAGTCAACTCCGTGACATGAACTCCTGCGCCACCGTAGATCTCCGGCGGGTATTCCTTGGTCATCATCGCTACTCGCACGTGAACGAACCTACATTCCCCGGCAGTTGTGCGTGTACTGGTAGCAAGGTTCTCTCGGTGCGGATAGGTTGGGTGGGTGAGGACACAACCGCACGTACTAGGGATTGTGCTTGCCGGCGGAGAGGGTAAGCGCCTTTACCCGATGACCGCGGACCGAGCCAAGCCAGCCGTTCCCTTCGGGGGCGCCTACCGACTCATCGACTTCGTGCTGAGCAATCTCGTGAATGCCGGTTACCTCCGGCTCTGCGTGCTGACTCAGTACAAGTCCCATTCCCTGGACCGCCACATCTCGCAGACGTGGCGACTGTCCGGTTTCGCCGGGGAGTACATCACTCCGGTCCCGGCACAGCAGCGTCTCGGCCCCCGGTGGTACACCGGCAGCGCCGACGCCATCTTCCAGTCGCTGAACCTGGTGTACGACGAGGACCCGGAGTACATCGTCGTCTTCGGTGCAGACCACGTGTACCGAATGGATCCGGAGCAGATGGTGCAGCAGCACATCGACTCCGGCGCGGGTGTCACCGTCGCGGGTATCCGGGTTCCGCGTAGCGAGGCATTCGCGTTCGGCTGCATCGACTCGGACGAGAACGGCAAGATCACCCAGTTCCTGGAGAAGCCGGCGCAGCCGCCCGGTACCCCCGACGACCCGGACGTCACGTATGCGTCGATGGGCAACTACGTGTTCACCACCAAGGTGCTCGTCGATGCCATCAAGGCGGACTCCGAGAACTCCGACTCCGACCACGACATGGGCGGCGACATCATCCCGGCGCTCGTCGAAGCAGGCGTGGCCTCGGTCTACGACTTCAACGACAACGTCGTTCCCGGTGCCACCGAACGCGATCGCGGCTACTGGCGAGACGTCGGCACCATCGACGCCTTCTACGACGCCCACATGGACCTCGTGTCGGTGCATCCCATCTTCAATCTCTACAACCGCCGCTGGCCCATCCGCGGATCGGCCGAGAACCTGCCGCCCGCCAAGTTCGTGCAAGGCGGCCTCGCTCAGGAATCCGTCGTCGGTGCCGGCTGCATTCTCAGCGCCGCCACCGTCCGTAACTCGGTACTGAGCTCGAACGTCATGATCGACAGCGGCGCGACCGTCGAAGGCAGCGTCCTGATGCCCGGAGTCCGGATCGGCAAGGGTGCCGTCGTTCGGCACGCGATCCTGGACAAGAACGTGGTCGTCGGTGACGGCGAAATCGTCGGAGTCGATCTCGAACGCGACCGGGAACGCTTCAACGTCAGTGCCGGGGGAGTCGTCTCCGTCGGTAAGGGCGTCTGGATCTGAGTGCCGGCGGCATGTGAGTGGAAGTTCGTAGCGTGCTACGGATTTCCACTCACATGGTCATGCGCGCGACGCGCAGATCAACCCGTCGCCCAGAGGGAGCAGCACCGTCGTCAGGCGCTCGTCCTCGGCGATGGCTCGCGCGGCCGATCGAACGGCCACCGCAGTCGCGTCGCGCTGAGTCGGGTCGGCAACCCGGCCACCCAGCAATGCGTTGTGCAGCACCAGAACTCCGCCGGGGCGTAGCAGCCGCACGCTCTCGGCGACGAAGTGCGGATGGTCCGCAGGGCTGGCGTCGATGAAGACCAGATCGTAGGTGTCGTCGGCCAATCGGGGGAGCACGTCCAACGCCCAGCCGTTGATCAGCCGAGTGCGGGACGGCGCAATTCCCCCTGCCCGGAATGCTTCTCGCGCTGCCCGCTGGTGCTCGGGCTCGGTGTCGATGGTGGTCAGCACACCGTCCGCACGCATACCGTCGAGCAACCACAGGCCACTGATTCCCGCGCCCGTTCCGATTTCGACGACCGTCTTCGCGCCGAGCATCTGAGTGAAGATGCTCAGGATGGCACCGACGGACGGCGGCACCGGAGCGGCACCGAGGTCGACGGCTCGCTCTCTGGCTGCGATCAGAACCTCGTCCTCCTGAGCGGAGTCTTCGGCATAAGCGAGCATCTTCTCGGCGTTGGTCGGCACGTCCCGAGGTTATCGTGCCCGGGGCTCGATCTCACGCACACATTCTCAGGTGGGCCTCAGGTGATTCATACCGGACCCACACGCGGGTCGGTCAGGCTATGGAGGAATCGCAGGTCCGTCTCGATTGCGAAGTGTGAGCTGGAACATCCGAGGGTAGTCGTCGGTTGCATCAGAAGGACGTACGCAGTCCTGAGCAGGAGGATCCAACTATTTACAAGATCAACGGCGATCGCGACATCGCTCGTCTACCCGAGTCCGTGCCCACCCCCGACGACCTCAGCGGCACCGCAGTGTTCGATGCGACCGGCGAGAACTCCACCATGCCGTCCTGGGACGAGCTCGTTCGCGAACACGGCGACCGCGTCTACCGACTCGCGTACCGCCTCTCCGGCAATGCCCAGGACGCCGAGGACCTGACTCAGGACACCTTCATCCGCGTGTTCCGCTCCCTGTCGAACTACCAGCCGGGAACGTTCGAGGGCTGGCTGCACCGCATCACGACCAACCTGTTCCTCGACATGGTTCGTCGCCGCAGCCGTATCCGCATGGAAGCACTGCCCGAGGACTACGACCGCGTTCCGTCGGACCGGCCCAACCCCGAGCAGATCTACCACGACGCTCGCCTCGACCCGGATCTGCAGTCTGCGCTCGATTCGCTGGCACCCGAGTTTCGCGCCGCAATCGTGTTGTGCGACATCGAAGGACTGTCGTACGAAGAGATCGGTGCGACACTGGGCGTCAAGCTCGGAACGGTTCGTAGTCGCATTCACCGTGGCCGTCACGCGCTACGGGAGTACCTTCGAGTGCACGGGAAGGTCGACTCGGGTCACGCAAGTGTCCACTAGCTACGAGGAGGGTTGGATGACGCAGGCACGCAAGCCTCGGCAATTCAGCTCCACCGAACATCTGGCCAGTGAAGCCGTCGCAGCCTACGTCGATGGTGAACTACGAATGCCCGCCCACCTCCGCGCCGCTCACCACCTCTCCGAATGCCCGGAATGCTCGGCCGAGGTCGAGGCGCAGCAGCAGGCGCGTCGAGCGCTCCGCGGAGCAGGCGAGATGTCGATGCCACATTCGCTCCTCGGTTTGCTGAGCCAGATTCCGTCCTGTGCAGGCGAAGACGGGCCCGCTCGATCCAAGCGGTCGTTCATGGCGTCCGTCGAGGCCGTGCGCCGTCGTCGACGCTGACCGCCGCGTTTTCTGCCCGACGAGTCCTCACCTGCATCGAGCTGCCCCGACCGCTCGAGTGATACTGAACTCTCACACCGACGTATGCGAGGGGTAACCGGACGCGTGACATCGAATTCGACCAGCACCGAGACCACAGGCACAGCAGACGAGGGTCCACGGTTGCCGCCGCGTCCGGTCCATCGACCCACCGTCGATCCGGTGTCGGCCTCGGTGTTCGGACGTCCCGATGACGTCGGCGGTTCGTTCTCCCCACGTCGCCCCGACGAACAACTGCCTTCCCGGCTGTCGGTCCGGCCGCCGGACCCCGTCTTGGCCGAGGCCTTCGGACGTCCCGACGACGCCACCGAGTCATTGCAGCGCGACCCCGACGCCGCCGACGAGTCCGACGCCGGCCCCCAGGTTCCGGCTGATCCGTGGCGTGATCCCGCGTCCCGAGTGTCGCTGGGCGGCGCGGCCCTCGACACCCCACCACCTCCTGTACTCCCTCCTGGAACCAAGCTCGGCGTGCGCGACGTCTTGTTCGGGCGATCGGTATCCGTGCGGGCGCTCGTCGTACTCGGTGTCCTTGCCCTCGTCATCGGCTTGGTCGGAGGACTGTTCGGCCGCCTGACCGCCGAAGTGACCGGCGCACTGACCAGCCAGAAAGTGACACTGACCCAGTCCAGTGGCGACGACGTCCCACGCGGCCAGATCAGCAAGGTGGCCGACGCGGTCCTGCCGTCGGTCGTCTCCATTCAGGTGACCCTCGGCGAGACCGGAGGCACCGGCTCGGGCGTCGTGATCGACGCCGACGAGGGCTACATCGTCACGAACAACCACGTGATCTCGCTCGCCGCATCCGACGAGGACAAGTCGACCCTCGAAGTCACCTTCTCCGACGGCACCAAAGGGCCCGGACGCATCGTCGGCCGCGACACCAAGACCGACCTCGCCGTACTCAAGACCGACGTCGGCAACCTCACCGAGGCTCAGCTCGGACGCTCCGACGACGTCCGCGTCGGCCAGGACGTCATCGCCGTCGGGTCACCGCTCGGTCTGAACAAGACGGTCACCTCGGGCATCGTCAGTGCTCTCGACCGCCCCGTCGCGCTGTCGGGGGAGGGCACCGACACCAACGCCGTCATCGACGCGGTTCAGACCGACGCAGCCATCAACCCGGGTAACTCCGGTGGCCCCCTCATCGACTTCGAAGGTCGCGTCATCGGCATCAACTCCGCCATCCGAAGCGAGAGCGGCGGATCGGTGGGACTGGGCTTCGCGATACCCGTCGACGAGGTCACCGAGGTGGCGCAGGCCCTGATTCGGGACGGCGTCATGCGGCACCCGGATTTCGGGATCAACGCGCGTTCGGTGATCAACGAAACCTCGGCCGGCGCAGAAGTCGCCAACGTCCGGGCCGGTGGGCCGGCCCAGCAAGCCGGAATCGTCGAAGGGGACGTCATCACCAAGGTCGGCGACCGCTCGGTGGGGGACGCGGACGAGCTCGTCGTCGCGGTGCAGGAAACCACGATCGGCCAGGCGGTGCCGGTGCAACTCGTCCGCTCCGGACGGCTGGTGGACCTGTCCGTCACGCCGGTTTCCGACTGACGACGTAGGCTGGCACCCGTGTTCGGCAACATCGGTTGGGGAGAGCTCGTCATTCTCCTCGTAGCAGCTCTGGTCATCCTCGGCCCGGATCGTCTCCCCGGTGCCATCAGCTGGGTGTCCAAATCCCTCCGCCAGGTCAAGGACTACGCCAACGGCGCGAGCCAACAACTCAAGGACGAGCTCGGCACCGACTTCGAGGACCTGCGTAAGCCCCTCGCCGACCTCAACCAACTCCGCGGTATGACACCCCGAGCCGTGATCACCAAACACCTGCTCGACGGCGACGACTCGGTCTTCAAGAACCCGCTGGACGACACCTTCAAAGGCAAGCCCTTCGACACCAAGCCCAAGAACATGGGCGGACCGACGCCGCAGAACGGCGTGTCCTCGGGCGGTGCGTCCGGGGGTGCCGTGTCGATGAGCAAGAACGAACCGAAACTCGCGGCGGGCGATACCCCGCCCATCGACGCGGACGCCACGTAGGCATAGCCCCAACCGGCCCGACGAACCACCCAGTCTGCAGGCTGCGCCCGCCCGACCGCTGCGCCCCCCGTCGGATGAATGTGGGATTCAGTCGCTCTGAGTGCAACAAAGGCGCATTGATCCGCGGCGGGGCGGGCGGCGGGAGCGGGCGGGCCAGTGGCTAGAGCACCTTGTTCAGGAAGTCCTGGGTGCGTGGGTTCTGGGGGTTCCCGAACAGCTCGTCGGGTGTTCCCTCTTCGACGATGACGCCCTCGGCCATGAAGATCACTCGATCCGCGACTTCACGCGCGAAGCCCATTTCGTGGGTGACGACCACCATCGTCATGCCGCCCTTGGCGAGGTCGCGCAGTACCTGCAGAACTTCGCCGACCATTTCGGGGTCCAGGGCGCTGGTGGCTTCGTCGAACAGCATGATCGACGGGTTCATGGCCAGTGCTCGCGCGATGGCGACGCGCTGCTTCTGTCCACCGGAGAGGTTGGCCGGCTTGTAATCGGCCCGCTCGGACAGTCCTACCTGTTCGAGCAGCTGCAGGGCAGCGTCCTTGGCCTGCGACTTCGACATCTTCTTGGTCTCGACGGGTGCGAGCATGACGTTTTCGAGGGCTGTCATGTGTGGGAAGAGGTTGAAGTGTTGGAACACCATGCCGATGTTCTGGCGCACCTTGTCCAGGTCCACGTTCTTCGCCGTCAGGTCGGTTCCGTCGACGACGACCGATCCGGCGGTGATGTCTTCCAGCTTGTTCAGGCAGCGTAGGAACGTGCTCTTGCCGGAGCCGGACGGCCCGATCACGCAGACCACTTCACCGTTGGCGATCTCGGCGTCGATGCCCTTGAGAACCGTGTTGTCGCCGAACGCCTTCTGCAGGGCCTTGATCGAGATCTTCGTTCCCGGACCTTTGTCGACCGGCAGGTCCTTGGTCAGTTCGGTGCTCATTTGTTGATCCTCTTCTCGAGCCGGTTCGACAGCTTGGTGAGAGCCATGATGATGATGAAGTACAGGACGCCGACGATGAGCCACATGTTGAACGACTCGAAGTTGCGAGCGATGATCAGACGACCGGTCTGCGTCAGCTCGGCGAGGCCGATGACCGAGAGCAGCGAGGTGTCCTTGAGCGTGATGACGAACTGATTGATGTACGACGGGATCATCGTGCGAATTGCCTGGGGCATCACCACTTTTCGCATCGACTTGAGGTAGCTGATGCCGAGGCTGCGCGACGCCTCCATCTGGCCCTTGTCGACGGCGAGGATGCCGCCGCGGACGATCTCGGCCATGTACGCACCGGCGTTGAGCGAGAGTGTGATGTTGCCTGCGGTGAACGCGGACATCTGGAAGTTCAGTGCCGCGGGTACGCCGAAGTAGATGAAGAATGCCTGCACCAGAAGCGGTGTGCCACGGAAGATGTCGACGTAGGTGGTTCCGATGCCGCGGAGCACGATGTTGGTCGAGACGCGAAACAGGCCGAAGATGCCGCCGAGTACCAACGCGATGGCGATGGAGATGACGGTCAGCACGATCGTGAGCCACAGACCCTTGAGCAGCAACTGCCAGCTGCTGGCGATCAGGCCGGGGATCGAGGTGTCGGCGGTGGACGCGTCGGCGTTGAGGTAGGTGTCGAGAATTTCGTCGTACTGGCCGTTGGCGCGCAGGTTTTCGAGGCCGGTGTTGAACTGGTCGAGCAACTGGGCGTTGGTGCCCTTGGCGACGGCGAATCCGTAACTGGCACCGGCTTCTTTCTCGGTGACCGTTTTGAAGCCGTTGCCCTGGGTGATGCCGTAGGCGAGCACCGGGTAGTCCTCGAAGGCCGCTGCGGAGTTTCCGGTACGCACTTCCTCGAACATGGTCGCGGAGTCGTCGAAGCTGCGGATGGTGAAGCCGTACTGATCGGCGATCGACGTCGCGAACGTTGCACCCTCGGTGCCGTTCTTGACCGCGACGGACTTACCGCGCAGGTCTTCGTAGCCCTTGATCTCGTCGTTCGAATCCAGAATTGCCATCTGGACACCGGAATCGAAGTACGGATCGGAGAAGTCGAAGGTGGCCTTGCGCTCGTCGGTGATCGACATGCCGGCGATCATTCCGTTGAACTGGCCGCTCGTGACGCCCTGGAGTGCGGTGTCGAATCCGACCTGCTCGACGGTGTAGTCGAAGCCCTGGTCGACGGCGATGGCCGCGAGCAGGTCCATGTCGATTCCGACGAGTTTGCCTGTCTCGTCCTGGAATTCGAAGGGCGCGAACGTGGTGTCTGTCGCGATCGAATAATTCTGGGCAGGCGGGGCAGGTTGTGCCGACGCCAGCGCGGGACCGAGTACGGATCCCAGCAGGGTCATCAGCAGTGCGATCAGTACCGGAACGACGACCGGCCTGACCCGATGCGGCTTCTTCATGAAGGCCACTCTCTATCGACAGTAGGATTGAAGGCAAATCATAAGGCTCCAACCCTGTTCCCCGCGTCGTTTGTCGGGTATAAGCGCCTGCTTACAGTTTCCGAGTGGTGTCGATTCCCAGCGACATTCCCACCAGTCCGCGCTCGCGCACCGCAAGTTTTCCGGCGACGGCCTCGAGCGCTTGTGCCGCAGGCGAATCCGGGTGGCCCAACACGATCGGAGTGCCGGCGTCGCCGCCTTCACGGACGGCGGTGTCGAGCGGAATCTGGCCCAGCAGAGGCACCTTGGCACCCACGGCCTTGGTGAGGCGATCCGATACGTCCTGTCCGCCACCGGATCCGAAGATATCCATCCGGGTACCGTCGGGCAGCTCGAGCCATGACATGTTCTCCACGACGCCCGCGACGCGCTGACGCGTCTGCAGTGCGATCGCTCCGGCGCGCTCGGCGACCTCGGCAGCGGCTTGCTGCGGGGTGGTGACCACGAGGATCTCTGCGTTCGGAATCAGTTGTGCAACAGAGATTGCCACGTCGCCGGTGCCGGGCGGAAGGTCGAGGAGCAGCACGTCCAGGTCGCCCCAGAACACGTCGGCGAGGAATTGCTGCAAGGCCCGGTGCAGCATGGGTCCGCGCCAGACGACCGGGGTGTTGCCCTCGGTGAACTGAGCGATCGAGATGAACTTCACGCCGTGCGCCTGCGGCGGCATGATCATCTTCTCCACCTGCGTGGGTCGCGCGTCGTTGCCGAGCATGCGGGGAACGGAATGGCCGTAGATGTCGGCGTCGAGCACACCCACCGACAGGCCGCGGGCGGAAAGGGACGCGGCAAGGTTGACCGTCACGCTGGACTTGCCCACGCCGCCCTTGCCCGACGCCACCGCGTACACGCGCGTCAGCGATCCGGGTTGCGCAAAGGGAATGACCGGCTCGGCGGAATCGCCGCGCAGGGACTTGCGCAGTGCGGTGCGTTGCTCGTCGTTCATCACGTCGAGTTCGACCGTCACGGTGCCGACTCCGGCGACGTCGGCGACGGCGTTCTTCACGCGATCGCTGATCTCGGTCTTCATCGGGCAACCGGAGGTCGTCAAGTAGATGCCGACGCCGACGGCTCCGTCGGGGGCGATGTCGATGCTCTTGACCATGCCGAGGTCGGTGATGGGTTTACGGATCTCGGGGTCGATGACCTTCGTCAGCGCGGTCCGAACGTCGGATTCGGTCAGTACAGCCATTGCTTCATGCTATGCGGTGCACCGAGTCCCGATGAACAGCAGGGCAGCTCGATCTAGTGCTGCGTTGAATTCAGTGAATCCGCGGCAGCTGGTCCGAGGAGGGCACGATGCCGGTGGCGTAACCGGCCGACCATGCGAGCACGTTCGCCACGTAGGCCATCGAATTGTTGTAGCGCAGGATTGCCCGGGTGGTCGAGGCCAGGTCGCGGGCGTTGGTGCCGTCGTCGCACAGGTACATGCCGGTGGCCAGGGCCGCGTCGTACAGGTTCTGTGGGTCGGAGACTCCGTCGCCGTTGCCGTCGGCGTGGTAGAGGTTCCACGTAGAGGGCAGGAACTGCATCGGGCCGACTGCGCGGTCGTACTGGGTGTCGCCGTCGAGCGCGCCGCCGTCGGTGTCGCGAATCACCTGATTGCCGGCGAGGGTGCCGTTGAGAACCGGTCCGAGAATGGGCTCGTGCAGTTCGCCCGAGTCGTCGACCTTGCCGTTGTTGGCGTGGGTGGATTCGACGCGGCCGATGCCGGCGATGACGGTCCAGCTGATGCCGCAGCCGGGCTGCTGCTGGGCCAGGATGCGTTCGGCGTTCTTGTAGGCGGAGACGTTGACGACCGGGATCGCGATCGGGCTGACCGCAAGGTTGGTGGGCAGCTCGGGTGTGGGCGGGATCTCGGGAGCCGGGGCGGGCGCGGGGACCGGGGCGGGTGTCGGCAGCTCGGCCTGAGCCACCGGCTGCGCCTGCTGGTCCTGGGCGATCGCCTGCGGGGTCTCGACCACGGAGTTCGATTCCTGTGCGGCCGGGGCCGTCTTGGCGGTGACGAACGGGATGTATTCGGTGGCTCCGGCGCTGGTCGCGGCCGTGACGAGTCCTGCGGGGACGAGGCCTGCCAGAGCAATCACCGAGTTCCGTCGAACCTTGGAATTCGATGCTTTTCTGTGACGACCCACGCGCGCTGTACCTCCTGATTTCCCCGGATGATCTCCGGGGCCCGACCTGATGACCGGGATCGAGGGTACCTGATTCGAGACTGTTCCGTTATCGGGCCGTTACCAGGCGCGGAGGGGTGCGCGGTTTATTGCGGGTCGGTCTCGCCCGACGCGTCGTCGGCCAGGCGTGCGGCCGCTTTCTTGCGCGCCTTCTTCGGTGCGTTGGCGGGTTGACCCGTCGCTTGTTCCAGCAACGCCCTGATGTCGTCGAGTTCGCGGCGCAGATAGTCACGGGTGGCGACTTCACCGACGGCGATACGCAGAGCTGCGAGCTCCCGCGCGAGGAACTCGGTGTCGGCCTTGGTCTGCTGAGCCCGCGACCGATCCTCTTCGAGAGAGACGCGGTCGCGATCGTCCTGCCGATTCTGGGCGAGCAGGATCAACGGCGCGGCGTACGCGGCCTGCGTCGAGAAGGCGAGGTTGAGAAGGATGAAGGGATACGGGTCCCACTGCAGATTGACGGCCACGACGTTGAGGAAGATCCAGACGATGACGATGCCGGTCTGAATCGCCAGATAGCGTCCGGTGCCCAAGAACCTGGCGGCTTTCTCACCCGACTTGCCGAGATCGAAGTCGAAGTTGACGTTGAACAGCCGCGAACCGCGCGGCGTGTCCATTCTTTGGCGTGCTGTTTCTTTCACTGTCCGGCCACTTCCTGATCTCGCCAGTCCTCGGGCAGCAGGTGATCGAGGACGTCGTCCACGGTCACGGCCCCGACCAGGTGGTCCTCGTCGTCGACCACCGGGCCGCAGACGAGGTTGTACGTCGCGAAGTACCGCGTCACCGCGGTCAGGCTGTCCTCGGGGGACAGCCGCGGGAGTGCGCTGTCCACGACTCCGCCCACCAGACTCGCCGGGGGTTCTCGCAACAGTTGCTGCAGGTGAACACAGCCCAGATATGGGCCGGTCGGTGTTGCGGTCGGCGGCCGCACCACGAACACGAGTGAGGCCAGCGCAGGCGTCAGGTCGGGGTTGCGTACCCGAGCGAGGGCCTCGGCCACCGTCGTCGACGCGGTGAGGATCACGGGCTCGGGCGTCATCAGACCGCCGGCGGTGTCGGGGGAGTGCTCGAGCAGGCGGCGGACCGGCGCGGAGTCTTCTGGATCCATCAGTCGCAGAAGTGATTCCGCTTCGGTCTCGGGTAGCTCGCCGAGGAGGTCGGCGGCGTCGTCGGGGTCCATGGCCTCGAGCACGTCGGCACCGCGGTCGACTCCGAGGTAGTGCATCAGCTCCACCTGATCGTCGTCGGGCAATTCCTGGACGACGTCGGCGAGGCGCTCGTCGTCCAACGCCCGCGCAACTTCCATGCGGCGCTTGACGGGCAGCTCGCGCATCGCATTCGCCACGTCGGCGGCGCGCAGGTCCTCGAACTGCATCAGCAGCTGCGCCACACCCTGGTCGGGCATCGACAGTTCGTTCTGCGTGAGCCCCTGCACGTGCTGCCAGTCGACGACGTGGATGGCACCGCGTCGCGCAAGGCGTTGGCGCTGCTTACGCACCGCCACGCGTGCGACCTTCCAGTCTCGAGTTCGGGTGAGCTCGATGCCGAGATCGACGACGACGGAATCGGTGTCGTGCAACTCGTCGAGCTCGGGATCGTCGACGCGCACCTTGGAGTCGAGTATCTGCGCGAACACCAGAATCTCGTTCGCGCGCTGAGTGAATCGGCGCAGACTGACGTTTCCGGTGGTGAGCTGAACGGAGTTGGGCTCGATGCTGGTCACTCGCAGCATTGGGACGAAAATTCTTCGGCGCGTTGCCAATTCGACCACGAGTCCGAGGACTCGCGGCTGTGCCCTGCCCACGCGCATGGAGACCACCACGTCGCGCACTCGCCCGATCGATTCGCCGTCGGGGCCCAGGACGCCGAGGCCGGCGAGCCTGGCCGCGAATACCTTGCTCAGTGCTGCCATGATGGCAAGGTTAGAGGCAGGGCAATACAGCGGGTGAATCAGACAGGGGTAGTGCTTTCGATGGGTGCTTCGGGATTGCGTCGATCGGTACTGGCCGTTCCGGGCAGTTCGGACAAGATGATCGCCAAGGCCAAGGGCTTGCCTGCCGACGCGATCTTCCTCGATCTCGAGGACGCCGTCGCGCCGATCGCCAAGGTCGAGGCCCGCGCACGCATCGTCGACGCGTTGAACTCCGACGGGTGGGGCGATCAGCTCAAGGTCGTGCGCGTGAACGACTGGACGACGCAGTGGACGTACGGCGACGTCATCGACGTCGTCTCCGGGGCGGGTGGAAATCTCGACGCCATCCTGTTGCCGAAGGTCGAGTGCGCGGCGCACGTACAGGCGTTGGATCTGTTGCTCACTCAGCTCGAGAAGGAGCACGGTCTCGACCTCGGGGCCATCGGCATCGAGCCGCAGATCGAGAGCGCGCGCAGCCTGCGCAACATCGACGAGATCGCAACCGCGAGCCCCCGGGTGCAGACGTTGGTGTTCGGGCCGGCCGACCTGATGGCGAGCGTCAACATGCGCACCCTCGTCGTCGGGGAACAGCCGGTGGGATACGACACCGGCGACGCCTATCACCACATTCTGATGACGATCCTGCTGGCGGCTCGGACGCACGGATTGCAGGCAATCGACGGACCGTACCTGCAGATACGCGATCTCGATGCGTTTCGCCGGGCCGCGGGACGGACGGCCGGCCTCGGGTTCGACGGCAAGTGGGTGCTGCATCCGACGCAGATCGAGGCGGCCAACGAGATCTTCGCGCCACGACAGGACGATTACGACAAGGCCGAGATGATTCTCGACGCGTACGAGTTCCATACCTCCGCAGCAGGTGGCGCTCGCGGTGCGGTGATGCTCGGCGACGAGATGATCGACGAGGCGAGTCGCAAGATGGCACTGGTCGTCTCGGCGAAGGGCCGCGCGGCCGGTCTGACACGCACGACGACGTTCGAGCCGCCCACCTCCTGATCCAACCAGTGTTCGCGACAGAACAATGGGTGTGACGGTGCCGGAGCGGAGCCTGCAGAAGCGACCAGAAAAGTCCGTTTCGGGGCACAATGGAGTCATGACCAATCCCCTCTCACAGCCGGGCCGCCCAGGGCAAGGACTACCGACGCCGCCGTCCGGTTGGCCCATCGGTTCCTACCCCACCTATGCCGAGGCGCAGCGCGCCGTCGATTTCCTCTCCGACGAGGAATTCTCGGTACAGGACGTCACCATCGTCGGCGTCGATCTGATGCAGGTCGAACGCGTCCTCGGCCGCCTCACCTGGCCCAAAGTTATTGGTGGAGGCATTGTTTCGGGAGCGTGGCTCGGGGTTTTCCTCGGCCTGGTCCTCGGCATCTTCAGCGAGAACATCTTCGGAGCTCTGCTCATCGGCGTCGGCGGCGGCATCATCTTCGGTTTGATCTCGGCGTCCATTCCGTACGCGGCCACCAAGGGACAGCGTGATTTCGCGTCGAGCATGCAGTTGGTCGCCGGACGCTACGACGTCATCTGCGAGCCCCGGACGGCAGAGAAAGCACGCGACCTGCTCGCCAAACTGTCGATTTGATCACAGCGGGTGGACGACCAGGCAACCGACAGGTAACGGAATAGCCCCAAATCGCCCTCGAGGCCAGTGAGTTCGGTTACGTTTCTCTCGTGCACGGCAGTGCCGACACAAGGGCTGCGCGAGTAACCGAACGTACGGAGGCGGGACAGTGCCGAGACATCGTGGTCGTAGGCGTGGAAAAGCAACGAGGATAGGGGTGTTGGCGGCAGCGGCTCTGGTGACGAGTCCGTTGCTCGCAGCGTGTGGTTCGTCGGACAGTTCGGTTCCGGTTCTGAGTTTCTACACTGCCGCAGACGGCGCAGAGCAGTACGCCGCTGCGGCACAGGTGTGTTCGGACGCCTCCAACGGCCGGTATCGAGTGGAGCAGCGGACACTGCCCAAAAGTGCCAACGATCAGCGCCTGCAGCTCGCGAGGCGTCTCGCCGGAAACGACAAGACGTTGGATCTGATGACGCTCGACGTGGTCTGGACCGCCGAATTCGCCGAGGCCGGATGGGCATTGCCCGTCCCCGACGACCTCTCGGCGAAGCTGCGCGACGGGTCCACCCTGGAAGGCCCGCTCGCCACCGCGGAATGGCAGGACCAGCTCTACGCCGTTCCGCTCAACTCCAACACCCAGTTGCTCTGGTACCGACCCGACGAGGTGCCGGGCGGCACCCCGCCGCAGACGTGGGATCAGCTGATCGACGTGGCCGAGGCCAACGCGGCCGCCGGTAAGCCCGCTCAGATCGGTGTGCAGGCCAAGCAGTACGAGGGCTTCATGGTCTGGTTCAATTCGCTGCTCGAGAGCGCGGGTGGGTCGGTGGTCGCCGAAGACGGAACGACGGTGACACTCAACGACACTCCCGAGCATCGCGCCGCCACCGAGAAGGCCCTCGAGATCATCAAGCGGGTGGCCACGGCCGACGGCCGCGATCCATCGGTCTCGCAGAGCGACGAGGCGACAGCTCGACTCGGCATGGAGTCGGGACGGATGGCCTTCCAGGTCAACTACCCGTTCGTGCTTCCCGGCCTGAAGGAGAACGCCGTCGCCGGGGCAGTGTCGTTCCTCGATCTGGCGAATGTGCCTGCCGATCAGCAGGATGCACGCATCGCCGAGGTCTTCCGCAGTGCTCCGTACCCCGAGGTGAACGCGGGGGAGCCCGCCAAGGTCACCATCGGCGGCTTCAACATCGGCGTCGCGAAGACCACTCAGCACGAGGACCTCGCCTGGGAAGCCGTCGAGTGCCTCACCAACCAGGAGAATCAGCGCAACAACGCCGTCAACGGCGGCGTGCCCCCGGTGCTGAAGTCGCTGTACTCCGATCCGGAGTTCCAGGCCGTCTATCCCGCATGGGAAGGGGTGCTCGGTTCCATCGAGTCCGCGGCAGTGCGGCCCGTTTCGCCTGCCTACCAGAGCATTTCGATTCTGTTGACCGATGCCCTCAACCCGCCGCAGAACATCGATCCGGTTGCCGACGTGGACAAGCTCGCAGAACTGGTCAGCAAGGCCGTCAATTCCGAAGGGTTGATTCCATGAGCGATCCCACCGAATCGCAGCCGCAGCCCGCCGATCGGCAGGCGGCTCTGAAGAACATCTCCGACGGTAAGAAAGCCGAACGACGCCTGGGATTGCTCCTCGTCGCACCCGCGGCGATCCTGATGCTCGCGGTCACCGGCTACCCGATCGTCTACGCCTTCTGGCTCAGTCTGCAGAAGTACAACCTCGCGTTCCCCGAGGATCGCCAATTCGTCGGCATCTCCAACTACGTGACCGTGCTGTCCGACGGCTACTGGTGGACGGCATTCGGCGTCACCGCCGGCATCACGATCATCTCGGTGATCATCGAGTTCATCCTCGGTCTGGCAGTGGCTCTGGTCATGCACCGCACCATCTTCGGCCGCGGACTCGTCCGCACCGTGGTGCTCATTCCGTACGGCATCGTGACCGTCGCCGCCGCGTACAGCTGGTACTACGCCTGGACCCCGGGCACCGGTTATCTCGCCAACCTGTTGCCCGACGGCAGCGCGCCGCTCACCGAGCAGTTCCCGTCGCTCGCGATCGTGGTTCTGGCCGAGGTGTGGAAGACGACCCCGTTCATGGCTCTGCTGCTGCTGGCAGGCCTGGCTCTGGTGCCCGACGATCTGCTCAAGGCCGCCGAGGTGGACGGAGCGGGTGGCTGGACGCGGCTGATGCGGATCACCATTCCGTTGATGAAGCCGGCAATTCTCGTCGCGGTGCTCTTCCGCACGCTCGACGCGTTCCGCATCTTCGACAACATCTACGTCCTCACCCGAGGGAGCAACGAGACAGGATCGGTGTCGATTCTCGGTTACAACAACCTGTTCGGCGCGTTCAACCTCGGACTCGGGTCGGCGATCAGCATCCTGATCTTCTTCTGCGTCGCGATCATCGCGTTCGTGTTCATCAAGTTGTTCGGTGCCTCGGCACCGGGATCCGACGACGGAGGCCGCAAGTAATGACCACTGTTACGCCTCGCAAGAAGGTCGGTTGGACGGTCGTCAACGTCCTCGTCCTCCTCTACGCGCTCGTTCCGTTGGCGTGGATCATCAGCCTGTCGTTCAAATCGACGGCCACGATCGCCGACGGAAAGTTCATCCCGCAGTCGTTCACTCTGGAGAACTACAAGGGCATCTTCTCCACCAACCAGTTCACCTCGGCGCTGGTGAACTCCATCGGAATCGGGTTGATCACCACGGTGATCGCCGTCGTGATCGGCACCATGGCCGCGTATGCCGTTGCCCGGCTGGACTTTCCGGGCAAGAAGCTCCTGGTCGGTGCGGCTCTGCTGATCGCGATGTTCCCCCAGATCTCGCTGGTGACACCGCTGTTCGACATCTCGCGCTCGCTCGGTCTGTTCGACACCTGGCCGGGTCTGATCATCCCGTACATCACCTTCGCGTTGCCGTTGGCGATCTACACCCTCTCCGCGTTCTTCCGCGAGATCCCGTGGGAGCTGGAGAAGGCGGCGAAGATGGACGGAGCAACGCCTGCACAGGCTTTCCGCAAGGTCATCGCCCCGCTGGCAGCACCCGGCATCGTCACCGCGTCGATCCTGGTGTTCATCTTCGCCTGGAACGACCTCCTGCTCGCCATCTCGCTGACGGCGACGGAACGTTCGGTCACCGTCCCGGCGGCCATCTCGCAGTTCACCGGTAGCTCTCAGTTCGAGGAGCCCACGGGATCGATCGCGGCAGCCGCCGTCGTCATCACCATCCCGATCATCATTTTCGTGCTCTTCTTCCAACGACGTATCGTGGCGGGCTTGACGTCCGGCGCAGTGAAGGGATAACCGTCATGGCCGAAATCGTTCTCGACAAAGTCACCAAGCTCTACCCGGACGGCGCCGCTGCCGTCAGCGACGTCGACATCACCATCGCCGACGGCGAATTCATCATCCTCGTCGGACCGTCCGGCTGCGGAAAGTCCACCACGCTCAACATGATCGCCGGGCTGGAGGACATCTCGTCGGGTGAGCTGCGGATCGCGGGGGAGCGCGTCAACGAGAAGGCACCGAAGGATCGCGACATCGCGATGGTGTTCCAGTCCTACGCGCTGTACCCGCACATGACGGTCCGGCAGAACATCGCCTTCCCGCTGACGCTCGCCAAGCTCTCGAAGACCGAGATCAACGACAAGGTCGAAGAGGCTGCCAAGATCCTCGATCTCAGTCAGCACCTCGACCGGAAGCCCGCCAACCTCTCCGGTGGTCAGCGACAGCGAGTTGCGATGGGCCGCGCCATCGTTCGCACCCCCAAGGCCTTCCTGATGGACGAGCCGCTGTCCAACCTCGACGCCAAGCTGCGAGTCCAGACGCGCGCCGAGATCTCGCGGCTGCAGAAGCGTCTGGGCACCACCACCGTCTACGTCACGCACGATCAGACCGAGGCCATGACCCTCGGCGACCGCGTCGTGGTGTTGCGCGGTGGGCTCGTGCAGCAGATCGGTTCTCCGCAGGAGCTCTACGACAAGCCGCGAAACCTGTTCGTGGGCGGCTTCATAGGATCGCCCTCGATGAATTTCGTTCCGGGACAGCTCACCTCGAACGGAGTGTCCACGGCCCTCGGCGACATCGAGATCCCGCTCGAGCGAATGGACGCGATCAAGGCCAAGAACCCGGGCCGCGAGGTGGTCGTCGGTATCCGTCCCGAGCACTTCGAGGACGCGGCACTGATCGACGGCTACCAGAAGATGAGCGGTGCCACCTTCACCGCAACCGTCGACGTGCTCGAGTCCATGGGCAGCGACAAGTACGTCTACTTCACGCTGAAGGGTGCCAAGGTCGAGTCCAGCGAACTCCAGGAGCTGGCCGCCGATGCCGGCATCGCCGATCTCGGTGGCGCACAGGTGGTTGCGCGTCTGGCAGCCGAATCCAAGGCCGCCGAGGGTGGTCAGGTGGAACTGTGGTTCGACCCGGGCAAGATCTCGGTGTTCGACCAGGCGTCGGGTGCGAACCTGACGTTGTAGAGCGCTAAGCCCATGTGAGCGGAACTTCGTAGCCCACTACGAAGTTCCACTCACATGCCGCGGGCTCTACAGTGGCACGTTCGACGTGGTGTTCGGTTCGGACTCGGCGACCCGCACCGATTGCCGCGCTGCCGGGGTGCTTCTGATGGCCAGGGCTGCCGCAGCGACGACGGCGCAGGCCACGGCACCGGCGACGAAGGCTGCGGTGTACGCGCTCTCGCGGGCCACGTTTGTGCCGTCGATGGTGAACATCGCCAGCACGGTGGACAATGACGCACTCGCGATCGACGTGCCGACGGTGCGCACGATCGAGTTGACGCTGTTGGCCACGCCGGTGTCCGCTGCGCTGACCTCGGCCATGAGCAGGTTGGGCAGGGCCGCGAACGCGAGGCTGACGAACGTGTTGATGACGATGCCCGCGGTGATGAGCTGCCAGGTGTGATCGTGGGCCACCGCGACGAACGCAAATCCGAGAACGCCGATCACTGCGCCGCCGACGAGAACTCGGCGCGGCCCGAACGATCCGATGAGGCGACCGCTGATCACCGCGGCCACCACTCCTACCGCTGCACCGGGTAGCAGGTACACGACACTCGCTTCGAGAACGTTGGCGGTGAATCCGTAGCCGGCGACGGCACGTGGGGTCTGTACGAAGTAGGAGCAGGCCAGGAAGTTGGCGAACATTCCGACGCCGACGAACAGGGTGGCGACGTTGGTGGCAAGCAGTGGCCCGTGAGTGAGCATGCGGGGTGCGACGAGCGGGGCATCGATGCGTTTCTCGAAGATCCACCAGACGGTTCCCAGCAGCACGCCCGCGACAGCGCATCCGATGGTGGCCACCGAACCCCAGCCCCACGTGCGGCCCTGGGTGAGGGCCAGGAACAACAGCAGGAGTGTGCCCGCCAGCAGCACGGCACCCCACCAGTCGACCGACCCGCTGCCGCTACGCGGTCGGGCCGGGACACCGAACCACGCGATGCCGAGTGCAACCACGACGATGGCGACGGTGAGCCAGAAGACGCGGTGGTAGTCGGCGCCGTTGGCCGTGAGCAGCCCCGTCAGCACCAATCCGAATCCGCCGCCCACGCCGAGAGTGCCGGACAGGATCGACATCGAGCCGACGAGTGCGCGCGGTGGCATCTCGTCGCGCAACACCGCCAGGGCGATGGGGAACAGGGCGTACGAGACGCCCTGCAGAATGCGGCCGACCAGCAGCCAGGTCAGTGAATCGGTCAACGCTGCCAGCAGCGACCCGGCCAGCACGACGGTCAGGACGCCGATGAGCACGGGGCGTTTGCCGTGCAGGTCGGCGAGTCGGCCGATGACGGGGGTGGCGATGACCGCGGCCAACAGGTTCGCCGTCAGCACCCACCCGGCAGCGGTGGTGCTGACGCCCAGTTGGGTGCCGATGGTGCCCACGATGGGAACGACCATCGTCTGCAGGACGGCGAGGGTCATGACGATGAAACAGAGTCCTGGCAGCAGTGTGCGGCGGGTGGACATGGAAGAGCTACCTCGTTACCTATGACAACCGAAAATACGAACCGATCGAACTAAAATGTTGAACGCATCTAATTAATTATCGGGTACCGGTTTCCCCGGTGTGAGCCGAGGTGCCTCGGATGAGCTACTGGGCCCGGTTGGGCTTCCCCAGGGCCTTCTGCCGGAGTTCACTGACGATCTCGTCGTTCCAGACGTGCTCGCGCACCAACCGATAGCGCTCACGGCTCATCCACAGATAGGCCTCGGCATCGGTGCGGTCTTCGAGAATCTCGGCCGCCCGGACCATGCGGACCACCGGCAGGTACTCCTCACCGAACCAACGTCGCGCGACCGTTCCGCGGTCGACGAACTCCCCGAGTTCCTGCATCAGCCGAAATCCCCAGGCCTCCACCGACTCGCTCAGTTGCGCGTAATCGAACGGGTCGGTGACCTGTACCGCCTCGCGCGCGCGTCCCACCAGGGGCACCCGACTCAGGAAGATGCGGCGATGATCCTTGATCAACAGATCGCCGCGCCGGGTGATGCCCTCGGGAGAGATACGCGTGATGATCTCGGTGACGACGGCGTCGATCGTCGTGCGATGCATCGCGAACGCAATCGACACCCGATGATGCCCGTCGACGACGAAGTGCATGCCGCCGATGCGATACACCTGGATCGGCGGCATCGCTTCACCGCGGCGCTGCGCCGCCGCCAACCGCTGCCAGCGTTCCCTGATCCGCGCCGAGGTCGGCCTGAAGAATCTGTCGAAGTCCCGGGTGCGGTCGACGCTGCCGACGATGGTCTCGACGCGAATGACCTGCAGACCCAGGTGCCGTTCCCCGACCTTGCCGAGGGCAGCGACCACCTCGTCGAACGGCAGGATGGTGTTGACGTCGTCGGGTTGACGCCGCAGCCACCCGACGAGTCTCGCCACGTCGGCGCGTCGACGCTGGCGGGTGAAGTCGTTCTCCGCGTCGGCGGCCGGAAATCCGGTGTCACGTGCCATGTCTGCGCCTCACGATCCTCGGTGCTTCGACGTGCTGTCGCTGCCCACCCGGTTCGACGTCGAGCAGGGTGTATCCGACGGTGTTGATCACCGCCGCCCCGTGCAGGGCCAGATCGTCCGGGGTGTGGCCGTGTGGATGAATGTGGCCGTGCAACAACAACTGTGGGGAGAGTCGACGCGTCACCTCGTCCAGGCAGTCGAAGCCGACGTGTGCCGGGTCGGTGTCGTCGCCGACTCCGAGGGGTGGGCTGTGAGTGAGCAGAATGTCCACCGGCCGTACGTCCTTGCGGACGTTGCGATTCCACGCGAACGTTCGAGTGAGGGTGCGTGAGCGTCTGCGCTGCTGACGTTGCGTCCATTGATTGGGGCCGCCGTTGTAGCGGATCGACCCGCCGAGACCGGCGATACGCAGACCGGCAGCGGACACGATCCGCCGGTCGACGTTGATCGCACCCACCGGCCCCGGCCAGGTGGCAGGCAGCCCGGCGCGCATCCAGCCGGCCTTCCCGGCCGAATAACCCGTCAGGTCCGCGTCGTGATTGCCGGGCACGAACACGCACGGAGCGTTCAACGCATCGGTCAGGTACTCGAGGTAATCGAACGGAAGGTCACCCGCGCCGAGAATCAGATCGACGCCGAGCGACTTCACCTGCGGACTCCACAGAGATTCGATCGTTTCGTCGGACACAGCGAGAACGGATACCACGGGTACGACGGTACCCACCTCGTCCGCGGTGGCACCTCCGAACGGACTTCTCGGGCACCGGTGGTGTTGGATGGGTCTCGTGAGCGAGAGTGTCATTACCGCGGTACGCGCACATCTGCTGACCGAGATCGGCGACGACAACCCGTCGTCCGCGTCCGTGACGTTCCTCGGCCTGGAGTCACTGGACGTGCTGCGATTCGGAGCGGACTCCGAGGTGGTGCGGTACGTCAGCCTCGGCTGCTCGCGTCATCCCATGGCAGACCCGAACGACATGGTCGCCGATCCGTCCCGTGGCCCTCGCGCCGAACTGGTACTGACCCTTCGCGGTGGCGCAGGCGTGGCGTCGGGCGTCCACAAGAGCTTGGCCGTGCTCGCGGCCTCGCCCGCGGTGGAGGGCGTCGTGCTGGTGGAGGACGCCCTGCTCGATCTCGGTGAGCCGCTGTGGACAAATGCCCCGTTCACGGCCGTGCTGCTCGGGCCGAGCGACATCGCGGACCTGCCGCTGCCGGAGCCTTTCGATCCGGTTCATTTCTTCGCCGCGGTGCCGTTGACCGGAACCGAGGCCGCCTGGGTGCGGTTACGCGGGGCGGATGCGTTGCGCGAGGCCTGGAAGGAAGCGGGGATCGACGTTCGAGACCCCAACCGGTCCGCAGCCAGCCTCTGATCGGACTCCTACGCACAGGGTGTCGACTTCCGGTTGCTACCCGTTTCTGTCCCATTTCGTCCCTGGCTGTAGATCTCCGGCGCAGGATCTACAGCCAGTTGTTCTTGTGGAACGTTCGCCACAGACCGACGCACACGCAGGCGACGATCGCGACGATCGTGTGATACCCATAGGTCCAGTGCAGCTCGGGCATGTTGTCGAAGTTCATGCCGTAGATGCCGGCCACCATGGTCGGCACCGCCGCGATCGCCACCCAGGACGAGATCTTGCGCATGTCGAGGTTCTGCTGCATCGTCACCCGAGCCAGGGCGGCGTCGACGAGCGAGCTGAGTACCTCGTCGTATTCGGAGATACGTTCGGCGACAGTGGTGTGATGGTCCTGCACGTCGCGCAGGTACCGCCGGACGGACTTCGGAACACTGGGCTCCTGGACCAGCCGTGCGAGAGGCGTCGACAGCGGAGTCACCGACCGGCGTAGTTCCACGACCTCTCGCTTGAGCAGATAGATGTTCTCGATCGGCACGTGGTGATGCGGAGAGAACACCTCCTCCTCCATGCCGTCGACGTCCCTCTCGATCGAGTCGGTGACGGCCAGGTACTCGTCGACGACGTGGTCGGCCACCGCATGCAGCACCGCCGACGGGCCGAGCGCGAGCTGCTCCGGATTGTCCTCGAGGCGCTGGCGCACGCCGGCCAATCCGGAGTGTTCGCCGTGTCGGACGGTGATGACGAAATCTCGACCGACCATCACCATGATCTCGCCGCTCTCGACGATCTCGTTCGCCGTCGTCACCGATTCGTGTTCGACGTACTTGACCGTGCGTAGGACGAGGAATGCGACGTCGTCGTATCGCTCGAGCTTGGGCCGCTGATGCGCGTGCACGGTGTCCTCGACCATCAACTCGTGCAGGTCGTAACACTGAGCGATCGCGTTCATCTGACGGTCGTCCGGCGCATGCAGGCCCACCCAGACGAACCCCTCGCCGCGGGCTCGTACTTCGGCGATCGCGGACGTGTGAGTGAACCGGCCGGGTAGCCGGGAGCCGTCGACGTACACAGCGCAGTCGACGATGGCACGCGCCGTTGGCACCGGTATTCGTGGACTCGAATCGGGAACGGCCTTGTTTCCTCGTCGGTGCAGCGAGGGCAGTGAGGGACGCGGTGGAAGGGACGGCATGGCGGGCAATCGTACGCCAGGAAAACGACAGAACAGTGGGCCCGGAACATCACGGCGGTACGCCTGGGACACTGTTCTGGTGCTCATCGATCTCCACACCCACTCGACAGCGTCCGACGGTACCGACAGCCCGGCCGAGCTGGTTCGCGCTGCGTCGGCAGCGGGCCTGTCGGTGGTGGCGCTCACCGATCACGACACCACGGCCGGATGGGACGAGGCCGCTGCCGCATCGCCTGCCGGCCTGACGCTCGTGCGCGGCATGGAACTGTCGTGCACCGGTCGTGGGGAGGACGGCACGCCCGTCCCGGTGCACCTGCTGGCGTACCTGTTCGACCCCGAGAACGAGGCATTCGCCGCCGAGCGTGCACGACTGCGCGGTGAGCGGGTGACCCGGCTGCGGGCCATCGCTGAGAAAATGGCCGCGGACGGCCTGCCCATCGATCCCGACGCGGTTCTCGCCTCGGCCGGGGAGGCCGCCGGTCGTCCCCATCTGGGCCAGGCTCTGATCGAGGCCGGCTACGTCTCGGACATGGACGCGGCGTTCGCCGGTCCGCTGGCAACGGGTGGCAAGTATTACGTGGGCAAGGTCGACACTCCACTCGACGTCGCCGTCGAGATGATCGCCGCCGCAGGCGGCGTCAGCGTGCTCGCGCATGCCCGGGCCCGCAAGCGCGGACGCATCCTGGATCTGGACCACATCCGAGAACTCACCCCGCTCGGGCTCGGCGGTGTGGAAGTCCACCACATGGACCACTCGCCGGAGGACACCGTGGTGATGGCCGAGTTGGCCGCGGAGTTGGACCTCATCGTCACCGGGTCCTCGGATTATCACGGCACCAACAAGACCGTGAAGCTGGGCGAGTACACCACTGACCCGGAGCAGTACGACCGACTGATCGCGGCGGCCCGGTCATGAACTTCGACGTGACGCTGTACCTGACGGTTCTGATCACGCTGTTTGTGATCATGGATCCACCGGGCGCGATTCCGGTGTTCCTGTCCCTGGTGGGACGCAAGAGCAAGGAAGTGCGCAACAAGGCCGCATGGCAGGCACCCGCGGTCTCGCTCACCGTCATCTCGGTGTTCGCGATCGGCGGCCAGGCCATTCTGAGCTACCTGCACATCGGCATTCCGGCACTGCAGGGCGCGGGTGGACTTCTGCTCCTGCTCATCGCGCTGTCGTTGCTCACCGGTAAGGGCGCGGGCGGCGACGCGGCGGCCGAGGACGTCAACGTCGCACTCGTGCCGCTGGGAACGCCGTTGATGGCGGGCCCCGGAGCCATCGCCGCGGTGATCGTCTACGTCAGTCAGGCCGACGGCAACGCGAGCTCGTTGCTCGCAATCGCCTTGGGCATCATCACGATTCACGTCCTGTTCTTCGTGATTCTGCGCTTCTCCACCGTCCTTATCCGGCTGCTCGGCGAGGGCGGCATCTCGCTGCTGGCACGCATCGCAGGCCTGTTGCTCGCCGCCATCGCGGTGCAGTTGATCGCGGACTCCGTCCGCGGATTCGTGGCCGGAGCATGAGCGGGGCCGGAGCGGGTGCAGGGCTGCGCTTCCTGCGCGGTCTCAGCGGCATCGTCACCGCCGGACTGGTGGTGCTGGCGATCGGCGTCGGCGTCACCCAATATCTCGGTCAGTCCCGCGGCTACCCGGGACCGGGCGCGCTGTCGGTCACCGTGCACATCGTTGCCGCTGTCGTCGCCATCGTCGCGCAGCGCATTGCCGATCATCGACGCGGATTCGCCGCCTTCCTCGGAGCGATCGTGGTCTTCGTGGTCACCGGTCTCGTCCTGTGGACCCAATGGTGGCAGTAGTTCACGCTGGTTTCTGACTCTATGGTCAGTTCGGTGGGCGGTATGGCACACTTGGGCCGTTGCAGCGATGCGGCTACAGCCCATCGTTGACTGTGCAGGCACACCCGCCGCACGTGCGAGACACGCTTTTCGGCAGTCGGCAGCCAGTACTGGCGCCCTCCGGTAGTCCGCGACCCTTTCGAGCATCAATCACTTCGTAGACACGTGTTGCCTCGTCGAGGCCGACAGTGCGAGGAGCTTTCACCGTGACGGCAGTCGAAGACACCACAGGAACACCATCGGCAGTTGCGGCCGCGATCACCGACGACGAGATCTTCGCCGGGCATCTCGGCGGCAAGCTTTCGGTCCAGTTGGCCGCGCCGCTCGAGACCCAGCGCGATCTCTCGATCGCCTACACCCCGGGGGTCGCCCAGGTCAGCCGTGCCATCGCCGCCGACCCGGCACTGGCCAAGCGCTACACCTGGACCGACCGACTGGTCGCCGTCATCTCCGACGGTTCCGCGGTGCTCGGCCTGGGCGATATCGGTCCGCGCGCGTCGTTGCCGGTGATGGAGGGCAAGGCGGCGCTGTTCAAGAAGTTCGCCGGCCTCGATTCCATCCCGATCGTGCTCGATACCCACGATGTCGACGAGATCGTCGAGACGATCGTGCGGATGCGACACAGTTTCGGAGCCGTCAACCTCGAAGACATCTCCGCCCCGCGGTGTTTCGAGGTGGAACGACGCGTCGTCGAGGCACTGGACTGCCCCGTGATGCACGACGACCAACACGGCACGGCCATCGTCGTCCTTGCGGCGCTGACGGGTGCTGCACGGGTACAGGGCCGGGACCTGGCCGGGCTCCGAGTGGTCGTCTCGGGCGCAGGCGCTGCAGGCGTTGCGTGCGCGAACATGCTGCTCGCCGCCGGCATCTCCGACGTCGTGGTCCTCGACTCCAAGGGCGTCGTCTCGGCCGATCGCGGTGACCTCACCGGCGTCAAGGCCGACCTCGCTGCGCGAACCAACCCTCGTGGACTGAGCGGGGGACCGGGCGATGCGCTGGCCGGAGCCGACGTGTTCCTCGGACTGTCCGCAGGCAAGGTGGACGAGAACGTCATCGCCTCGATGGCCCCCGAGTCCATCGTGTTCGCGCTCTCGAACCCGGATCCGGAGATCCACCCCGAGGTGGCCAGGAAGTACGCGGCCATCGTCGCGACCGGACGCAGCGATTTCCCCAATCAGATCAACAACGTTCTGGCCTTCCCCGGTGTGTTCAAGGGCGCGCTCGACGCCGGCGCACGCCGCATCACCGAAGGCATGAAGCTCGCCGCTGCCGAGGCAATCCTCTCGGTTCTCGGCGACGAGTTGGCCGCGGACAGAATCGTCCCGAGCCCGCTCGATCCTCGCGTCGCCCCGGCCGTTGCGGACGCAGTTGCGGCAGCAGCGCGAGCCGAGGGCGTCGCGTAGGAAAACAGAAAAAGCACCCCGAACCCCGCCCTATCCGGGCCGGTGGTTCGGGGTGCTTTTAGTTTGCGTGAGTCGTCGTCAGACTTTTGCCAGTCCGGTCGGCATGCGCCGGAGGCGACCGGTTCCCGGCACCGACGTCCACACCGCTAGGGCGAGAAGGCCGTCGACGACGAGTGTGAGCAGCGCGACGAGGATCGCCCCGACCAGAACCCGGCCGTAGTCGTAGAGCGCGAGACCGTCGAAGATGTAGCGACCCAGCCCGCCCAGGTTGACGTACGCCGCAACGGTCGCGGTCGCGATGATCTGCAGGGTGGTGTTCCGTAGTCCGCCGAGGATCAGTGGCAGTGCATTGGGGATCTCTACCCGCAGCAGCACCTGTGATTCGGTCATTCCCATTGCCCGGGCGGCGTCGACCACGTGAGCATCGACGTTGGCTATTCCCGAGTAGGTGCCCGCCAGCAGCGGTGGTATCCCGAGCAGGACCAGCGCGATGATCGGCGGGATCAGACCCAACCCGATCACCAGGACCAGGAACACCAACACACCCAGAGTCGGCAGTGAGCGCAGAGCGTTGACCAGTCCGACGACCACCGCTTCGCCGCGGCGCAGGTGACCGATGATCAGTCCGATGGGAATCGCGACAGCGGCCGAAAGCACAACGGCCAACAGCGAATACCACATGTGCTCGAGCAGTCGAGCACCGATTCCCGTCGGCCCGGCCCAGTTGGCACCGTCGAGGATGTACGAGAACGCTTCGGAGAACAGATTCATGCGCGCGCCTTCCTCGTCGACGAGCTGCCCTGCCGGGTCCAGGGCGTGAGTCGACGGCCCACCAGGTACAGGGCGGCGTCGAAGATCAACGCCAAGAACACGATCGAGATGATGCCGGCGAAGATCTGATCGGGATAGTCACGTTGGTAGCCCTGGGTGAACAGCTGGCCGAGACCACCGATACCGATCACCGAACCCACCGAGACCAACGAGATGTTGGTGACCGTGACAACTCGAATATTGGCGATGAGCACCGGCAAGGACAGGGGTAGCTCGACGGTCACCGCCCGGCGTAACGACGAAAAGCCCATGGCCTGAGCCGAATCGACGACGGCGAACGGAACCGAATCGAGTGCCTCCGGAACCGCGCGAACGAGCAGGGCCGTGGAGTACACCGTCAGTGCGATCACCACGTTCAGCGGATCGAGCACGGGCAGTCCCACGACCGCAGGAATGGTGACGAACAGTGCCAGGGACGGCAACGTGAACGCAATGCTGGCCACCGTCAACGTGATTCGGCGGACCCACCGCGTGTTGCGAATCAGAGTGCCGACCGGAACGGCGATGAGCAGGCCGATGAGTAGAGGCACGAGCGAAAGATACAGATGTGTCTTCGTGTACCCCAGTACGACGCCGAAGTTGTCGAACAGCCAGGTCACTGTGCGTCGTTCCCGGCCGCGCCGAAGTGGTGGCGATTGCGCTCCTCGTCCTCCGACTTGCGCTGTACGGCCAGGTTTTCGAGAATCTCCGCACCGTCGACGCTGCCCACGGCGGCACCGGTCGAATCGACGGCGACGCCGATTCCCGACGGAGACGAGATCGCCGAGTCGAGCGCCTGCCGTAGATCGCCGCCCTCGAGGAACAGCGACCCACCGGCCGCGGTGCTCTCGTCCAGGCTGCCGCCGCCGCGTACCTTCTCGACGCCGGTGGCGTCGATCCAGCCGAGGGGACGACGCTGGGAGTCCACGACCAGAACCCACTGCCCTTGGTCGAGTCGCAGGGTGCTCATCTCGTCCTCGGTCGCGGTATGGATCGGATGCATCGTCACCGACTGCGCCGAGCGGAAAGACAGGCCTCGGTAGCCGCGGTCGCGGCCGACGAACGACGCCACGAACGACGTCGCCGGTGCCGCGAGCACGGTCTCGGGCTTGTCGTATTGCTGCAGACGACCCTGCGGTCCGAAGACCGCGATGTGGTCGCCCAGCCGCACGGCCTCGTCGATGTCGTGCGTGACGAACACGATCGTCTTCTTCAGATCGGCCTGCAGCCTCAGCATCTCGGTCTGCAGATCCTCACGCACCACCGGATCGACGGCGCTGAAGGGTTCGTCCATCAACAGAATCGGTGGGTCCGCGGCGAGCGCGCGGGCCACCCCGACGCGCTGTTGCTGCCCGCCGGACAGCTGTGCCGGGTAGCGGGACGCGAGAGCCGGATCCAGGCCCACTCGTTCCAGTACCTCGAGCGCCGCCTTGCGGGCCGCGCGCCGGGACTGACCGTTGAGGACCGGAACCGTCGCGACATTGTCGACGACGGAACGATGGGGCAGCAGCCCGGCACTCTGGATGACGTAGCCGATTCCCCGGCGCAGCTTCACCGCGTCGGTGTCGGCGATGTTGCGGCCGTCGACCGTGATGACGCCCGAGGTGGGAGCGATCATCCGGTTGATCATGCGCATCGACGTCGTCTTGCCGCAGCCGGACGGCCCCACGAACACGGTGAACGAGTGTGGCTGGATCACCAGGTCCAACGAGTCGACTGCCGTGGTGCCGTCCGGGTACGTCTTGGTGATGTTCTCGAAGGTGATCATCAGCTGACCGGCTGGTCCAGACCCTTGTCCTTGACCCACGCCGTTGCCGCCGCAGCCGGTTCGACCTTCTGGTCTCCGGACACCGAGGTGTTCAGTGCGATGAGCTCTTCGGTGGTGATCTGCGCCGAGACGGCGTCGAGAACCTGAGTGAGCTTGTCGGACTGCTTGGACGTCCGCAGCACCGGGATGACGTTCTGAGCGGCGAAATTGTTCTCCGGGTCTTCGAGAACCACGAGATCGTTCTGCGCGATGGCCGGCGAGGTGGTGAAGATGTCCGCCGCGACGACCTGGCCCGACACGAGTGCCTCGACCGTGGCCGGTCCGCCGCCGTCGGAGATGGGCACGTAGTTACCGGGGGAGATGTCCAGGCCGTACTTCGCTTTCAGGCCCGGCAGTCCGCCGACGCGCTCCTGGAATTCCGGCGTGCCTGCGAACGTCACCTCCGAGGAGAACGGTGCGAGATCCCCGACGGTCTTCAGATTGCGCTCGGTTGCGGTCGCGCGGGTGACGACGACGGCATCCTTGTCCTCGCCGGGTGCCTGGGCCGTCACCGCGAGGTCGTCGCCGAGTGCAGCGGGCAGTGCCGCCAGCACGTCCTCGGACGAGGTGGCCGTGGCAGATTCGTCCAAGTACTGGAGCAGGTTGCCCGTGTAATCGGGGATCAGGTCGATCGAGCCGTCGCGGACGGCGGGAATGTACGCCTCGCGGCTACCGATGTTCAGCTTGGTGCTCACCTCGAAACCGTTGGCGCGCAATGCTTCTGCGTAAATGTTCGCGACGGTCTCGGACTCCGGGAAGTTGGCCGAGCCGACGATGATCGAGTTCGTGTCGTCGTTGCTCTCGCCGCCTCCGCTCGAGAGCGGATCCGAATTTCCGCCGCAGGCGGTCAGTGCGGTGACCGACAGGGCGAGCGCGGCAACGGCCGCCACTGCCTTCGGGGCGGAGAACGCGCGCGTGATTCGGGAGGTGGTCATGGTGTCCTTCCATCGGTTCGGGCACAGACGAAGCCCCAACTCCGACAGGTGCCGCCCGATCACCGGGGACACCGCCGAACCAGGACTCGGGCTGCTCGGGATGGTAGTCGACGTCGCCGTGCCCATAAGGTTGGTTCGAACTACCCTCTCGTTCGCATCTGTGCCCCGCGGTCGGGATCGGTAAACCCCACGGGCAGTGAACAGGAGAAAATGAGAGTGCGTTCGTCGATTCTGGCAGCGGCCCTCGCGGTCACTATTGCAGGTTCCGTCGGTGGGTGCAGTGCGGCCGACCGGGCCGAACCCGGGCACGTGCCCGTCGTCGTCGGAGCCGGGAATTCCGACCTCTCCCGGTTGCTCGCACAGATCTACGCAGGAGGACTCCGGTCGACGGGAGCCGAGGTCTCCGTCGCCGAGAACCTGGGGGATCGGACGGCGTACCTCGCGGCGCTGGACCGCGGCGAGGTATCGATGATTCCCGACCTGACCGGGGACCTGTTGCGCACCTTCGACACCCTGGCCGGGGCAACCGAAGCAGAGGACGTGTTCACCGAACTGAACCGATCGCTGCCCGCCGGACTGTCGGTGGGAGACTACGCAACTGCCGAGGATCGATTGGCTCTTGCTCTCGCTCCAGACGCGATCTTGGACGAGGGCGCGACGGTGACCGAATTTCTTCGTCGGGACGACGTGACAGTCGGAACGGTCGAGGGGGAGGTCGATCCGATGGACGTGAGGATGGAGGGTGTGGGCAGTCCCAGCTTCACCGGGGCCCGTTTCTCCGAGTTCATGGTGTACCCGGATGCGCAGTTCGCCGTCGACGACCTGAATTCCGGTGCGGTGGATGCTCTCGCGATTCGGACGGCGTCGTTCGGTCCGCTGGCCAAGGATCTGACGACTCTGCCCGACGACGATCATGTGTATCCGGCGCAGAACGTCGTTCCGCTGTACCGCACCGGTGTGCTGGACGAGAGTGCGGTGAAGTCGTTCTCGGTGGTGGCGGGGGAGCTGACGACAGCGGACCTCGCCGACATGATCGGCGAGGTCCGCGGCGGTGCTGCGTCAGGCGATGTCGCCGGCCGCTGGCTCGGCGAGCACAGCCTCTGACACGTCGGACTTCTGCTCTGCTCTGAGCTTGCGGCCCAGATAGGAACCCATGTGCTGGACGGCTTCGGCTGCTTCCCGCAGGATCGACGCCTGCAGATGCGCCACGTGCCAGAGTTTCTTGTACTCGATGTACTCGAGTTCGACGCCGGACAGGCGCAGCTTGTCCGCGAACGCGGTGATCTGTGGATAGAGCACCTCGTCCGTCCCGACGTGCATGACGACCGGAGGCAGCTCGTCGAGGTTGCCCTGGAGCGGCGCGAAGCCTTGATCCAGCGGGTCGCCCGCCCCGAGATACGCGTCGGCCGAGGAGTTCGACCACCCGGTGTTGACGACCAGGTCGCGCGGTTTGACCGCGTCGCGTGCGCCCGGATCGACCCACGGTGAGATCAATCCGAGTGCTGCCGGCCTCGCGCCGTCGTCCACCAGCCGTCTCGTCGTCGCGACGGTCAGTCCGCCGCCGGCCGAATCACCGGCGATGGCGATGCGATCCGGGGTGAAGCCGTGCGAACGCACGAGTTCACGGAACGCCGCCACGGCGTCGTCGAGCGCGGCCGGGTACGGGTTCTCCGGGGCGAGGCGGTAGTCGAGTACGTACACGGCGCTGGCCGACTCTCGGGCCAGATGGGCGGCGAGCGATCGGTGGGTGTTGATCGAACCGATCGTGAACGCGCCCCCGTGGAGGTACAGGATCGCGGTGTCGCGTTCGGTGGCTCCGACGGTGATGCGCTCGGCCCGCCTGCCCGCAAGCGTCAGTTTCTGCGCGACGGTCCCGTGCGGGAGCGTCTGCACGGGAGCCGCGGCCTCGAGGACCGCCCGCTGCGCCCGGAAGGACAGACGCGGATTCAGCGCGAGGCGGTAGAAGGGCTTGAGCGCCGCCGCAACGATCGGCAGAGGAACGTAGAAGGCTTTCACGACGCGACCCGCCTACTTCTTCGACCGTGGCATGGCACGCTTGGACACCGCAGCGATCAGACCCTGGTACCGCGAGCCGGTGATGCGTTGCAGCAGATCGAGCGCGATGGCGTCGGAACCGATGAGCACGCGACCCCGGCCTTTCTCGACGCCCTTGAGAATGGTCTTGGCCGCGTCGATCGGGGTGGTCTTCGCCAACTTGCTGTCGAAGAATTTCGCCACGTCGGCCTGGTCGAAATTCTCGGCGACGGTGGCATTGCGGGCGATGGCAGTCTTGATGCCGCCGGGGTGCACCACGGTCACCTTCACCGGAGCCTTCGCGATCAACATCTCCATGCGCAGCGACTCGCTGAATCCGCGGACGGCGAACTTCGCAGCGTTGTACGCGGACTGGGACGGCATCGCCAACAGGCCGAACAGGCTGGAGATGTTGACGATGTGGCCGTCACCGGAGGCCTTGATGTGCGGCAGAAATGCCTTGGTGCCGTTGACGACGCCCCAGAAATCGACGTCGACGATGCGCTCGATGTCCTTGAACGAGGACTTCTCCACGTCACCGTGGTAGGCGATGCCCGCGTTGTTGTAGATCTGGTTGACCTTGCCGAAATGCGCGACGACGGCCTCGGCATAGTCCAGCACGGTCTCGCGCTGCGAGACGTCGAGGAAATCGGACTTCACCTCGGCACCGAGTGCTTCGACGCGGCGCACCGTCTCGTCGAGTCCGGCAGTGTCGACGTCGGACAGTGCGAGCTTGGCTCCGCGTCCGGCCAGCTCGAGGGCCAGGGCCCGGCCGATTCCCGAACCCGCGCCGGTGACGACGGCCACCTTGCCTGTGAATGTGCTCATCGTGCGGACACCTTGTCTGTGTTGTTGCCGGCGGCCGTGCTCGCCGACGCGGAGGTCAGATCTGCGGTTGCGACGCTACGGTACGCATCGAGATCGAAATGCTTGGTCTGACGACGGAACTCGAACGTGAACCCGGGCCACAGGGTGGTGTTGTTTCCGTGCTTGTCCAGATACCAGCTGGCGCAGCCACCGTTCATCCAGACGCTCTTGGCGAGCTGGTCCTGCAGAGTCACGTTGTACTCGTCCTGCACGTCCTTGCGCACTTCGATGGTCCCGATGTCGTGCTTGTCGATGGTGTTCAAGGCGTCGACCAGGTAGTTGATCTGCGACTCGATCATGAAGACCATCGAGGTGTGCCCGAGGCCGGTGTTGGGGCCGACGAGGAAGAACATGTTCGGGAAGTTCGCCACCGCGGCGCCCTTGTAGCCCTGCTGTCCGCCGTCGTCGAACGTCTGCGCCAGCGTCCGGCCGTCCTTGCCGACGATGGCCTGGTAGGCAGGCGAATCGGTGACGTGGAAGCCGGTGGCGACGACGAGTGCGTCGATCGGGCGCTCGGTGCCGTCTTTGGTGACGATCGATCCCGTGCGGATCTCGGCGATGCCGTCGGTCACGAGGTCGACGTTGCTCTGCGCGAGAGCCGGGTAGTACGCGTTGGAGATCAACATGCGCTTGCATCCGATGCGGAAGTTCGGGGTCACCTTCGCGCGCAGTGCCTTGTCCTTGATCTGCGTGCGCAGATGATTCTCGGACGCCCACTGCAGCGGCTTCATGAACGCGGGGTTCTTCGCCAGTCCGACGACCTGGGTCTCACGCATCGCGTAGATGCCGGCGCGGGCGAGGCGCTGGAAGCCGGGCACGTGCTTGAAAGCGAAGCGCTCGAGCTTGGTGTACGGGCGATCGGCGCGAGGGAGGATCCACGGCGCGGTGCGCTGGTAGACGTCGAGGTGCTCGACCTGGCCTGCGATGGCGGGAACGATCTGGATCGCCGACGCGCCGGTCCCGATGACGGCGACGCGCTTACCGGCGAGCGAGACGTCGTGGTTCCACTGAGCGGAGTGGAAGACGTCGCCCTCGAAGTCGTGAATTCCCTTGATGTCGGGCAGGTTCGGCTCACACAGTGCGCCGACGGCCGAGACGACGATCTTGGCGGTGTAGTTGCCGGTGGTCGTCTCGACGTCCCAGCGGCTGGTGGAGGCGTTCCATCGCGCCGACGTCACGTCCGTGCCGAAGACGTGCTTGTCCATGACGCCGTACTTGCGCGCAACTCCGGCGATGTACTTCTGGATCTCGGGCTGGGTGGAGAACGAACGAGTCCACTCCGGGTTCAGCGCGAACGAGTACGAGTACAGGTGCGAGGGCACGTCGCAGGCTGCACCGGGGTAGGTGTTGTCGCGCCAGGTACCGCCCACATCGTGGCCGCGTTCGACGACGACGAAGTTCTTCTTGCCTGCCTTGGTCAGCTTGATCGCCGCTCCGAGCCCGGCGAAACCACTGCCGATGATCAGCGTATCGACGTGACGCGGCGACGTTGCGCGGTCCGAAGTATCTGTTACGGGAAGACTCATGTAGAGCAGACTAGAAGCTTACTGAGTGTGAGTCAATAGTTATTGACTACTATTCAATAGGATGATTGCATGGCGGATGTGAACCGCGCTGGAGTATCGACGACGAAAAGGACCAGACTCAGTCCGCAGCAACGACGAGCGCAGCTGATCGAGCTCGGCACCGAGATGCTCGCCGATCGGCCACTCGAACAGATCTCCGTCGAGGACATCGCCGATCAGGCCGGAGTCTCCCGAGGTCTACTGTTCCACTACTTCGCGTCCAAGCAGGACTTTCACCTCGAAATAGTCCGCGAGGCGTCGCGGTCGATGATCGAACGGACTGCACCCGACCCCGACCTCGAACCCTTCGAGATTCTGCGCGACTCCATCGCCAACTACGTCGATTACGTCAGCGAGAAACGCGACACCTTCATCTCCCTGCTCCGCGGCACGGCAAGCGGAGACCCCCAGATGCGCGAGGTGTTCGAGCAGACCCGCACCACCATGGCCGATCGCACTCTCGTCCAACTCGCTCAACTCGACGTCGATGTCACCCCCACCATCGACCTCGCCGTCCGCGGGTGGATCGCCTTCGTCGAAGAAGCCACCATCACCTGGCTCAGAAATCCACAGATCACCCGCGACGAGTTGATCGACCTGAACGTCAACGCCCTACCTGCTGTCGCCCTGGCCCCGGGCATGATCTCCGCGCTGCTGGGAGCCGACGCCGGCGCCTGAGCCCCGCCCTAGTGTGCGTCCCCCCGGTTCGGGGTCCTCCCCGGTTGGACGTCCTCCCCGGTTGCAGGTCCTCCCCAGTTGGGATCAATGTCCCTTTGTTGCAGTCTGACCGACTTGCACAGCTCCCCGGAAGTTGGACTGAGTAATTCAGTTCCGACTACCGGGGAGTTTTGTATGCGTGCACGAAGTTCACTTACCGAGGATCAGCGG
>NZ_JBFBMD010000015.1:0-106431 GCF_040686915.1 Rhodococcus sp. NPDC077669 | reverse complement strand
AAGCTCACCCCTATCGAGTTTGAGACAATCAACCGGACCGCACACGCGGCCTGAATCGCTCAACCCCACTAGTCAACTGAAGTCGGGGCAGTCCCACCCTCCTACGGCTAAGCATCCGAGGCGAACGATAGACGAAAGTCCATCGGCCCAACCGAAAAGGGCTGACATCGAACTGATGACAACGCTGGTCCTCACCTGCTGGTATGTCTCGCTCAGCCGGTTCGTCTTCGGCGCTACGTGGGATCGACCGGCGAATCATCGTCGAGACCAAGTTCGCCGACGCCCTTAAGCCGGGGTTTCACGGCACCCGCCGTCTCGACCGCAGCCACGTCTTTCAGCTCTACGCTTACGTCCAGTCCCAGAGCGTCTACGACGAACTGGGCCGGACAGCGGAAGGTGTCCTGCTCTACCCGACCGTTGGTCACCACTTCGACGAATCGGCCGTCATCCAGGGACACCGCTTCCGCTTCGTCACCGTCGATCTGGCTGCGCCGGCGGCCGAGATCAGAGCCCGGCTCCTGAACGCTGTCGATTCCTGGGCACCGACGGACGCGACACATGCAACCGAGTGATGGCGCGCCGAGGACCTATAGCGCGTCGACGATTCCCTTGACCTTCTGCCCGTCGCTCGGTGACAGCCCCTCATTGATCTGAACGAAGATCAAGGCTGGCTCCGATCCGTAGCGGTGAGGGCCGGCCAGGAAAGCGGCATCCTCGTAGCCCTGCACGGTCTTTTGGTACAGGTCGACATCATCGAAGGCCATGACCGCACCGCCTTCACCGGGAACAGATGGAAGATCGAAGTCGTAGACCTCCGTCGCCGCCAGAGCCAGTCCATTTCCTTCACCACGAACACAATTCACGCCGATCCCGGCTTCTTCGATCTGCGCACACACGCTTTCGGCTGTGCTGGCTGCTACTGCCGGAACCGGCTGCGCGGCCTCGGACGAGGTAGTAGTTGCTGTCACCGTAGACGCGACGTCGTCTTCGGAGGAGTCGGATGAACAACCCGTCACGGCGAGAAGTACACCGACTGCGGCAACAGTTGCTGCGGCTTTCAAACGGTTCACATCTATCCATTCTGTTCGATCAGGCGTTATTTCGTGCAGAGATGAATCTTGCAGCTCGGTAGGGCGAGTAAGAAGCCCAAACCAGTCTCCAGCGCGTCATGCGGGGCTGCGTACCCCAAACCACCGGCAGTCGGTCAGTTGAACGGCGCTGCTGAGATCTCACGACGAAGACTGTCACATTACGGTTCTGAGGCGGTGAAGTGGGCACCGTGACGTACATCTGTAGTGCTGCCCCGATCGCTACTGCTGCAACGTGACCAACCCAGCAAAGTGCAAGTTTCGCTGGAAGTTAATTCATTCGAATGACGCGGCGGTATGCGCTCCAAGTCTCGATCCACTGACTGCCCCATAGGCCCGGTGCCGCGTTGTGGTGCGTCGCAGTCCTGTGGCTCTTGCCGTCGATCAACACCGGCGACGGTCAACTGATCAGCAGGGCACTAGGCGGGCCCCAATGGCGACATCATCGAACGGTGTCAAGACTTCTCGACGGACTCCTCGAGAAGTCGATCCGGAGCTGTCGGCCCAAGCCGGTACCGTCGCACAGATGGCAAGACAGGCCACCGCGGTGAGCGGGTATCGCTACGAGTGGGGGCTGTTCGCCGACTGGTGCTCCGCCGCGAACGTCGAGCCACTACCCGCGACGCCGATCACGTTGGCGGAGTTTCTTAATGAGAACCCCGCCGGCGATGCAGGGCAGTTACGCCGGGTCTCTGCTATCAACCACGTCCACCTCGATGCCGGCCTCCCCGCGCCAGGGCGCGCGACTTCGCTCCGGCTGGCACTGGACTCTGCTCGCAGCGCGAGAACGATCCGACGTGCCGTGCAATATCAGGCGATCGCGGCCGGACTGCCGACCGTTGGATCGACTGCCGCGTTGTTTGGCCGCCGTGACGCCGTACTTCTCCTCTTGGCCGGAGTGGGTTTGTCGCACAGGGCAATTGCATCACTTGACCGCAGCGAGATCACCATCGATGGTGAGAGTGTCTGGATCGGTGGACACCACCGTGTTCGCATCGATTCCTACGACGTCACCGACTTCAGGCCGGTCGAAGTGTGGGAGCGGTGGCGCACGGTCCTGCAGTTCTCCGACCGCTACCCATCGACAACCCTGCTCATAGAGCATCTGCAGGACAACACGTTTCCCGAGATGTCTGAGTGGCCGACCCGATCGGGCGCGATCGCGGTCCCGATCGATCGATGGGGACACATGCCCCTGCCCGTCGCCGCGATGACTGCCGCCGAGGTCGGATCGGTCATTGCCATGCACCGCACCGGGAACGCACCGCTACACACCTCGCGCCGCCATCGCGTCGTCAGCTCGCAGCATCGCGGGGACACCGAACAGCTCCAGGTCGTCGGTCCTACCGATTTGGAGCGCTCCGTGAAACTCGATTCCGGGTACTACCGCGCAGGCGTCGATGCACGACGCCGCGCACATACCGCTTTGGCCGGCGTTCCCGACTTGGTCGACGACGTCGAGGACCGTATCGAAGTGCTCCTGCAGCGCACACTCGACCTACTCGGTAACGAAACACTCTGACACACCTGGGTGTCCGCGCAGGGATGAAGGCAAGCAACAACGCTACGTATCGTCAAGAAAAGTTGTCGACCACCTGATCCCGAGAAACGAACGAGAACGACATTCGCGTCTGGCCGAGATACGTGACCGGCATAGTGTCTTAGAACGGGTCAGGTGGACCGGTGTTCATCACCGCCATGATGTAGTCGCGGTCGGGTGGATCGGCAGGGTGTTCGTCGGCGACGGCAAACAACGACCGGTCAGGTTCGGGCGGAGTGCGTGCCTCGTCGCGGGCTGCAAGCCATTCCCGCCAGACGATGCGTTCGGCGCGGTGGCGCACGATGCGCGCACGGACGGCCGACGTGAGACCGTGACGATGACCGATGTCGTCGAGTTCGACCGGCCCGACACCGATGTGGGCGCTCTCGACCGTGAGCAGACCGGCAACGCGCAGATCTAACAGAGCCTCATACCCACTGGTACGTCCGACGCCTATAGCTGTGAACAACTCGTCCGGGGTCATAGGTTCTGCTGCGGTGACTACTGCGTCGTAGAGGACACGGTGACGCCAGCCGATGACACTCCACGCCGGGTGTACCGACTCCACCTCTGCTGGCGCTATGGAGGTGTCGATTAACGCCGCTCGTCCCGCGTGTGTGGGCACCAACGCGTACCGATCAGGGTTCTGGCCCACCCCTCGCTCGATGAGCAACAGCGGTGAGCCCTCCATGTCCCGCAATCGCTCCAGAACTGACCACACCGTTGATTCAGGAAGCATGCCGGCGGCGATGGATAGTGACCTACCACCGACACCCACAGTGGGAACACCTTCCACTATCTGGCCCGACACTGCTGCAGCCCACGACAGTGCTTGAACGACTGCATGGGTAGTCCAGCGATCTCGCCGATGAAGGAACTCAGAAGCGACCCAGGTTTGAGCGTGGGTAAGCCACGAGTGGAGGACCGGATCGTAGGTACCCCCTGTGTGCTTTTGCTTGTGCCCGATATCCCGGACTGGATCGGGGAGTGTCGATGCGGCCCAGTCGAGGGCGCGGGCAGTGTCGCGGCGGATGGCGCGTTCGGGTTCGGCATAGCGGGCATACGCGGCCCGCACACCCGCCCAAGCAGGTTCGGTGACTCGGGTGAGGATGTCGGCAGGGCTGGCACCGGAGAGGACGGCGTGGGTGATGACGGACTGGCGTGCTTCCGAGCGTGAGGGCCAGCGGCGGGTATTGATGCGGCCGCTGCTGGCGAAGTCGAGGACGCAGCGCGGCGGCGGAGTGGAGCGGCAGAAACGCGGATGCAACCGGGCGTCATCGCCGCTGCCGAGGACCCGTTCAGCCGACGTCTCGGCTCGGATGTGGGCGTCAATCGGGCTTATAGCCGCTCGTCCCGTTCCTCCGAGCAAGGCTTCGAGCCGCTGGAGTGTGCCGGCATCGGACCCGACGGTCAGGATGTCGGACGCTGTAGCCGGGTCGAGGTCGACGAGGGTGCGGTAGCCACCTTCTTTGCACTGCGAGCCCGGCACGGTGATGCAGCCGGTGGAGTCGTTGGTCATCGGTGTGATGTCCAGCGTGGGAAGCCGTGCTGCTAGAAGGCGCAACAACGGACGCACCTCGTGGGCGGTGACTGTTTTTCCCGGTGCCAGCGGTACGAGTACGTGTCGGCCGCCGCTGGTCGATTCGTCGACTACTGCGCGGCCACCGCATTCGGTCAACCACGCCTGCAGACGCGCTACGTCGGCGACAACGGCGGCGTGGCCGTGATGTTTGGTGTCGAAGTCCAGGGCAACGATGCCGGCGCGCCCGCGTGAGAACAGCGGCACAGCCGATGGCAATGCCGGCCTTTTGACCGTCAACGGGCCCGCGGACACGTATTTACGCGTCCGCGGGTCGTAGAGCCTCATCGATCGGCGGGCAGCAATGGCCGGTGCGAATCGATGCCACAGCCGGTCCGCCGTCGCATCCGGACGGACGACACGAGCATTCAATCTTGTACCTACTTCAGGGCACGATGTACCCTGAGACCTGTCCAGCAAGACAGTCCCTTTCGTGGGGATGCGCAACACCGAGAATCGAGTTAGTAGCTCGCTTCTCTTACTTCGAAGACCCTCGGCCTGCACGCCGGGGGTTTTTCGTTTGTAAGGCGCTGCGCAGATGCAGTTTTACGAACCCACCGGTAGCCGGCGGGCTGAAGTTTTCTACGCAGTCAGAGGTAGCACCCCCTGGTCACGATGGCGATTGAGCTCGAGGGCAAGATCTTCCCGGTCACTCGCTATTGCCAGCAGATCCGAGACGTACTGGCTGAGGGAGGTCGCACCAGCCGAACTGCGCTGCGCCTCTAAGGACTTGATCAGCTCCGACGGGAGTCTGACGGTCAACGGTTTCCGGTCACCCTTACTGGGCATCGGCATGACGCGCCTCCTTCTGACTGGCTAAGTACGTTCCCAACCTGCGCCCCATCCTGATGCAGAATCACCTTGAGGTGTGGGTGACACGCCGAGGAAATCACCAGGAATTACACCTCTGTCATTCAAACGGTCTTCACGCGTTGACCGGTCCGCACTCGCAGCAGGCGTCACACAATGGCCGTCGACCAGTGTCTGCGGACGTGGGGGACACTATCTGGCATGGAGATCGCCCAAACCATCTCGAAGGCCCTGCCTCACCCGCGTTACCGACTGCCGTTTGCCGGAGACATCGTTGGCCTCGATACGGCCAAGCCTGTTCAAAAAGAGATGGCGATGGCCTCTGAGCTCGGGGGGATCTACGAACGCAAGATTTTCGGCCACAGGCTCGTGGTGGTCTCGGACCCGGAGCTTGTCGCGGAAGTGAACGACGAGAAGTACTGGGCAAAATTTCTTGCCCTGCCACATCGCAAGCTACGCGCCATCGGCGAAGACGGTCTGTTCACCGCGTTCAACTCGGAGCCGAACTGGCATCGCGCGCATGCTGTTTTAGGGCCGGCGTTCAGCAAAGGGGCCATGCGCGGTTACCACGACGCCATACAGGAATCAGTCAACGAACTTCTGACCTCGTGGGATAGCGGATCGGGTCCGGTAGACGCCTACGACGAGTGCTCCAAACTGACCTTCGACGTGATCGGGCGCTGCGCCCTGTCGCATGATTTCGGCTCGTTTCGCCAGCCCGTACCCTTTGCGGACGCGATCGCTCGCGTCCTTCAATTTGTCAACAAGTCATCGAACGACGTGCCGATCATCCGCTCTGTCTTAGGACGAAGGGCGACGAGGCAGCACGATGAGGACCTCCAGTTCATACGTCACACTGTCGACTCCCTGATCGAACAGCGAATGGCCCAGCCTGACTCCAGCAAAACGTCTCCGGATCTGCTCGAACATATGCTCAGCACGCCAGACCCCGATACGGGCGACAGACTGGCCCTGGAGAACATCCGCAATCAGATCATCACTTTTTTGATCGCGGGGAACGAGACAACAGCATCGACCATCGCCTTTGCGTTGCATTTCCTGAGCACGCGGCCCGATGAGATGCAGCGGATACGGGCCGAAGTCGACGCCGTCGTTCCTGATGGCACCGACATCGAGTTCGAGAATGTGGCCAAGCTGCGACGGACACGACATGTGGTCGACGAAACTCTCCGCCTGTGGCCCGCTGCACCCGGTTACTTCCGCAAGGCTCGTGAGCGCGGAGCAACTTCGCTGGGCGGGTACGAGGTGCCCGAGGGTTGGGTTTTTGTTCTCCTTCCACAGCTGCACCGCTCACCGGAGTGGGGGCCAGAGGCAGACAAGTTCGACCCCGACCGGTTCGCCACAGGCCAGGCCAGCGACACCAACCGCCGTATATACAAGCCTTGGGGCACTGGCCTGCGAGCGTGTATCGGCCGCCAATTCGCCTTACACGAGGCGGTGCTTGCGTTGGCGTCCATAGCTCGTCGGTACGAGATTCGGGCAGACCCCGGTTACCAGCTCGATGTGCGCGAAGCAGTGACAATGAGGCCACACGGCGTCAGACTTTCTGTTTCGCGGCGGCTGTGACTGTACCGTCGTCGGTCTAGGTCGATCAGGAAGGGGAACCTGTGGACATCGTGAACAGCTGGCACCTGGTGGAAACCCTGGTGCCAGGACAGATGACAGTCATCAGTACTGGGGGGAAGGTCCGAGATTGGACCAAAATCGATCGCTTGTCACCTGGGCCTGAGTTTGATCTGCATGGTTTTCTGGAACTCACACGCAGTTCTTGCGCCGAGCAAGATGTGATCTTCAAAGGCCGTCGGCGTGAAGCTCGCATTCGCGCAGTACCCGTTCTGGGGCCGTCAGGGGAAACCCACGGCATACAGGTCTGGGTGGGGGACCCGGAGGTCGAACCCGATCCTGTGCGCATCGTTTCCGGAATAGCCTGGCTACTCGAACGCACCGTCATCGAGCAGACAGTCGAGGCTTCCGCGATGTCCGGTGTCTCTGCCGCTGATCACGTACCAGAACGAACCCCGGCGGAGTACAACGCCAAGGCCGTCAAATTCGATGGGTCCGAAGAGTTGTTCGGCCAGGCACTGGTCCCTACACACGGTCAGAAGTGGGAGGGCCCAATGTCCGTTCTCCACGCAGATGGCCGAATCATGCGTTGGCACTGCTGGGGCAGGGGGAGAACTGACCCTCCCAACGTCGGCCTCAGGCTGCTCTGGCACGACGTGACAGACACAACGGAACCCGACAAACCGACATTGGCTGAGCTGGGAATGCCGAGCGGCCTCGAGAGCGGTGGCACACGCATCGCTGTATTCGACGGCCGAACCGGGATTTTGACGATGTGGCTGCCGGAAGCTCCAACCTGGGTGAAATGGCGTGACCTCACAAGCGGCTGCGGCGTGTTGCACGACGACGACAGAGCGACACTGTCAGATGCCCTAGAAAAGTGGACTCACGATACGTCACCTGTGTCAGCTGATGTGCGCGTCCGTGCAATCGACGGCGGCGACGCGACCGGCTGGAAGTGGCAGCAAACCCGACTCGAACTACGGCCCTACCCTGGACAGCTTGGTGACCGGCTGGTCCTTGCGGTGCTCCCCGCGCTACAACCTTCCGAGCAGGTGCTCGAGGTTCCCACTCCCTAACCGATCATGATAGCTTCGCCCTCGGCACCTTCCGCTCTCCCGAAGAGTTGAAGATTTCCTGTCGGCCGCATGGCCCTCAGACGCAGCCTTTGAGCACCACGTGGAACACATTTCACGTGGCTAACAAGCACGCGTCTTGGAGCCAGAATGTCGATCCAGAGTCAGGTCCCCAGTCAGGCCGGTTCGCCCCGTGGCCGCTTCCGCACACGCTCGTATGCCTCGCTGACCCGTTGCTCCGGGTACCCCAACGCTTCCGCTATCTGGCGGGCGGCCGGCGCGCTCAACTTGCTCTGCCCGCGCTCGAGCGCCCCGATGTACTGGCTACTGACGCCGATTTCGCTCGCGAGCATCCCCTGGGTCAGCCCCCTGGATATTCGCAGATCACCGAGGTATTCCTCGTCCTCCGGCACTGAGACGAAATCGCTGATCTCGCTCCCGAATTCCTTAGCGCATCGAGCAAGAGTGTCTATGCGGGGATGGGACTGGCCTCGCTCCCACTGTGAGTACGTCGTCAAAGCCACTCCGAGAACACGCGCAACCTCGGCACCACTCAGCTTGAGTTCAATTCGTCGTGCCCGCAGCTTGTCAGGTGCGAAACCACGCAACCGACGCCTCACCGATGGAACCTCACGAGAGGACACGATGCCACTTGTCCCAATTCGGTAGCACATAAAGCATGTTTTGATGTTAGTGTATAGAAACAGTTGTTTAGACAATGCGATTGAGGTTCGCCCCTGGGCGTCGGCAGAGCAAGATTCGGCTTACAGACGCACACCTCATCAGCCGCAGCGTCTACGCATCACTGATACGCCAAAGAAAGCGAGGAGCCCACTGGCACAGATTAACTCGAATTAGCAGACTCCAGATGCGCCGTGATTGGTCGTCCCGAAACGCATCCGGAGTCCCCTCCACCTACAGAACAAAGCCCCAATATCGGGCCCAACTTGTATCCGCAGGGGCTCTCCCAGCCTATGCGGATCTAGCAGAACCGCAATCGGATCGGAGACACCTATGACATCTGTCGCGCAACCGCGAACGTTACATCCGGGCTCCACCTGCAATCCCGGCACCGCCCTCTGCCCCTCGGTCAACGACCGTGTTGCGGGCCTGGCCGTGTGTTCGCGCCCAGCCATGCCCCACCACAGCCACCACAGGCTGATCTGCGAAGAGACGGGCGCGGTGATTGGTGAATGGACTGACGCCAATGCGACGCTCCTGGAACCACTTCCACGGTCTCCGCTCTTCAGCCACGTGGCCTAGTACCCCCCCAATCTCGACTGACGCCTGAAGAGACGATCAGTCGCGAGGGTCTACGCGGCGAACTCACTGCACTGAGGCTCCCGTGTAGCCCCTCAGTTGGTGGACCGGCGCGAGGGTCGCGTGGTGACGCTTCGACCTCATCGTGTGCCGAACTGCGCGACCCCGCCGGGACATCGAACACATTCCACAACTCCACTGACAGAAAGGAATACGACCGATGCCTTGGATCTTCTCGCAGCTTTGGTTCTGGCTCGGCCTGCTGGGCTGAGCGCTCGTGGATGCCAGCGTGCAACGGACGCACGCTGGCATCCACTCCCAAGGCATCACCCATCGTCCGCGCTGAGGGATCACCCGAAGGCTGACCCTCGTTTTCGGTCGTTCTCCCAGCGCGGACGGTGGTGGTTCCACCATCAACTCCTGCCACACCCGCCCAACACCGCTGCATCGCAGCGACTTACGAAAGGCACCACCACACATGTCTCCCCAGCAAGGAATTGGCGGACGTCACCGCCGTCGCAGAGAACGGGCACTCGTTCTCACTGCCGTTCCCGTCGCCGTCGCACTGGCGTGGGGCACCGCAACTGCACACGCGGCACCGCAGGACTTCGTGACCGCACCCGACACCGCCCAGTCCGGCACCACCGACACCACCCCCGTCGCGCCGCCGCCGGCCCCGACCCAGGAACGCCAGTTCCTGCCCGGCTACCAGGCCTCACCCCAGGTGCAGCAGTCCCAGTGGCGTAGCTACGACGACTACCGGTCCGGCAACCAGCAGTCCTCGTACCAGAACACCTACTACGAGCCCGCTCCCGCGCCGCAGGCCGCGCCGACCGACGCACCCCCTGCCCTGCAAGCGGCCCCGCCGCCCCCGCCGCCGGTTCCGACTGTGCAGCGCAAGGTCATTGCACCGATCGACGCACCCGAGGGCTATGTCCTCGTCGGCGGCGAACTCGTGCCGTACGACCCGAACCTGCTCGATCCGAACCTGGTCAAGCAATTCAACAACACTGGTGCCGCAATCCAGGCCGACGGTGGAAACTGGCTGGTGGACAACGGATTCGCCGATGCCTCTCGTGCCGACCGTATCGCTGCGGGCACCATCACCGGCGTCGTCGCAGGCGGCGCTGTCGGCCTTGCCGCTTCCGTGGCCCCTGCCGCAGTGATCACCGGCACCGCAGCCGCCATCGGCGGCGGACTCGGCGTCGCAGCCACTACCGGCACAGGTGCGATTGTCTGGGGCGGACCGGTCGGATGGGTCTTCATCCCCGGCGCAGCGGCACTCGCCGGAGCAGGAGTCGGCGCTGCCCTCTCGGCTCCGATTGTGCTGGGCCTGACCGGCACAGGTGCGGTCATCGGCGGCATCCTCGGTGCCACCGTGCTCGGCGGCGAGCAGCAGATCATCGAAGAGCCCGCACCGCTTCCGGCACCCGAAAGCGTCCCGGCTGCCCCTGCGGCGCCGCTGACCGTCGATTCCCCCAGCGTGCAGAACGCCATCGACACCACCGTCGACCAGATCCAGGGCAGCCTCGACCTCGCCCCGGCCGATGTCGACCAGGCCGCCACGGCGGTCCAGGGGTGGACCGAACCTGCCTACGAGCAGGTCCAACAGTTCACCTCGACGGTGCTCGAGCAGCCCGCCGTGGCGGACACCGTGGCGGCCGTGAACACCGCCGCCGCGCCCGTTCTCGACCAGGCGAAAGCAGCACTAGCAGGTCTGAACCTCGCGATCTGACCTCCGGGTGCAGCCCGACCGCCCCCGATGGGTCGGGCTGTATCCGAACGTTCGACCCCGTTCCTCACCTCGACCCTCGGAAAGGCCTGTTGTGGCACCTCGAGACCGCACCACCGACGCCGACACCCACGACGGCACCGACGACTGGTTCGCTGACCCGGCCGTCTCCGAGACCGACACCGCCGCAGCGGCTTCCGAGTATCCAACCGAGCGCAGGCTGACAGTCCTGACCGAGCATCAAACCGCTGACGTCGATCCGGACGACGACTGGCTTGTCGAGCACCCTGCCGACGACATCGACGTGGACCACCCTGACCGTGGCCCCGCAGCCCATCCGACGGACGGATACGGCTCCTTCGACGAACGGACCTCTCTACTTCGCGCTGGAGGCCCCTACACCGCGCAAACGCCGCCCCCACGGTCGTGGTGGCGATGCCACCGCTCCACTGTCGCCGTCACGACCGCACTCGCGGTCCTCATCGGGGGAGTAGTGGGAGCCGGGCTGGTGCTCACCGGATTCGGTGACGAACCGCAACCACCGCCTGTACTGCTTCCCGACGAGATCGTCACCACCACAGCAGCTCCGACCTCGACCGCTCCCGCTGCCGCCGGAGCCGCCGCAGCCGATGTCACCTGGTGCCGGGGGCAAGCCGACGGCGAACCGGTCACCGAAGACAGCGACGACCCCGGCGCGGTGGCGATCTGGCGGTTCGAGAAGGCCTTCTACTTCGACCGCGACGGTGCCGCAGCCCGCGCAGCAGGTGCACCGGATGCGGTGATGGCGTCCGCGCAGAGACTCCAGCAGGGGATCGACCAGCTCGAACCCGACATCGAGTTCTGTGTCCTGGCCGACCCGATCGACGCCGGGATCTACGACGTCACCGTCGTCGAACGCGGACCCGGGATCGACGGCCGGATGAGCCGCCAACGGATCACCACCACCAAGGCGCAGGACGGCGCAACGCTCATCTCCGCCATCGTCCCGCGCTGACCCCCTATGACCAGGCACATCCGCTGGATCCCACCGAAGAAGAGAGAAGCCGTGCACACATCCATCGACCAGGTTCGCCGCCTGACCCCGCGCCTGCTCGCCGCCACCGCAGCGATGACGGTCGCGGTCTCCGCCAGCGGCGTCGCGGCCGCGCAGCCCTCCGCCACACCCACACCGTCCGGATCGGCGACCACCAGCCAATCCAGCACCGACGGCAACTGCCCGGTACTGCATCTCGTCGTCGTCCCCGGTACCACCGAGATCGACGAGAACTCCTCACCCGACACCGATTCCGGCTTCTTCTCCCGACTGACCGTTCCCGCGATGCGTGATGCGAACTCCGGCGACGGACCCGCTCTCGAACGCAGCTACGTCCCGTACCCGGCATCGTTCGGCGGCAAGCCAGGAGACCGCTCCGCCGTTCCGTACGCCCAGTCCGTCGACATCGGCGTCGAGAACACCACCAAGATGATCTCCGACATCGCCGCGCGCTGCCCCGGCACCAAGGTCTTCCTCTCCGGCTACTCCCAGGGCGGCGAGGTCGCCTCCCAGGTCACCCGCGAAATTGGGGCAGGAACCGGACCTGTCGATGCCGACCACTTCGCCGGCGCAGCACTGTTCTCCGACCCCACCCGCGCCGAAGGCGAAGACGTCATCGCCAGCGGCGGCTCCACCCCCGCCCCGGCACCGGGCACCAGAGGTGCAGCAGTGGACACCGTCCAACTCGCCCCGGCTGTGGCCGCAGCCGCACCCGCCGGTGGCGGTATCTCACCCACACCGAAGATCGCCGGATTCGGAGCAGTCTCCGACCGGGTCGCCTCGTACTGCACCGCAGGCGATCTCGCGTGCGACACCCCCATCGACGCACCCGCGGCCAAGCTCGTGGCCTCCATCGCCGGCCAGTCGTCGATGGACACCCGGGACCCCGTCCGGATCCTCACCGACGTCTCCACCGCCGTCGGGCGCACCGCACTGATGACCGGTGCGTCGGTGATCAACGACAACATCGACTTCGACTCCACAGCAGGACGATTCGAGGTCAACTCGTCATCGGAGACGGTGCTTTCGAAGATGGCGAAGTACTCCGACCCGTCCGCCACCTCGACCGACGAGATGATCGACGAAGCGGTCGGTGCGGTCACCAAGATCGCCGGCATGGCCATCGGGGCGGCGATCACCGTCGCCGAGGACGTCATCACCCCCGAGACCATCGGTCAGCTCGCCACCGTCGGCCTGACCAACCCACCCGCAGCCCTCGGCATACTCGCCACGAAGGTGCTGTCCTCGGCGGTCAAGCTCGTGCCCCCGGCCACGATCGACTCGGCCGTCGACGTCGCGTTCGAGGAAGTATCGAACACCATCGACGAGAACGCCGGCCTCGCGCAGCTCGTCACCGACACCTCGTACTGGAACACCGCCACCAAACATGGTTCCTACGACAGTGTTCCGGTCGGATCCCAAGGTGAGACCCCCGTCGAGCTGACCGTGCGGTGGATCGTCGCACTCGCCGCTGACCTGACCGGCGATCAGTCTCTCGCCGACAAGGTCGGGGCAGTAATCAAACAGGGCGCGTCGCTGTTCGCCACCACCGACACCGTCCGCAGTGCCGGGAGCATCCTCGCCGCCCACGCCACCGTCGGGTCCACCGGCACCGCCACGACGACCACCACGGCCACCATGACAACCCCCTCTGATTCTGCCGCTGTGCCGACCACCGTCTCACCAACCACCACTCGGTGACCGAGAACGCCGGAGAAGGAGGTGCGCCCGAGATGGCCGCACAACCAGCTGAGCACCATGACTACTACCGAGACGACGACGTGTCGGTCACCCCGGCAGGGCTGCGGATACCGCCACCCGAACGCCGAGCGCCGATTCACGACGCCCCGGTCGCAGTCCACGGTCGCCCGCCCGTGATGTGGCTCCTCGCCGCTCACGGGCGCTCCGGCGCAGGCACACTCGCTCAGATCTGGGCCCCGGCGGGCGACGCTCGCCGGGGCTGGCCCGCCGCCGACCGGCACCGCAACGTCGTGGTCGTCTCGCGCACCGACCGCGACGGTCTCGACGCTGCCCACGATCTGCTCCTGCAATCGGCCGCCGGTCTGACCGGCGGCTGCACCCTCCTCGGATTGGCGCTGGTTCCCGATGCACCCGGTCCGCTCCCGAAGACTCTGCGCAGGCGCGCCGACGTTGTCGCCTCGGCCGCTCCGACGGTATGGCGGATCCCGTACGTCGAAGATCTGCGCACCCACAGCCAGAGCGAGCTCGCGATCTGGACACCCACCGAACCCGACCCACCTCCACCCGGCCGGATGCGGGCACCTGCCCCCTCTACGACGACCCCGCACCCCGACCTCGCCGTGATCGGGAGGGAGATCTTCACCGCCGCCCGCAATGCGTCAGGCCACTGAACCGCACCCTCTCAACCAACACCCAAGGAGAACACCATGATTGCCAGCCTCACCGCATCGACGACCACGTTCCTCGCGCAGAACATCGGCGACGTCAGCCCCCAAGCACCGGACGGCCCCACCGGGGACAAGATCTTGACCCTGCTGTCCTGGCTGATGTGGGGCTGCATCATCGCTGCCGTCGCCGGAATCATGATCTGCGGCGCGATGCTCGCCTACGAGAAGATCTCCGGCGGAGGCCAAGGCGGCAACGCGACCGGCAAACTCGTCGGCGGACTGTTCGGGTCCATCGTCATCGGTGGTGCCGCAGGCCTGGTCAACATGCTCGTCCTATGACCATCGTGAACTGGACTCTGTGGGGTCTGATCATCGCCTCGATTGTCGGAGTCATGGTTGGCGGCGGTGAGCTTGCGTACGCCCAATTCAGGGGCCGCTGGTGTCAGGCCAACCAGCGGGCCATCGGACTGCTGTATGTGTCGATTCTACTCGGATTCGTTGCTGGAGTGGCGAATACAGTGGTCACGGCGGCGATGACATGAACACCGTCGTGCTCGCGCAACCACCGACCTCACCGGTCGAGTGGCCCGACGAGGTGTGGCAGCCGATCATGACGGGCCTGTCGTGGCTGCTCTGGTTCGCCATCGTCACCTGCATCGCAGCACTGTTCGTGTGCGGGGCGGTGTTCGTCAACCAACGTAAATCCACCGGCACGCAGATGGTCGAGGACGCCACTCTGGCCCGGATCCTGATCTGTGCCGCCATCATCGGATCCGCATCCGGAATCGCCCAAGCCGTACTCGCCTGAGAACCCCGACATTCCCTGCGCCCGAACTGCATCGACCCGAAAGGCCCTCCTCTGATGACCGTCTCCCGCACACTCCGGATCGCCGCGACAGCGGCGACCGTCCTCGCACTCGCTGCGTGCGGATCCGGCAACGACGACACACCCGCCGCTGCCCCGGATCCGGCACCGGATCTGCGTTCCGCTCCGGCCGAGCTGACCTGGCGCGAGGTCGCAGGGGTATCGGTGCCGACCTCACGGGTCGACGGGCCCCTCGCTGGAACATCGGTGAACCGCAGCGGATATGCACAGACCCCACAAGGTGCTGTCCTGGCCGCGATCAACGGGCAGACCGCACTTGCCGTCGCCGACGACCGCGCGTGGCCGGAAGTGGTCAACACCGTGACCGCACCCGGGCCCGGTCGCGACGAGTTCGCGGCCGCACGGGCCGCCGTCACCGTCTCCGGATCGGTCCCGGCCGACGCTGCACCGAAGTTCGTCGGGTTCGAGGTCACCGACTACTCCAGTGATCCGCTGTCGGCGGGGGTGTCGGTGGCACAAACCATCGGGACCGGAACCGAGTTGTTTTCCTATCCTGTCGCGCTGCAATGGATCAGCGGCGATTGGCGGATCGTGCTACCCACTTCCGAGGAAAACATCGACGCCGTCGAGATCGACAACCTCGACGGCTACACCACATTGGAGCGCACCCCATGAACCGTCGGCTACGTACCGTCCTGATCACCGTTGCTGCGATCGTCGTCATCGCCATCGTCGGCGCGATCGTGTTCATCATCCCGAACATGAACGACGACGACACCCCGACGACCACCGCTGGCCCACCGCCGACGACAGCAGCACCTACCACCGGTGACTCCGAACTCGACACCGGCGCGGAAGGCTTCGGTGTTCCCGACGCGGACCTGTCCGGGCGCACGGTGATGGTCCCGAACAACCCTGCTGGCCAACCATTGCCGCAGCGTGAGCCGACGGGGCCGCGAGTCGAATGCACGAACGACGGCCGACCGGTGACGTCCCCGGAGTCGATGATGATCCAACGCAACTTCGGTGTCTCGACCCTCTACTCCGAGACGGATGGGCCGTCGTACATCGACGGGCTGGTCCTCGCCGGCTACACCCGCACCCCGCAGGGAGCGGCTTTGGCCGCCGCCAACATCCTGCCTCGCACACTCGCGGGAGGACAGGTTGCTATCGAGGCAGGCGACAAGTTGATCTTGAACGGCAGCGACGTCGTCGGCCAGGACGCACGAGCAGTCGAAGAGAACCGGCCGATCAATACCGGCACTGTGGCACTGCGGGCACCGGTTGCATTCAAAATCCTCTCGTGCACGGATACTTTCACCGTCGTCGAACTCGCCATGATTCGTGACGTCGACGACAACGGCCAGCGCATGCAATCACCGGTCTACGGAGGCCTGCGATTGAACATGGTGTGGGACCAGGGCACATGGAAAGCCCGGGAAGCCACCGGACCCGCCTCATTCGGCCCGTACAACTCGCTCGACGGTTTCACCCGGTGGGCACTGTGACGCGCGCAGCGGCCATCGCCGCCCGCGCGATCCTCATCGCGCTACTGTCGCTGATCGCCGTCGTCGGGGCCAGCGGACTCGCACACGCCCAAGACCCCACCCCAGCACCGAATCTGACCGAGCAGATCAACCCCGACGCCGACGGCAACGATTTCCAGCAACAACGCCGAGAATGCTTGGCCGACGGATCGGATGTGATCGTCGAAGGCGGGCTTGCTGACAAATTCCTGGACACGGTCGGCGGACGCGATGCCGCCGACCAGTTCTTCTGCTTGGACTCAGCGTTCAGTGATCATCCCGGTGACGCGTTCTCTACCGCTGTGGACTCCGCAGTCTCGACATTCTGGGGTGACCCGGTCGGGGACTTCGCCAAATCGGTGATGGAAGGCAACACCCAAGCATTCCGATCGGTGATGACCTTCTGGATGTCCTCCGGCATCCCGGGCCTTGCGGCGGAGAACGCGATGTCGGGTCTGCGGAACCTCATCTCCGGGTTCACCGTCGTCGCCCTGTTCGCCTCCATCATCATCGCGATGATCAAGCTCGCGATCGCCCGCAAACAAGCCGTGATGGAGGGGGCAACCGAGACCGCGACCATGTTGGTCCGCACCGTCGTCACCGTGTCACTGCTGCCGATTCTGGTGTTGATGTTCCACCAAGGCGGAGACATCGCCTCGGCATATGCGCTGGAGAAGTTCGTCGGCGGAGATCTGAACGAGAAGATCACTGCCATCACCGCGTTCGACGACAAGACCGGTCTCGGCCCGATCCTGGCGCTCGCGTGCGCTGGGTTCGCGTTCCTCGGCTCTGTCGCCCAATTGATCGCACTGTTGATCCGTGAAGCGGTGCTGTGCGTCGTCGTCGCCGTCATCCCGCTCGCTGCTGCCGCGTCGGCCACCGGCACCGGACGCAGCTCCTACAAGTCGATGATCGCCTTCACTCTCGGCGCGTTGCTGTTCAAGCCGGTCGCGACGCTGCTGTACCTGTTCGCGTTCTGGGCGTCGTCGGCGTCGAGCTCGGACCAAATCGCGACGGTCATCATCGGGTCCGTCCTCCTGGCGATCATCGGGTTCTCTCTTCCGACCCTGATCAAGATCGTCGCTCCCGCAGCGGACACCATCTCCGCCGGTGGCCGCGAAGTCGGTCAGCTCGGCGCAGCAGGTGGGGCGGTGATGGGTGCCGGCGGCACGGCTGCATCACGTGCCCTCGGCTCGGTCGCGAACTCCGTCGGCGGATCTTCGGGTGGCGGCAAGGGCGGGTCTTCGGGTGCGGCCGGTACCGGCGCACGTTCGTCCCCCGGTTTCCAGGGCCGCTACAACGGTGGATCGAGTCCCTCGCACGCGGGCGCATCGTCTGGGCCGATGGGCGCAGCCCGCAGAGTCGGAACGGCCGCTGCATCGGCCGGCCGCACCGGTACCTCGGCAACCCTGCGCGGAGCGGCAGGGGCACTCAAAGCCGCGGGCACAGTCGGCCGCACCGCGGGCTCGGTCTCGACCACTCTCGGCTCGGCCGCTGAAGGCGCAGTCGGCAACTACCACGGACGGATTCAACGATGAGCGCGCAGCTCGAGGCCCCGTACGAGCCGCCGATCTATTCGGCAGGCAACCGGCCGCAGAGCACGTTCGCGTTCGGGCTGCCGACGAAGGTCATTGCCTACGGTGCAGGGTTTTTCGCGGTCTCGTTCGCGGTTCTGATCTTCGTCCACGTCGTCGTCGGACTGGCTCTGATGGGTGTCGGTGCGCTCGTCCTCACCCCTCTGGTCATCGCCCCGAACGGCCGAACCCTCTACGAGACAGGACAACTGAGAATGCAATGGCTGCGGCGTAAGCACATCGACAAGTCCACGGAGTACCACGCCGGACCGCACTCGAGGATCCCCGGTGGCCGCTACAAACTCCCCGGCCTGCTCGCCCGCACCAAGGTCTACATGGGAATCGATCGACACGGCAACGAGTTCGGGATGATCCACAACCCCGACGATCACCGCTACACCGTCGTATTCGATGCCCTCCCGGGCGGTGACGAAGCGATCGTCCAGCGCGACAAAGACCTCTACACCGCAGACTGGGGCGTCTACCTCGCCGACCTCGGCCTGCCCGGCGACATCGTCGGTGCCGTGGTGGTGGTGGAGAACATCCCGGCTACCGGGCTGCGGCTGGCGCGGCGCGCCGAACACGAACTCGTCCCCACCGCACCGCCGCTGGCTGCGTCGTTCGTCGAGCAGTCCGCCGTCCGGATGCCGTCGGGTCGCCACCGCACCCTGGCACGGCTGTCGATCACCTTCCGCGCCACCACCCGCGAACGCCAGAAGGACCCCGAAGAGATGGCCACCGAACTGGCCCGCCGCCTACCGGATCTGTACGAGTCGCTCTCCGGTGCCGGGATCGATGCACAGCCGATGACCGCCGCCGAGATCACTGCGGCCGTGCACCGCTCCTACAACCCCTCGACCGAGAACGACTTCGAGGAACTCGAGATCTCCGGCGAAGAGCACGGCGTCGACTGGGACGACGCCGGACCCGGTCGGGCGAAGACAGAGTGGGGTCACTATCGCCACGACGGGGGTGTCTCGGTCGTGTGGGAGATGGCCGCGCCTCCCGAGTCGGTGTTCACCGACACCGTCCTCAAACCGCTGCTGCAGCCGCACGACGACCTCCCGCGTAAGCGCCTCACTCTCGTCTACCGCCCCTATACCGCCGGGGATGCCGCGAAGAAGGTCGACAAGCAACACCGAGATGCCCTGCACGCGATCAACTCTCGCGGCAACAAGATCACCTCCGCCGGGTCGGAGAAGCGGCACGAGATCGCCGAGCAGGCCCGCCACGAGATGGTCTCCGGAGCTGGATACGAACGCTATTCGGCACTACTGACGATCACCGTCGGCTCGGTCGACGAGATCGCCAACGCGGCCGCGGTGACCGAATCCCTCGCCGCCCGCTCCCGGCTGCGACTGCGGCGTGCGTTCGCCTTCCAGGACGCCGCGTTCGCCGCCGGCCTCGGCGTCGGTGTGCTGCTACCCGATCAAATCTCCACCTCGATCCTCGTGCGCCGCAGTTAGAGCGCCGCCGACCGCATCCGGCCCACCCCTGCCCGAGAAAAGAGACACCCGATGACGACGACCGACCACCGCTCGCGCAGGGACTACGACCCTCGATACGACGAGTACAGGTCCGATGAGTCCGACCTGTACGAGACGTCAACGCCGCAGCAGTCGGCGTTCGTGCGGTGGATCATCGGCGACACCGACTACGCCGAGCTCGCCGCCCTCATCGCCACCGGCGACGCCGAAGAGCCCCCCACGCTGTCCCGGCGCGGCCTCGGCCTGACCCGGTGGCGCAACGACCACCCGCGGGCCGAACAAGCCGTCCACGAGGCAGCGGGAGACCCCTGGTGGCGCGCAGCACTGTCGTCGAGCACACGCGGCCTCAAAGGTGCCGGTGGTGGCCGGATGTCGACCGTCCCGGCCCCGATCGAGTACGAAGCGACCTCGGTGCAGATGTGCGGGCTCAACCCGTGGGCGATCGGCGCAGCCGCACCCTCGGCGGGCACCATCGTCGGTCAGCACGCCATCACTGGCAACGCCGTCTCCTGCGATCCGTTCGCCTACTTCCGCGACAAGCTCATCGGCAACCCCTCGATGTTCGTCCTCTCCCTGCCCGGCTTGGGGAAGTCGACACTGATCCGCAAGATCCTCCTCGGCGCGTGCGGATGGGGACAGACCCCGATCGTGGCCGGCGACATCAAAGGCGAATACGTCAAACTCACCCGCCTGGTCGGCGGGCAGGTCATCACCCTCGGCCACGGCGGCGGACACCTCAACCCCCTCGCCGCCGGAGCCCTCGGCCAGGCCGTCGTCCGCGCGATCGCCGCCCGCGACGAGGCCACCGACCCCGCCCGGATCGCCGAGCTCGACGAGCTGATCGACGTCGCCACCATCACCATCTCCACCCGCCAGATCAACGCCGTCTGCGCCCTGGTCGAGCTGATCCGCTACGACACCCACTCGGTGAAAGCCTTCGAGAACTCCCTGATCGGGATCGCCCTGCGCGAGCTGTACGCCGACGGCGGATTCTCCTACACCCACCCGCCGCTGCTCAAAGACCTCTACACCCGCATCGACGCCGGATCGGCGGACATGCTCCAAGCGGCCTACAAGACCGACCGCGAGGGCTACCGCGAGGCCATCACCGAGCTGATGCAGGCCCTCGGCGCGCTGACCTCCGGCCCGCTCGGGGACATCTTCGCCGACCACACCACCGAACCGATCGACCTCGACGCACCGATGATCTGCATCGACGTCTCTTCCCTCGACCGCGGTGACACCACCCTCAAAGCGGCCGTGATGCTCTCCTGCTGGGCCGACGCCTACGGCACCGTGGAAGCGGCGCACCTGCTCGCCGACGCAGGCCTGGACCGCCAACGCCTGTTCCTGATGGCCCTGGACGAGCTGTGGCAGGTCATCGGAGCCGGACCGGGCATGGTCGCCCGCGTCAACGAAATCACCCGCCTCAACCGCACCGACGCCACGGGCTTGCTGATGATCACCCACACCGGCCGCGACCTCGAAACCCTGCCCACCGAAGCCGATATCAAGACCGCCAAGGGCTTCATCGACCGCGCCGGCATGGTCGTGTGCGGGGGACTGCCGATCGGTGAGGTCGAACGCCTCTCCGGGGAGCTGAAGTTCACCGCCGCCGAAGCGGGCATGGTCACCTCCTGGTCCCGCGGGGCAGCGCTACGCGGGTCCGAACGGCGCACCGTCCGCAACCCGATCGGGCGCGGGAAGTTCCTGATCAAGGTCGCCAAGGACAACACCCCCGGCATCCCCATCCAGACGGTGCTCACCGACGTCGAATACGACACCGGGGTCCACGACACCAACGCCCGCTTCGCCGAGTACTTCGCCGGCCAGCACCACGCCGCCGATACCGACGACGCCCACTACGCGCACGACACGACACTGGTCGGAGCGCAGTGATGACCGCCGAGTACCCCCGCGCCGAATACCCGGCGCAGACCCGCGCGTGGGCGCTCGATCAATACGAAAAATCTCGACACAACTACGCCTCCCGCGCCGAATGCGTTGCCGCCTTAGCGCTCTCGATCGGGGCGCATGAGAACACCGTGGCCCGGTGGATCAAGGACAAGTACGGGCCCTCGCGTCGCCCCGCAGCGGACGAAGTGGCCGCGCGACTTCGTGCCGCCGAGGAGGAGATCACCCGACTGCGTTCGGAGAACCGTTCCCTCACGGAGCGTTTGGCCGCCCACGCCCCGCGATCGATCGGCGCGGAGTCGATTTCGGCGGCCGCGTTGTGAAGAAAGGCGGCGCGATCGCCCTGGCCGTGGTGCTCGCGCTGGCCCTGTTCGTGGTCCTGTTCGTCACCACCGGTGTCCGTGAAGAAGTCACCGACTGTGTCCCCGGTCGTGGCATCTCCTCCGCCGCGGGCGGTGTTCCGGCCGGGTCGTTCGCCAAACCGGTCAAGACCACCGAATCGACCGTGTCGAGCCCGTTCGGGACGAGGTGGGGCACCAACCATAACGGCATCGACCTGGCCGGTCCCGTCGGGACACCGATCTACGCCTACGCCGACGGCATCGTCTCGAAAGCCGGACCCGCCGACGGGTTCGGCATGTGGATCGTCCTCGACCACAACATCGACGGCGCGGTCGTCTCCACCGTCTACGGCCACATGTACCCCGACGGTGTCCTGGTCACGCCAGGCGAACGTGTCACCGCCGGTCAGCACATCGCCGACATCGGCAACAACGGACAGTCGACCGGCGCGCACCTGCACTTCGAGTACCACCCCGGCGGCTGGGCACCCGGCAACGCGATCGACCCCCAACCCTTCTACGACGCCGCCGCCGACCCCGGCACCGGACAGACAGGCCAGACTCCACAATCTCCGTCGACGACCGCACCCGCGCCCTCGACAGGAGGCGGCACCGCCGAGATGGCGGCGCTGCCCGCCGGCATCGGGTCCGAAGATCACTTCCAGGTCGACACCGTCCGCGTCGCCCGCGCCGTCCACGCGAAGTTCCCGCAGATCACCACGATCGGTGGGTGGCGTGCCGACGGTGGGGGATTCGACGACCACCCCTCCGGACGCGCGGCCGACATCATGATCGACAACTGGTCCTCCGAGGAAGGCAAAGCACTCGGCGACCAGGTCAAGGACTACCTGTGGGCAAACCGCGACTACCTCCAGATCGAATACATGATCTGGCGACAGGAATACATCCCCTCCCAAGGTGAACCGAACACCATGGAGGACAGAGGATCTCCGACCCAGAACCACTTCGACCATGTCCACGTCACCACCGTCGGCCACGGCGCACCGGCACCCGGCCAGCTCTACGGGCCCGTCCCCGGAGGCGGCGGATCCGCACCGAAAGCAACCGGCACCTGCATCACCGCACCCGGTGCCGGACTCGGCGACCACGGAGATCTCGCCGCCGGCCAGATCCCTCCCGAGTTCGAGCCGTGGCTCGCTCTCTCATCCACCCAGTGCCGCGAGCTCTCACCCGCAATCCTCGCCGCTCAGCTCAAACAGGAATCCGGCTTCACACCCGGCCTGACCAGCCCCGCCGGGGCCGAAGGGTATGCGCAGTTCCTCCCCGGAACGTGGGCGTCGTTCGGTTTCCCCGTCGACGATCAGGGAGTGGTCACCGGAGCTGCGGGGGAGGGCGATCCCAACGACATCGGCGACGCCGTCATGGCGCAGGGACGCTACAACTGCTCGGTCGCCGACACCCTACGGCCAGGGATCGAATCCGGGGCCATCACGGGCGATCCCGTGGAATTGATGCTCGCCGGATACAACGCCGGCCCCGGAGCGGTCCAACAGTTCGGCGGCGTCCCGCCCTACTCGGAGACCCAGAACTACGTCACCACCATCACCGCCACCGCATCCGACTACGACCTGGCCCGATAGCCGCCACCGACCAATGCTCGAAGGAAGGCCCACTCATGAGCACTGCACCGACTTGCACCAGCCACCACCTGACGTCCCACGACCGGCATCGAGCACTGACAGCCCTTGCTCTGACCTCGGTCATCGTATGGACGGTGTGGGCTGTTCCCGTCGCCCGACTGATCCTGGAGTCGATGATCACCACGATCGAGGACAGCGGCCGCGCCGCGGCGACCAGCGACGTTCTCGCGCATGGTTGGTGGGCCGTCATCGTCGTCACCGCGGCGATGACCATAGGCAGCCTCATCGCTGTCGCCGACGCCTCTGCGCGAGCGCAGAACTGGACTGTCACTGCGCTCCGCAAAGCCATCCACTTGGCGGCGACCACGGTTGTCATGTGGGCGATCTGGACGGTGAGCGTTGTCGCCGCAGCAGGAGTGCCCACCGTCGGCTAACGCGGCACACAACCACATTTGTTGTCGGTGGCCACCAGGACAATGGCACCATCACAGACCAAGGAGCACAGACATGGCACAGATCCTCCACAACCGCCAGACGGATGCACCGATCATCGATTGGCTCGAAGTCATCGCCAAAGCCGCTGCGCTGGGCCAGATCTGCGACACCGACGCTGAATCAGCGAACGACTCCGACTCGCAGGAGACCACGAGATGAGCCGAAGAGCAGGCATCGTGTTCGCGTGTCTCGGCATCGTCGGGGTGGTGACCATCGCGGCCGTGATCGTGTTCCCGTCCCGTGGTTCGGACACACCGCCACCACCGGGTACCGACGCCGGAATCGCCATCGACCCGTCCGCCACCGACCCCGTGGGTGTCGCGATGTCGGTGATGTCCGGTGTGTACACCTGGCAACCCGCAGTGCAGGATTCACCGTGGGATGCCCTGCACGCGCAACGCGACAACGTGACCGGATCGATGGCCACCGCCGCGACCACGCCACCCGATCCAGCGCCGCAACCGATCCCGGAATGGCCGGCGTGGGCGCGCAGCGGAGACGTCGTCACCGCCGTCGCTCGACCGGACACCAGCGTCTACGCCGACGGCACAGCCGCCGAGATGGACGGTGACAACCAGGCCACCGTGGCTGTCGTCATCGACCGCGTCGTCCAACACCGCAGCGGTGAGATCACCCCGTTCACCGGCTACACCGGAGCCGTCGACCTCGAACGCACCGACGACGGCTGGAAAGTCGCGAACTATCGCCTCATCAGCGCAGGTCTCTAGCCGACTGGCCACGGGCAACACCCTCGCTGTCCACACTCCGCACGAACCGCAGAGAAGGATCTATTGTCATGGGAAAAGTCGGAATCCTCACCGAAAAGCCCTCCGCAGCACGTAACTTCGCGACCGCTTTGGGCGGAATGAGTGGCACGTTCGCAGGCACGGAGTACGTCATCGTCCACGCTCGCGGCCACCTGCTGGAATTGAAAGACCCTTCCGCAATGGTGCCCGCGCCTCTCACCGACAAGTACAAGAGCTGGGAGCTCGAACATCTCCCGTGGAACGCCGACGACTTCCGCTGGGAGCGAGAGATCCGACGCCGGGTGTCCGGCGGCAAGCTGATCACCGATCCGGACGCGAAAAGCCTGCTCCTTGAGCTGAAGACGACCCTCTCGGGCTGCGAGAGCATCTGCAATGCAGCCGATCTCGATCCGACCGGTGAAGGCTCACTGCTGGGCTGGGAGATCGTGGAGTACCTGGGCCTCGAGAACAAGAAGCTCGAACGCATGGAGTTCCTGGACGAGACACCGGCATCACTGCGTAAGGCATTCACAGCCCGTCGGTCGGTCACGGCGATCGCTGCCGAGGGCGACTACCGCAAGGCCGACTTCCGGTCGAAGTGGGACATGCTCTCGATGCAGTTCACCTGAGTTGCGACCAAGACAACCGGGGCGAGCACGGTACTGCGTAACGGGCGGCTCAAGTCCGCGATGGTCGTGATCGTCGGTGACGGGCTCGACGCGCACCACGGATACGTCAAGAAGGCGTTCTACGAGAACCGGTTTCGGGACGAGAACGGCGTGACGTACACCGACCCCGAGCTCGATCGATTCGAGAACGAGAACGATGTTCCCGGCGGCCTGCAGTCGTCACCGGTCGCCCACGACGGGACCACACGCAAGAAAACGGGACCGCCGAAACTGATGGACCTGGCCGGACTGTCGTCACTGCTCGCGAAGAAGGGCTTCGGAGCCAAGAACGTTCTCGACACCTATCAGAAGATGTACGAGGCGCAGGTGGTGTCCTACCCGCGCACCGAGGACAAGTTCATCTCGATCGAGCAGTTCAACGAGCTGCTTCCATCGGTCGACGCGATCGCCGGTGTGGTGGGCGTGGATCCGGCGGCGCTGAGCCATCGCGGCCCCCGCACGAGCCACGTCAAGTCCGGCGGCGCGCACGGTGCCAACCGCCCGGGCCCCAACGTCCCGCCGAGCCTTGCGGCAGTGGAGAAGGCCTACGGCGAGCTGGGTCGGGAGATCTACGAGCTCCTCGCGAAGAACTACCTGACGATGCTCGCCCCCGATTACGAGTACGACCAGCATCGCGGCCACGTCGAGAAGTACCCGAGCTTCGTCGGCTCGCTGAATGTGCCCGCAGTGCTCGGATGGAAAGGTGTGTTCGTCGTCGAGGAGGAGGACGGCGGCGAGCGCGACGAGCAACCCACTGGTGCGACGGCGTTGGGTACTGTCGCGGACCCGTTCGTCCACGAGGGCTTCCCGCCGCGGCCGCCGCATCCGACGATGGGATGGTTGATGAAACAGCTCGAGAAGCGGAGCGTAGGTACCGGCGCGACTCGGACGAGCACCTATGCCGAGGTCACGAACAACTCGGGCGGCAAGGCCTTGATGATCGAGAAGCGCGGCAAGATCACCCTCAGCGCGATCGGTGAACTCAACCATCGGATCCTGCCGGGCACGCACATCGGGGATCTGACGATCACCGAGCAGGTCTTCGAGCAGATGGCGCAGATCGAGGCCGGAACCGGCGAGGCAGCCGACTATCTTTCCCTCGTGGCGGATCTGGTGCGCCGCGACCTCGCGACGATGACGGCGAATGCGAGGACGTTGTCCGGCGAGCTCACGGCACGGATGGGCAAGGCCGGGGTGACTCGGGCAGCGATGGAGATGATCGAGCTGCCACCGGAGCTGCATTTCACCCACGCAGGCACGGTCGTGACCCGCGCGAAGCGGGTCTTCGGTGGCCACCGGTTCACCGACACCGAAGTAGCGGCACTGCTCGCCGGCCGGGTCATCGAGATCGTCTCGACGAGCGCGAAGTCGGGAAAGACGTTCACCTGCACGGGGAAGCTCGAACCAGGCGTGAGGGAGAAAGACGGCAAGCAGTACCCACACGTGAGCTTCAACCCTCGATTCGAGGAGCGTGCACCTCGGACCGATCTGGTCAGTGGAGTGTGGAAAGGCAAATCGGTGACGTTCAAAGGTCGCGGATGGGGTGCCAACGAACACTGGCGGGGTAAGGACTTCACCGATCAGGAACTGGAGAAGCTGCTGGCCGGGGAGACTATCGAATTCGACGCCACGAGCAAGACAGGTAAGACGTACCGGGCCAGGGGCGCACTGGCCGCAGGTACGTACCAGGGCAGCAAGACATTTGGATTCAAGCTGAAGTTCGAGGACCGCAAATCCACCGCAGGCACCAAGAAACGCACCGTGCGTCGGTAAACGGGTGCCGCAGGACAGCAGCGGGGTCGTACGCCTGCACCCATCGGGGAAAAGAGTTCGAGCGGCAGGTTCAGAAGAAGGTCAGCTGCGCCTCGTCGACGCGGACACGTCCGGGCTTCGTCCGGAGGGGTCGTACCGGGGGAGCGTGCCGAGCCGGTACTGTCGGTGCGGAACCTTCGGCGATGCCGAGTTCGGCGCACGCGCGGCGCGCCAATTCCTCTCGTACACGCGATCTTTCGGCCACGCGCGCACGTCCGATCACAGTGTCTCGGGCACTCCACTCCAACTCCCACGCCGCCGATCCCGGAGGCGGCGCGCCCACAGCGCGATCGGTCACCCGATCGAGGAGTTGATCGATCCTGTCGATTACCACCTGCGCAAGCTCGTCGAGCACACGCTCAGGCACCGTGGCCACGCACTGGTTGTCGCTCACACCCGACACTGTAGAGGCGGGCACTGACGAATATGCTGCAGGGCAACCTGCCTCATGAAACTAGTTGCGGCACAGTGCCTGAATGCCATGGTGACGCTTCCTCATACTGATCCAGCACCATCGGACCGTGAGCGCTCGCGCCGATCTTGGCGGCGCGTTACGATTCGGTCAACGTCGACCGTATGAGACGGTCAATCCGCTACCCGTGCGGCTCCCGCCGGCTATGTCGTTGCTCGGGCGTTGCTTGCGCAGACGATGAGCGAGCTCGGTCAAGACGAGGTGCGCCAACTCGACAAACAGCAGTCTTTGCCTGTGATTCGAGACAATCGCACACACGCTGTCGAGACCGGCGAAGCCACACCTGTTCCTGTCGCAGCAAGAGCTGACCTTCTGCTCAGCGTCTGCAACGCGGTACCGTCCATGGCCATCATCGGTGACTCCGACCGAGCTGTCGATATTTCCTATCCTGTCTGCGACGGCGTCACCCCTGGCATATCTGACCGTTACGGTCGTTCTACCAGTCCAAGGTGGGCGCAATTAGTTCGCCGACGATCGCTGCGCTGACCGGTTCCGGCCGCGTCTGCGTCCACGCGGCGGTGCACACGTCGAGGTGGTTGTAGCCGGTAACCGCGATGGTGCGACCGTCGGTGGGTGCGTTTGCTTGCTGCAGCCCGTCTGCGAAACCGGAGTCCGCGCCGTCCAGGTAGAGGATGGGGCGGTCGGGCATGGTCAGGACGGGAGCGAAGGTCTGCAGGTCCGCTGTGCGGTCTCCGGAGTTGAGAGCGAGCAGTTCGAGCAGTAGTCGCAGGGGGAAGTTCCACTCGATGCCGTCGACTACCGGGTTCGCCATCAAGCTCGCCAGTTGTCGTATGTCGGTGACTTCGCTGTCGGGAGTGGTGTACGTGATGCCGTCGCGGGTCTGAAGTCCGCTGGTGGGGATGCGGTCGTAGGGCAGCCAGGTGATTGGGCCGTCGATGGCAACGGGGGCGACCATCGTGTTCCCGCCGACGAGACCGGTGTAGATCTGCGGCAGCTGGGCGGGGAGAACGAGGTTCTTGAGGTCGGCGGGCGTGCCGAATCCGCCGATGCTGCTGCGTAAGTAGCCCAGTGGTTGGGTGTTGTCGTCGAGCACGAGTCCCAGCAGCGCCGCGTTGGTGATTCGAGTGCGGGAGATGTCGGGTTCGGCGCGGAGAAAGTCGACGACGGTGGGGGATATCAGCGCTTGTGCAAGTAGCTCGTTGAGGAGGTCGTCGGGGATGGTGCCCACGATCGTGGACTCGGCATCGGGGGCAAGGTCTGCAGCGGAAGCGATGCTCGCCGCCAAGCCCAGGGCGCGGTTGAGCATCGGGATCGTCGGTAGAACGCCCGTCGCGGGGGTGAGGGCATTGAGTCCGATGCCCAGTGAGTCGATGGCGTCGAACAATGCAGAGCCGGTGGTGGCGAAACGAGAGTCGAGGGAGAAGTATCCGGCGCAGGGTGCGGCGAGGGCTCCGTTGACGTCGAGCCGATTGGCTTGTGCCCCGGCGATGAGGGCTCCGAGGGAGTGTCCTCCGCAGAAGAGTTTGCTCGACCTGAACTGCTCTGGGAGCTGGTCGGTGATGACTTGTTGGTCGCGAAGAGTTTGCTCGATGCCGAGCAGACTCGTCACGGCGATGTCAGGATCGAGGGGGGCTTCGATGCGCGCGTTGTCCTGTAGGTAGTACTGCGCTGCAGCATCTGGATCGTTGTTCTGTTTTGCGCGCTCGAGCCCGGTGGGGTCTTCGAGACAGTTCGCTCGGCGGTCTATGACCCACACTTCGATGTTGCGGCCCTGAAGGGCCGCTGCGCGCACGGTGTTCGAGGCGAACGGTGCCAACATTCCTGCGCCTTCGTACACCCCCGGTTGGGTGATGAGTACTGCATCCGACTTCTCCGGATCATCTGGGCCCGAACCGGATTTGACGCGGAGGTAGCCCAGGTTCTGGCAGGCATCGGGGATTGCTATGCCGCTGGGCCCGAGGGGTGCCGAAACAGTGACGTACGTGGTCTCGACGTTCGGCGCTGCGGTGGGCCCCATGTCGTAAGGCTCGATGAAAGCAAGGCTGGTCGGCGCGGCGGCGGCAGTCGGTGCCGATGTCACCGCGATGGCCACGGCCACAGCGATCGCGCAGACCGGTCGCAGGACGGAGAGGGGGCGTGCAGTCATGTCGGTCCTTGTTCGTTGCCGGACCGGACCGGTCCGGTCTGTGGCGGCAGGCCCCCGCGCTGCCGATTGTTGTGTGGAACTGACTATCTCGATGCTGTCGTGTCGGAGGTGTTGCTCCGCTGCTGCGTGCGACTCGTGCAGTGCCGAGGCGCTGCACGAGTCGGTCGGCGGTGGCGGGTGTATCGCAGCGACGCCGGCCGTCAGGGGTGTTGGCTTGGCCCTGACGACGTTGCGCTGTGTTGAAGCTTGTCGCGCAGTTTGTGTTTCATGATCTTGCCGGACGGGTTGCGGGGGATCTCGGCGATGACCAGCTCGCGCGGCAGTTTGTAGTCGGAGACCAGCTTTCCGGCGTGCTCACGGAGTTCGTCGAGCGTGATGTCGCAACCGGGAAGTGGGGTGACGACGGCGACGATGGTTTCGCCGTACACGGCGTCGCTGCGGCCGACGACGGCGCAGTCGGCAACCCCGGGGGTGCCGGCCAGAGCATTCTCGACTTCGACGGAGTAGACGTTGCGGCCACCGGTGATGATCATGTCCTTCATTCGGTCGACCAGCGTGATGTATCCGTCGTCGTCGATTCGCGCGAGGTCGCCGGTGTGCAGCCATCCCTCGCGTAGGACGTCTGCGGTCTCTCGCGGCTTGTTCCAGTAGCCCTTCATGACGGTCTCGCCCTGCAGGATCAGCTCCCCGGTCTCCCCGCGTGGCACATCCCGGTTCTCCGGGTCGACCACTCGGACGACGGTGTTGAGCAGGCTGAATCGGCCGCTTGCGGAGGGCTTGGCCCGTACCTCGTGCGGGCGGCTGTAGATTCCGCCCGGTCCACCTTCGGTCTGACCGCACGCTTGGTAGAGGTTCACTGCCGGCAGTGCGTCGAGGAGGCGGCCGACGGCGTCAGCGGGCATCGGTGCGGCACCGAAGATTCCGGTCCTCCATGCGCTGAGGTCGCGGTCGGCGAGGTCGGGTTGGCGGAGCAGCATCTGGTACATCGTCGGCACGCCGAAGAAGCCGGTGATCCGCTCGCTCTCGAGCGCGTCCAGTACTGCTGTGGGCTCGAAGCCGGGGAGTACGACATGTGTCGCGCCGACCATCGTGCCGGGAATGAGCATCATCGTCAGCTCGGCTGCATGGTAGAGCGGAGCGACGTGCAGCAGCCGGTCCGCCTCGGTGAGCCCGAACAGGCTGGTGAGTGAAATACCCACCCAGATGGTCCGATGATGGTCGAACAGAGCGCCTTTGGGGCGACCTGTAGTTCCGGAGGTGTAGAGAATCAGCGCATCGTCGGATTCGTCGACCAGGACCTCGGGTGTGGAGTCGGGCTCGTCGGCGGCGAGGTCCGCGAGACTGCGGTGCCCCTCCACGTGTCCGAGCGCGAGGAGCAGCGGGGAGCTCGCGTCACCGACGGTCTCGGTGACCACCTGCGAGACGGTTGCATCGAATGCCAGGACCGATGCACCTGAATCGTCGAGGAGATAGCGCAGTTCCGGTCCAGCGGATCGTGGGTTGATGGGTACGACGATGGCTCCGAGCTTTGCCGCGGCATAGAACGCGATCACGAACCAATCGGAGTTCCCGGCCATCAGGGCGAATCGATCTCCCTTGCTCAACCCGAGTCGGTGCAGTGCGTGGGCTGCACGATTGACCTCGGCGTCGAGTTCTCGGTAGGTACGCCTACTCGATGCGAGCACCAGCGCCGTCCTGTCCGGACACCGCTGCGCACTGACGGTCAACATGCTTCCGATCGTTGGCATAGCCGCTTTCCCCTTCGATACCTGCTCGGTAAATTTCTACTGGCAATAGTAGAGGTTGCAAATCGTTCTGTAGTGGCTTTCAATGCAATAAGTAATTTTTCATTAGCTTCTACAGCCTTGTCGGCTTCGCGAGCTCAGCGCCCTGATCCCAGGGGGCGACGCGACGGGACGCCGTGCCCCGGTGCGGCGTCGAGAGTTACGAGAAGTGCGGTGTGCGCGTGGTACATCACTAGGATCGGCACCATCGGATGTTCGGAACGGATCGGCGGGCAATGAGTACAGCGCAGGTGAAGTCCACCGGAGTCGGTACGCGCCGCCCCCGCGACCGTCGGGCCCAGATATTGACGGCCGCTGCGGCTCAGTTCGGCACTGTCGGATACAGCAACGCCAACATCTCCGAGATCGCCGATGCGGTGGGCATCACAGCAGGAGCGCTGTACAAGCACTTCCGCAACAAGGAATCGATGCTCACCGAACTGACACTCGAAGGCTCCGATCGGTTCGTTGCCGCGCTCGCCGACGACACTGCCGACTTCGCCTCGACGATGTCGACGTTGGTAACGCTGGCAGTCTCGCGCCGCGACATCGGAGTGCTCTGGCAACGCGAGGCCCGCAATCTCCCCGAGCATCAACGGACCGAACTTCGCGATCGCCGCCGATACTGCCAGCAGCGTGTCGGTGAGTTGATCGCCGCTCACAGGCCGGCCTCCAGTGCAGACGAGTGCCGACTCCTCGCCGATGCCGTGATTGCAATCCTGCTCAGTCCCTCCTACCACCGCGCACAGGTGCCCAGCGAGCGGTACCGGTCACTGCTCGAGACGATCATCGGCAGGGTCGTCGACGTCCGTTTCGATCAGCCGGAACCGAGCGTCGACCCTGTCAGGACACTCGCACCGCCACGGCACACGCGCCGCTCTCGGCGAGAAGTCCTTCTGGGTGAAGCGACAACACTGTTCGCCGAACGCGGCTTCCACGCTGTGACGATGGACGAGATCGGGCAATCCGCCGGAATGGCCGGACCGAGCGTGTACAACCACTTCGCGAAGAAGGACGACATTCTCATCGCCGCACTCAATCGGGGTGCCGACATGCTTGACATCGGGTTGAACAAAGCGCTCGCACACGCGGAATCTGCGGCGCACGGCGTGCATCTGTCGTTGGTGTCGTACATCGAGTCGATGACCGATCATCCTGCTTTGGTGACCATCGTGGTCAACGAAACGGCGAGTCTGACCGACCCGTTGCGGCACCAGCTGCGGTCCAGGCAGCGCGAATACGTCGACGAGTGGGTTCATCTTCTGGCCTCTGTTCATCCCGGTACCGATACCGATACCGAGGAACTGCGGGCAACCGTCCTCGCCGCGATCACGGTGGTCAACATCGTGGTCGTCAACATCGCGGTCGATCGGTTCACCACGACACCGGCAGGCGAACTCGTTCACGAGCTCGCCTGCATCGGCGACGCGGTACTCGGGCTCGATCGCTGATCGCACGTATCGGTCAGCGGACTGCGCCCGAGGAGGTCATCGCGGTCACGGTGTCCGCCCCGAGACCCCAGCGGGTGAGCGTCTCGGTCACGTCGCGACCGCCGTCGTCCATCGGGACCGGAACCGCGTTGACCGTTCGGTCGAACCGGGGGGCCGGTGCCGGTTGCACGACCCCACCGACCTCGATGAACGCTTCGCGAGCCTTGTTGTGCGGGTGCTCGTGCGCTTCCCATGGCGACAGCACGGGGGAGACGCAGGCGTCGGAGTCTGCGAACACCTCCGTCCAATGCGCGCGAGTGTTCTGCACGAATTTGCTTGCGATCAGCTTCTTCAGCTCCGGCCATGCGGCGGCATCCAACTGGGAGGGGATCTCGGCCGCAATCACGCCCAGGGCGTCGAGGAGTTGCGCGTAGAACTGCGGCTCCACCGATCCGACGGCCATATACAGACCGTCGGATGTTTCGTAGGTGTCGTAGAACGGCGCTCCACCGTCGAGGGCGTTGGTTCCCCGCGGGCCGTCCCACATGCCGCTGGCGTGCATGCCGTGCATGAACGTGGTCAACAACGCTGCCCCGTCCACCATTGCAGCGTCGACGACCTGTCCCTGCCCGGACCGCTCCCGCTCGAACAGTGCCGAGACGATCCCGAGCGCGAGCATCAACCCACCGCCGCCGAAGTCGCCGACCAGATTCATCGGCGCGTGGGGCCTCTCACCGGCGCGCCCGATCGGTTCCAACGCCCCGGCCACGGCGATGTAGTTGATGTCATGGCCGGCCCGCGGGGCCAGCGGGCCGTCCTGGCCCCAACCGGTCATGCGCCCGTACACCAGCCGCGGGTTGATCTCGAGCAGCTCGGTAGGTCCGATGCCGAGACGTTCGGCCACCCCCGGCCGGAATCCTTCGACGAACACGTCCGCAGTGGCCACCAGTGTGCGTACCGCCTCGATCCCGGCAGGATCCTTCAAATCCACCGCGATGCTGCGCCGCCCGCGATCGAGAGGCCCGGCAGGCGGGGTGAGACCTGCCGATGCACGTCCGCCCGCGCGGTCGACCCGGATGATCTCGGCCCCCATATCGGCCAGGATCATGCACCCGAACGGGGCCGGAGCCAGGCTCGCAATCTCGACCACTCGTACGCCATCCAGAGGTCCCACAGTGTTCGTCGCTTTCTCTTCGATTCGAGTCGGGCGGTGGAGCAGCTACAGCGATCGCGCGATGAGGTCCTTCATCACTTCGTTCGATCCGCCGTAGATGCGTTGCACGCGGGCATCGGCGTACATCCGGGCGATCTGATATTCGGCCATGTATCCGTAGCCACCGAACAGCTGAAGGCACTTGTCGACGACCTGCCCCTGCACCTCCGTGGTGTACGCCTTCGCCATCGACGCGGTCGCACTGTCGAGCTCGCCGCGCAGATGACGCTCGATGCAGCTGTCGACGAACACTCGTGACACGTGAGCAAGGGTGGCGCATTCGGCGAGCTGGAAGCGGGTGTTCTGCATGTCGAAGAGCGGACCGCCGAATGCCGCACGGTCCTTGGTGTACTGCACTGTCAGAGCCACAGCGGTTTGCGTTGCTGCGGCTGCGCACACCCCGATCACCAACCGCTCGTGTGGTAACTGTTTCATCAGGTACGCGAAGCCGGCGCCGGCGTCGCCGAGCAGATTCTCGGCCGGGACACGGACGTCTTCGAAGAACAACTCGGCGGTGTCCTGACCCTTCATGCCGATCTTGTCCAGCACGCGCCCCACTCGGTATCCCGGGGCATCGGCGGTCTCGACGACGATCAGCGATACGCCCTTGGCACCGGCCGACGGATCGGTCTTGACGGCGACGATGACCAGGTCGGCGTGTTTGCCGTTGGAGATGAACGTCTTCGCCCCGTTGAGCACGAAGTCATCGCCGTCGCGGCGGGCGCTGCTGCGCATGGTCTTGAGGTCGGATCCGGCACCCGGCTCACTCATGGCGATCGCCCCGACGATCTCACCGGTGGCCATCTTGGGCAACCATCGCTGCTTCTGGTCCTCGGTTCCGTACGCAAGGATGTAGTGGGCGACGATGCCGCTGTGCACCATGTTGCCGAAGCTGGTGTCGCCGAGACCGTACTGGGCGTCGAAGATCGCGAAGTCGTGGGCGTAGGTCCCGCCGCCGCCGCCGTATTCCTCCGGGATCGAGGCGCACAGCAGACCGAGGTCTCCCGCGGCGTTCCAGAAGCTCCGGTCGACGCACTTCTGCTCGGCGAAGCGTTCCTGGTTCGGTAGGAGCTCGGCCTGGAAGAATTTCGTGGCCATGTCCTTGAGCGCGACGACGTCGTCGTCGATCCATGTCGGCCGATAGTCCGCTGTCTTCATCGTCGACTCCTAGAAGTTGAAGCCGCCGCCGCAGACCAAGGTCTGGGCGCTGACGTAGTCGGACTCGGGGGTGCACAGCAGGTACACCGATCCCGCGGCTTCGCTGGGTGCGCCGGCGCGCCCGAGCGGGATCATCTGCTCCATCGCGGTCATCAGATCGGGGTTGACGCCGACCTTGATCTCGCGGCCCTGCACATCGATGGTGGCTGCGCCGTCGGCCGAGGCTTCGGTGAGGCGGGTCTTGATGAATCCGAACGCCACGGTGTTGACGGTGACGTTGTAGCGGCCCCACTCCTTGGCGAGCGTCTTGGTCAGACCGGTGATGCCTGCCTTGGCCGAGGAGTAGTTGGCTTGGCCGGGGTTGCCGCCGGTGCCGGCGAGGGAGGAGATGTTGACGACCTTGCGGCACGGCACGGGCTGACCGTCCTGCTTGGCCTTCTTCACCGCGGCGGCGATCACGGGCTGCGCGGCACGCAGAATGCGGAAGGGGGCCTTGAGGTGCACGTCGAGGATGGCGTCCCACTGCTCGTCGGTCATCTTCTGAATCACCGAATCCCAGGTGTAGCCGGCGTTGTTGACGATGATGTCCAGGCCGCCGAACGAATCGACTGCGGTCTGCACGAACCGCTCGGCGAAGCCGTCGTCGGTGACGCTGCCCGCGCATGCCACGGCCTGCCCGCCCGCTGCTGTGATCGCGGCAACGGTTTCCTCGGCCGGTGCGGTATCGAGATCGTTGACGACGACCTTCGCGCCTTCGCGGGCGAGCTTGAGCGCAATTTCACGGCCGATGCCGCGTCCGGAACCGGAGACGATGGCGACCTTGTTGTCGAGATTTCCCATGATGTGAACGGTCTCTTTCAGTCGAGTGCGACGACGGCGTCGCCGGTGAGTGTGACGGTGCCGTCGGCAAGAGTGACGGTGAGTTCCACAGTGGCGGTTCGGGTTCCGGCCGAGTCGTCGATGGAGACGACTTTGCCGGTGGCGGTCGGCTTGGCCGATACCGGTGTGATGGAGGCGAACCGAACCCGGTAGGACCGAATCGATTCCTGCGGAACCCAATTGGTCAGCAACCGACCCAGGTGGGCCATGGAGAGCATGCCGTGGGCGAAGACGTCCTCGAGGCCGGCAGACTTCGCGACGTCGATATCGATGTGCATCGGATTGTGATCGCCCGATGCACCGGCGAACAGCGCCAGCGTGGTTCGAGAGATTCTGCCGACGTCCAGGGCCGGAAGTTCGGTCCCGACCGTGATGTGTTCGGTGGATGTCATTGTCCGCCTCCCGGGTTGCGTACGACGAGCACTGCGCGAAGATCGGCGACGGCGGATCCGTCGGCTCGGGTCACGGCGGTGTCCTTGACGACGAAGTCCAACGCACCGCCCTTCTTCGAGTAGATATCGGTGATGGTCGACCTCGCGGTCAAGGTGTCGCCTGCATGTGCCGTCGAGTGGTAGGTGAAGATCTGCTCACCGTGCAAGACGAAGCGCAGATCGACACCGAGGTCCGACATCCACGCGAACGGATCGGGGCTGTCGAGCTCGATGGAGAACAGGAACGTCGGCGGCACCGGCAGATCCGGATGCCCGGCGGCCTGGGCCGCATCGGTATCGATATAGACGGGGTTCGTTTCCCCGATTGCCTTGGCGAAGAAGCGCAACCGCGCTGCATCGACGGTGATCGCGACCGGCTCGAGCTCGGTCCCGATCGCTGCGGGATCGATGGACATTCTCAGCTCACCTTCTCGTACAGGGTGACCACGGCGGCACCGCCGAGTCCGATGTTGTGTTGCAGAGCGACCTTGAGATCTCCCTCGACCTGACGGTTCTCGGCCTGTCCACGCAACTGCCACACCAGTTCTGCGCACTGTGCCAGGCCGGTCGCGCCGAGCGGATGCCCCTTGGACAACAGCCCGCCGGAGGGGTTGGTGACGACTCGGCCGCCGTAGGTGTTGTCGCCGTCGTTGATGAACTTCTCGGCCGTTCCCTCGGGCGTGAGACCGATCGCTTCGTAGGTGAGCAGCTCGTTGGCGGTGAAGCAGTCGTGCAGCTCGACGACGCGGATGTCCTCGGGGCCGACACCGGACATCTCGTAGACCTGCTGCGCCGCTGCCTTCGACATGTCGTAGCCGACGATCTTGGTCATGTCCTTCTCGTCGAACGTCGAGGCGAAATCGGTGGTCATGGCCTGCGCTTTGATCACGATCGAGGCGTCGAGCCCGTTCTTCTTCGCGTACTCCTCGCTGACGATGACCGCCGCAGCGGCCCCACAGGTCGGCGGGCAGCACTGCAACCGGGTCAGTGAGCCGTAAATGTGCGGCGATGCGAGCACTTCTTCGACGCTCGTCGGGGTCTTGAACACCGCGTAGGGATTGTTCGCCGCATGCAACCGGGACTTGACGGAGATCTTTGCGAACGTCTCGGGCGAGGTGCCGTACCTGTCTGCGTACTGCTTGCCTGCACCTCCGAACATCTGTGCGGCAAAGGGGGATTCGTCTCGGACCTGGATCTGATCCATCACCTCGTCGAAGCGCTCGAACGGACTCGGTCGATCGGAGTAGCCCATCGACAGTGCGCCGCGTTGCATCTGCTCGAACCCGACCGCCAGTGCGACATCGACTGCGCCGGATTCGACGGCCTGCCGCGCGAGATACAGGGCGGAGGAGCCGGTGGAGCAGTTGTTGTTGACGTTGATGACGGGGATACCGGTCAACCCAAGTCCGTACACGACGGCCTGGCCGCACGTGGAATCGCCGTATACGTACCCGGCGTACGCCTGCTGGATGACGTTGTACTCGATTCCGGCGTCGGCCAATGCCGCGCGCGCGGCAGTAGTGCCCATCACGTCGTAGGTATCGGACTTGCTCGGTGTGGCGAAGGGGATCATTCCCACACCCGCCACCACTGCTCTGCGCGTCATCGAAAGCTCCAATCGATTACTAATGCTGATTTACTTAGTGAACCAGAACTCCTGTTCGCAGGCAATACCGCATAGCGATCCGAAGCAAATGACCAATCCTCGACCCGCGGGGTCCGACGACGGGGCCCCCGATTCACTTCCTCGACGCATCGGCCCGAAGTCGGCCGTCGACCATCTCTACGATGCTGTCCATCGACGTCAGGTGCGCGGTCGTGGGCGCTCCGTTCCCGGACGACTTCCGGGCCTACCATGGCCGCCGTGCCTGTAGACCTGTCGTCGTTGACCATTGCCGAGCTGCTGCGCCTGTGGGCCGGAACCATGAACGAACTCCGTGTCCGGGGAGTAGTTCGAACGAACAACAACCCGGTTGGTGACATCGCTGAGGCGATAGTGCACGAGCACTACGGTGGCCAGCGAGGTTCGTTCTCCCAGAAAGGCTGGGATGTCCAGGATCCGAGCGGGCGTCGCTTGCAGGTCAAGGGAATGCGGCAGACCGAGCTTCGAGGCAGACGAAACCTCAGCGCAATCCGCGATAGCGATTACGACGTGGTCGTGGTCGTAGTTTTCGACATCGACTTCGCACTGACCAGAACCATCGAGATACCGCGCCCGGTCGTCGAGGAGCTCTTCAAGATCCGCCCGTACGTCAACGGGCGAATCATCACTGTGTCCGATGCACTGACCAGCGTCGCTTCGGTCTCGTCCATCGACATGACGGCTGCGTACGAGCGCGTCGGCTCCCCAGCAGCCCGCTCGACCATCGGTGTCGACGTGCCGTCCGTACCGGATCCGTAGACGGCGGTCACGTCACGTGGAGGACCGTCGATTCGGCTGTCCGTACCGGCATCGCATAGCGCTGCTGCGAGATCCTCACGGTGGTCTCATCAAGCTTCTACCGAGGACGGCTCGAAATGCGCGGAACGGTCACTGCCATGTACAGGTCGATCTGCCTGGCTCGATCCTCCCTCGCTAGCTCCTCGTATATTCGAAAAGCGAAGTGCTGGAACAATATGCAGCACTTTACCTGACATAATATCTGTTATCGGTAACGAATGTCGTTGTAGAAATAACTGGTCAGCCGCGCGTTAGCAGCGCAACTCGTTCGCTCGTGAAACGTGTGCAGTCGATCGAAAAACTGGCAAGCTCGACGCGGTGTGGTTTGATCCCGGCTCATCAACGAAGACGGCGTCTGCGAGGCGTTCAACAGAGCAATTGAAGAGGCGAGTTCGTGGTAACTGAGCTCCGACGAATCCGTGGCAAGGATGGCAGCTGCCCCGCGCGCTCTCTCCAGCGAACGCACCAAGGATCGTAACTTGGCCAGTCGCGTCGGATCGAAGCGCGTCAGGCCGACGCCGTCCGGTAAAGATGACACAAATTAGCGGACACGAATCGCACCCGATTCCCGATTCGGTCACGCTCGATGGCTTCCTTGTGCCTCCCTATCTGACGCCAGGTCGACTGCCGGTCCCCTGCGCGTCAAGGCGGTATCAACTAGGCGGAAGCACCAGGCGTCGCGCTGATCGGCACGTCAATGCGGTCCCGTGCGACCACTACTCCATCCTGTACCACATAGCATTCGACCACATGCTCGCCGCGGAAGGAGGTGCGTTCGTGCCTGCCGGTCACGCGGTTCGGCTCGACGATCTGCCCGCGAATTTGGTTCCGACGCTCGGCTTCATCACCTTGGTTGAGCACTTTCCAACGGACATCGTATGAACCAGGAACGTCGCACTCGGCGATGGTGAAGTCCAATTCCTTGTTAGGCAGAAGCAGAGATTTGGCGTGGAGCATCTCGCGCAGGGATGCCGGACGCCAACCGTTTTGGGCAACGGTGCAGTCAATTGCGAGCATGTACTGGACGTCGATCGGGTACTTCTGCTCGACAAACTCTTCGGTGTTGTCGAAAGAGCGAGCCGATTCGACGACGGCCTTGAGTGGCACTGATGTTCCAAAGACCTCGCGCCACTTCTTGTTCGCCGAAGCCTTGCCCTCTTCAGCGATCGCTTCGAGGCAACGGTTGTATGCCTTCTTGGCTTTCGGCTGGAACCGCGCCTTGACCTTTACTCGCTGGCTACTGCCCAGTGCCAGGTAAAAGTCCTTGTCCGGCTCCTGGTGGAGGAAGCCGAAGAAGTCGCGGACCATCAAATCGAACGATCCACTCCCAGCCGAGTCGTAGTCAGTGGTCTGGGCGAAGAACCGATGCACCAGTGTGTCAATGAGCAGGCCGCCGATACCTACACCGTTGGCGTTCTTCCACGCTCGGGCCATCCTCGCAAGATGCCGCATATTCGTCGACGTGCGGTCGTTGCACGCCTTTGTGGCCTCGATCTCGGCGCGAGGCCTGGTGACCTTCCAACTTCCAGCGGCTGTGTCCGGGTAATCGAAACTGCCATCAGAGTTCTCGAACGCTGGCTGGACCTCAAACTTGAAAGCGTTGCTCGTGAATTGCACGCGCACAACGCACTGATCGACGCGGATGTCGGTGTTCGAGTAGCGAGCCTTCAGGTCGTCCCGGACGCGCTCGAGCATCCTCCGCGGACCGGACTCACTGCTGTAATCGGTCCGGATATCGGAAGGGAGGATGTAAATAATATCGAGATCGGAAACACCTTTGACGGCGGTGTGCCGGCCGTAGGAGCCGACCATCAACTTGTGGGCGGTGTCGCCGTCCTTGGACCGGAAGTCCTTGTTCAGCGACTTCGTAATTTCGTCTCTGCGCGCCCCGACCGACGCCGCCGTGCCGCCGACTTTGAGGTTCGCGAGTAACGCGTCGAAGATTTCCGATGTCTTCACGATCGTGCCTCGCCCCGACTGAGACGAAGCGCTTCGGGGAGGAACAGGTCGATCTCGTTGCCAGAGAGGGTCATCTCCTCGTTGTGCTTGAGTCCTTCTTGCGCCCGTGTGTATGCCTTCGAGGTCGTCCTAGGAGAGTCTGCGTAAGCGCCGCGGGTGGCCTCCTGGAGCTCGTCGCGCCGAGTCCTGGCCTGCTCATCGGAGATGCCGCCGGACATCAGGTCGGAGATCAAGGAGATGTAAGACTCACGGATGTCCCAGAGCTGGGAGGCGACGCCGCGATGGGCGTCGGATTCGTCCGCGAACCTGAAATTCTTGGCCCCAAGGCTGATCCAGGTCACCAGGAGCGCGATGAACGATGTGACCAGACTGGTAAGTGCCGAGTCTCCGAATAGGCCGACCACCGCGACCAGGAAGGTGCCGGAGCTGACAGCCGTGAGCGCAATAAGGACGCCCTGCTGCCACCGGTGCTTCGTGAAGCAAATGTCGGCCTGCTTTTCGCGAGTTTTGTGGCTGTAGACCACGCGACCGAAGGACTCTCGTACCTGCGCTAGCAGGTACGAGTCCTCTCCAGCCTGACCTGTATAGCCAGGCTCCGTCTCTTCTGCCACATCTCTCCGATCGTCGTCACCGGCTGGTGCATCCCCGTGAGGATCTCCGAGTAGGTGTCGCCCAGATGCGACGCCTGATGACGGTCGCTGCACTTGGTGCCAAGTATGCCCACGCCCACCGACACGAAAAGAACCACTCTTCGATTACACCCTCGCTTCGCCGACCTCATGCCAGAGCAACTGCTTATGTCTCTCTACCCGCCACGGACCGCTCGATCTGGACCCGGCCTCGTACGGGAAGAACGCGAATCCAGGTAGCGAGTCCACGTGACCGTCCCTCACTCGCCCAATTTCCACCGTTCTCTCTGGGCCACTTCTGCGGGCGTTGGGATGCTGCACATCACGAGATGTCAGCTGTGATGAGCACCAGTATGGCCTGTCAGCCACGCTGCATATGGGCCGATCACTCTTCGTTCGACCTCCGCAAACTAGGGTCGACAACGTTGATCTCGTGATTGAAGTAACCCCCACGGAGGCTTAGTGAGCGACTTCGAGCAGTTCCTCGGTGACGCGGATGTCCGTGAAATCCCGTGGACGAAGCCAACCGGTGCCCCGGTGTCGCTCGTTACTGACAGAGTTCTCATCGCGGACGGCACCGACGCATTGGAAATCGCGGTGGCCTCTGCGGCGATTAGACCCAAAGTGGACGAGGTTCGTCGGTTGTGGTCCATCAGATGGGGACGTCGGGCAGCGCCGGTCGTTCTCGTTGTTGCTTACGTTGTCGACGGAACTTACAAGGCTGCTGTGTGTGGCACTAAGGACGACCCTGTCGTCTTGACTGACTTAGACCTATCGCAGGTCGAGAGGATTTGCGCGGCCGCGCTCTCTGCGCCAGACCAGGCCAACGCTGAACGCGCCTTCCATCGGCTGCTGATCGGACAAAAAGATCAACTGGTTGCCGGCCTTACCAACGCTGGATTATTCGCCTCTCACGAACTGAGGGCAGGTGTTCCTACACGACCGGATTGGCAGAGTGAACGCGACAAGGGAAGCGCACTACTGCGGCAGCGCGGAACCGATCTGATTCGCGGCCTGGGATACAAGGCGACGCCCCACGGATCTGTTGCGCTGATCCTGATGTCGAACGATACCCACCGCGCAGTGGCCGTTCTGCTCGATGACCACGAGGTATTTGATCGTCCAACAGCTCGCTTTGGCGCAGTATCGCCGGTCGCGCAAGGTCTGGCTATTGCCCAACAACAAGGCTTGCCTTGGCTGGTCATCACCAGAGGGACACAGATTCGGCTCTATCCCGCCAAACCCGACGTCGGCGTCGGGCGGAAGGGTCAGGCAGAGACATTCACGGAACTGGACTTGGCGTTGCTCGCCGACAGCGATGCGGCGTACCTTCCTTTGCTCTTTTCGTCCAATGCACTGAGCTCCAACGGCAGCGTCTCCGCGATACTCGACGCCTCGTCCAATCACGCCGCCGCACTCGGAAAGCGGCTCCGCGACCGGGTCTACGTCGACGTGGTCCCTCAACTGGCAGTGGCTGTCGCGAACCGGATGGGTGCCACATCGGAGGCCGATCTCGGGGAGGCCTACCACCAAACCCTGATCATCTTGTTCCGACTTCTCTTCGTCTCCTACGCAGAAGACCGTGGCCTGCTCCCCTACCAACGCAACCCTCGATACACCAAGAAAGCCCTTAAGACCACCGCACGCGAACTGGCCGAGAACCCAGACATAACGTTCGACCCGGCGGCCACCGACCGGTGGGACGACCTCCTGGCGATCTGGCGCGCGGTCGACGACGGAAACAAAGAGTGGGGTGTGCCGGCATACAACGGTGGTCTCTTCGCAAGTGACGAGATGCACCCATCGGGCAAGGCAATAGCCGCGATGCGACTGACCAACGACGAGATCGGCCCAGCTCTCAAAGCGCTCGTCGTAGACACCGGAGAAGACGGAACGTTCGGTCCCGTCGACTTTCGATCATTGTCTGTACGCGAGTTCGGCACGATCTATGAAGGCCTTCTCGAATCATCATTGAGTGTCGCGCCGCATGATCTGACAGTCGACCCCAAGACGGGTGCCTATCTACCTGCGAAATCCTCGGACATGGTCGAGATCCCATCGGGCCAGGTGTACTTTCACAATGCCTCCGGCTCACGAAAAGCGTCCGGCTCCTACTTCACCAAAGCGTTCGCCGTCGAGCACCTGCTCGACGCATCTCTCGAACCAGCCCTCACCGCGCATCTTGAGGCCATTGTGCTCCTGCTTGAGCAAGGTGACGACGCTCGGGCCGCCGACAAGTTCTTCGATTTCCGCGTAGCCGACCTCGCGATGGGATCCGGACACTTCCTGGTAGCAGCAATAGACCGCATCGAAAACCGGTTCGCGACGTTTCTCGCGAATCACCCGATACCAGAGGTGACGGAGGAACTACGCCGGCTGACCGTTACCGCCCAAGAGGCGCTGGGGCCGGAATCACTCGACATCGAGCTAGAAACCCGCGCGGTCCTGCGCCGGCAAATCGCGCGGCGATGCATCTACGGCTTGGACTTGAATCTCATTGCCGTTGAGCTGGCGCGCCTCGCTATTTGGATCCACACATTCGTGCCAGGACTCCCAATGAGCTCACTGTCGCACGGATTGGTCGTGGGCAATAGCTTGACCGGAATCGCCACCGTCGAGGAAGTGTTGGACATCCTCGACCCCGACGCAAGCGACGGCACAATCAGCATCTTCGAAGACCAGATCCTCGAAGAACTGAACACCGCGCGCGAACGACTACTAAGGGTCGCCAGGACATCCGAAGCAACCAAGAAGGAAGTCCGAGAAGCTACCAAAGCACATGCTCAGGCACGGAAGGACGCACACGGCGTCTCGGCGATCTTCGACGCCGCTATTGCCACCAGGCTGGGATTGATCAGTCGGGTCGCGACCCCGGACTCTGCGATCCGCGCCGCAAAGAAAAGTGACGTGCAGCAACAGATCAGGCATCTTCAAGCAGCGCATTTTCCCGTCCTCTTCCCTGAGGTATTTCTCCGCGAACGACCCGGCTTCGACGTTCTCCTTGGCAACCCCCCGTGGGAAGAAACCACCGTAGAAAAACTGGGATGGTGGGCACTTCGCTTCCCTGGTTTGAAGAGTTTGAAAGATAAAGCGCAGAAGGAGCGGATTGCAGAACTCGAAGAAACGCGCACGGACCTCGTCACCGAGTACGAGGCAGCAATCATTGAGGCCGGTCTGCTGCGCGGCGCTCTTCTCAAGGGCCCGTTTCCGGGGATGGGCACGGGCGATCCAGACCTGTACAAGGCGTTTACCTGGAGATTCTGGCAGGCACTTCGCCAAGACGGCGCGATCGGGGTTGTCCTACCGCGAAGCGCTCTCAGCGCCGCGGGCAGTGCCGAGTGGCGTGAAGATATTTTAACGAACGGCACTTTCTCCGACGTGACCCTTCTGGTCAACACTAAAGGATGGGTATTCGATGACATGGAGCACCGCTACACGGTTGGCCTGGTGACGATCAGAAAGGGCCAGCAATACTCCGGTGCGCTTAAGCTTCGCGGGCCGTTCGCCTCACTTTCCGAGTATCGACAGAAAGTTGGATTGGGGAGTGCGGGAGTATCGACGGAAGACTTTCGGGGATGGTCCGACGGCGCAGCTTTCCCTGCAATTCCAGACGCTGCGGCGCTGTCGATCTTCATCAAGATGCGGTCACACCCGCGGCTCGACGTCCGTTCAGGATCGTGGAGGGCACGTCCTCAACGTGAATTCGACGCGACAAACGACAAGAAGCATTTTTCGACAGATCTATCCAAGGCAGTCGGATGGCCGGTTTTCAAAGGTGCTTCTTTCGACATATGGCAACCCGACACCGGAACTTACTACGGATGGGCGGACCCCAAACATGCACAGGCCGAGCTCCAATCTCGCCGGCACCGACAGGCACGACTGAAAAGGTCCGCGTTCTCCGAATTCTCTCAATCCCAAATTGAAGATGAGACCACTCTGCCGTGCCTGAATACTCGAATCATGTTCAGGGATATATCGCGATCGACTGATACCCGGACGATGCGCGCTGTATTGGTTCCCGCCGGGCGGGTTGCCACTAATAAAGCGCCGTACTTTTTGTTTCCGTCAGGAGATAGCCGAGACGAAGCGTATCTCCTCGGTGTCCTGTGCAGCATTCCGCTGGACTGGATCGCGCGTACGGTCGTTGAGCTCAGCATGAATTTCCACATTCTCAATGGTCTTCCTGTCCCACGGCCAGACCCTGACAGTGTTTTGCGAAAGCAGGTAGTCGAAATTGCCGGACGGCTGGCAGCTACTGATGAGCGCTACCGTAAGTGGGCTGATGAAGTCGGGGTCACAACCGGTTCCGTCGCAGACGAGACGATGAAGTCTGACCTGATTGCCGAACTCGATGCGCTGGTCAGCCTGTTGTACGACCTCGACCGCGACGAGGTCGTGCATGTCTTCGAAACCTTCCACCGAGGATGGAACTACCAACCGCGCTTGACCGCGGTTTTGAGTCATTTCGATTCATGGAAGGCCAAGGTGACAAAGTGATCAACGACGGACCGAATGCGACGTATCGTTCGGAGTTCAGCACCAACAGGGAAGGGATCGAACGGGTCGCGGACGCGATCAACAGCCTCTTGGGAGGCCTTCGTACTCGTCTTGTCGTTCCCCCTGCCTTGGCCATCGCTACGGCTTATTTCAACCCCGGCGGATTCAACCTGCTCGCCGAGGAACTCGCGCAAACCGGTGGGGTGAGGCTCCTGCTCGGTGCCGAACCCACAGAGGCCGAAGACCGCCCACGTATACGTGCCCTTGCCGAGCGCCGTCGTCGCCGCGGCCCATCGCCTGAAATACAGCGTGCGCTTGAGGGCCACCGTCGCTCGTTGGAAGAGGACCGCGATCTCCTGGGGTTCACACGAGAATCCGACCAGCAAGCCCGCCGACTCGTTAGATGGTTGAAAGACAATCCGTCCGTTCAGGTTCGCCGCTACGAGCAGGGTTTTCTGCACGGCAAAGCCTTCATCGTCGAAACAGATGCGACAGCCGTCATCGTCGGATCGTCGAACTTCACTTACGCCGGTCTCGCCAAGAACAAGGAACTCAACCTCGGCAAGTACGACCCCCACACCGTCAACCAGGTACTGGACTGGTTCAACGAACAATGGGAGGCATCGGCACCCTACGATCTGGCTGCCTTGTTCGAGGCTCGCTGGTCACAGCACCAACCGTGGGATGTGTTTCTCCGAATGCTGTTCGAGCTCTACGGAGCTGACCTCGACGAGGAGACCGCCCTCTCCTCCCGACTGGGTTTGACGGCCTTCCAGGCAGACGGTGTCTGGCGGGCCCGCCGCATCCTCGCACGGCGTAAAGGCGTCCTCATCGCCGACGAAGTCGGACTCGGCAAGACCTTTCTTGCCGGCGAGCTGATTCATGAAGCCGTCTTCGATCGCCGCCAGAAGGTACTGATCATCTGCCCGGCCACCTTGCGTGATTCGACATGGACCCCGTTCCTGCGGGACAACAATCTGCGTGCCGACGTCTTGTCGTTCGAGCAGCTCGTCGCGGACATCGAAGACGCAGGTGCGAGAACAGCGAGGCTGCAAGCGCTCGACGAATACGCCATGGTGGTCGTCGACGAGGCCCACGCGCTCCGCAACGACAAGACGCTGCGCGCAGATGCGATGCGGCAGTTGCTGTCCGGTCCCAATCCGAAGGATCTCGTCGAACTGACTGCGACGCCGGTCAACAACAGTCTCGGAGATCTGTACAACTTGATCACGTATTTCGCGCCGAACGATGCTGCGTTCGGCGATGTCGGTATCCCCTCGCTTCGCGCGTACTTTCAGCGTGCAATCGCGATGAATCCCGATGATCTCTCCCCCGAGCATCTGTTCGACGTCCTCGACGAAGTGGCCGTTCGCCGCACCCGTCGGTTCGTCAAGAACCACTACGTCGGGGACAAGATCGTCATCAACGGTGTCGAGAAGGAGATTACGTTCCCGACCTGCCGGGTGGTCAAGGTCGACTACAACCTCAACGAGGTACTGCCCGGAGTGTTCGACGACCTCGCGATCGCGCTCGGCGCGAACGTGCAGGATGACACCGATTCCGATGCCCTCGCCGCCGGTGTGATCCTCGACGACCCCGGTGCGGTGCTGACCATGGCGCGGTACGTGCCTTCCCGCTTTCGCAAGGACGGCGACACCGAGCAGTACGAGGCTCAGAATGCGGGTCTGCTCCGGTCAGGTCTGCTCAAGCGATTCGAGTCGTCGTCATTTGCGTTCGAGCGCACCGTCGGCAAGATGATCGGCTCCCACGATCAGTTTCTCGCCGCACTGGAGGCCGGCCTGGTCCTGACCGGCGACACCCTGCGGGAGTGGGCAACGACCAACGTCGAGGACGTCGACGAGTGGATGGACTCCCTGGACGATCTGGACGGTGTTGCTCCTGCCGCTGATTACGATGTCGCGGCGCTCACCGACACCGTGCGCGCGGACCGCGCCCTGCTCGAAGCGTTCGAGCTCCGGGTACGCACGGTCCATTCGGGCACCGACCCGAAGATCAAGGCGCTCGTCGAGGAGCTCGCCACCATCGCCCACGACGCCACGGCCGAGGGCATCGGCGAGCAGGACACCCGCAACAAGCGCAAGGTTCTGGTGTTCACCTACTTCGCGGACACCGCGCGATACCTCGAGACTGCCTTGCTGGGTGCCATACAAACCGATCCGCGGCTTGCCGCGTATCAAGGACGCGCGGTCACCGTGAGCGGTCCGGACAAGATCAACCGGTCCGACGTCATCATCGGTTTCGCGCCGCTCACCGCCGGAACCGGCGTGGAAGAAGACAAGTACGACCTCATCGTGACCACCGACGTTCTCGCCGAAGGCGTCAATCTGCAGCAGGCTCGGCACATCATCAACTACGACCTGCCCTGGAACCCGATGCGTCTGGTGCAGCGCCATGGCCGCATCGACCGCATCGGATCACCCCACACGGAAGTGTTCATGCGGTGTTTCTTCCCTGACGTCGACCTCGACAGGCTGCTGCGCTTGGAAGAACGGTTGCAACGCAAGCTCAAACAAGCGGCGGCGTCGATCGGTGTCGGTGAAGTCCTCCCCGGCGTCGCCCCGGTCGATCGCAGCATCACCGACACACGAGAGCGCATCGAGCAGATCCGACGGGAAGAAGCGGCGCTGTTCAACGATGACGGCAACGCCACGCTCTCCGGAGAGGAATACCGCAGGCGACTGGCCAAGGCGTTCCGCGACACGAACACCAAGCATCGCGTCCTCGCCCTGCCGTGGGGCTCGGGCACCGGCTTCGCGCGAGCAGGAGCGGATCCTGGCTTCGTGTTCTGCGCGCGTATCGGTGACCACGCGAAGCCCTGGTATCGATATGTCCCCCTGAATGCAGACTTGACCGTGCAGACTCTCGGCGACGACCCCGTCGTTGTCGAGGACACTCTGTCGTGTCTGGCGCACGCCGACCCTCAGGTCGAGACGACGCCGGTGGTCCTGGGCGAAACCATGTACGAGGCCGCGTTCTCCGCGTGGGTAGTAGCGCAACAGCACATCCACACGCAGTGGATGTATCAGACCGACCCTGCTAATCTCGCAGCTCAGGTACCGCGGGTGATGCGCGATGCGGCCGCTCTGGTTCGCGATCACGGCAGCTTTCTCGGCGATCTGCAGGATTCGCTGGCGACCAGGCTCAATGCACCGTATGCGCTTCGTATTCAACGCGAGATTCGCCGCGAGCTGACCATGGCGGGCGTATCGGACCGCGACAGAGTTCTTGCGTTGCGGGACTTGGCCGATCTTCGCGGGCTGACTCCGCCTCCCGCGCCGCCGGTGCTGCCGGTGATCGACTCCAACGACATCTACCTGGTCTGCTGGACAGCAATAACACCGGTGAATCCTGTTGTTGCCTAACGATTTGGCCGATGCCGAGCCTGCGAATTGGCCCCTGGGGTGGCCTGACATAAGGGCTGCTTATCGGTCGCGGCCACGCTGTCAGCGGGCACGGGGACTGCCCTGGCGGCTGCCGTCTCGACGTGCCCCGCGATTCAGGCGCGTTCGGCCTGAACGGCGCGGGTGGCGCGCAGCCACCGACCTAGATAGGCCGAGGAGGCGGCGAGGTCGGGGCGGCCGGTGAGGTAGTCGGTGAACCAGCCCGCCAGGCCGTCCCAGTGCTGTGCATCGCCGGGCGGGTGCAGGGTCCATCCCAGCTCGTCCAGTCTCCAGTGCGCTTTGGCGGAGTTGCGCAGCATCGAGGTGGTGACCCAGTTCGATGCCTCGTCTGCTCCCCCGCGAGCGACCGGGTCGAGGTGATCGATGGTCGGGAACAGCTCCCAGAACGCGAAATGGGTCTCGGTCATCTTCCAATTCGGTTGTGCGGGAAACTCGTTCGGCAGCACGACCGACAGCAACCGCAATGCTCCCGGGTGGATCAGTCGGTCGCCGGAGTAGCGGTCGAGGAAGCCGTCGCGGTAGAACGTGCGCAGCATCTCGAGCAGCGTGTATCGGCGTTGCGCTGCGGTGCCGACAACGTGTGGGTAGTCGGTGCCGATGATGGCCTTGGCGGCGTCCGCGTCTCCGGCGGTCAGGGCCGCGCAGGCCCGGGCGAGGACGTCCGCTTTCTGCGGCGGCCGGGCCGATTCGGAGGCCACGACGGTGTCGCCGGTCATGCGGGACGCGCGTTGATGCGGGCGACCGGGTCGATGGCCGAACACGGTGCCGCTACAGCGGCCATTCCCACCCTCCCTGGCCAGGCTCCATGACAACTGGCTGGAACACGATCGTGGTCGAATCAGTGGGAACGTCGAGCACCATGAAACCTTCGTACGTGGATGCAGGCGACAGCTGCGACGGGATCGAATTGTTGGACTCGGCGCACACCCATGCCGCCGGCGACGTAATTTCGGGAATTGTCACGCCCGATTCGAGAACGGCCGAAAACGAATCAGTGGTGAACATGGCCGTGTACTGCGCTACGTTCACACCAGGCAAGATCTCGACTCGAATGGGGAATGCCAGGATCGATCCGAACTCCGGCTGGTACTGCGTCGTCGAGCATTCCGACGCAGGTACTGGCGCTCCGACCACGAATTCGACCTCACAAGGAAACCCGCCGCCGCTCTCGCAGCCAAGGCCCGCCCGTTCGTCGAACGCCTTGACCTTGTTCCCTCTCGGACTCTCGCCGGTGTTTGCAGTCGCCGTCGGAGAAGTCGACGGTTCGGAAGTCGCTGCCGGCTGCGTAGGCCGATCCAGTTCTGCTGTCGTCTGTCCGTCGGATGAGCATCCGACCGCGAACAGAAAACTCGCCACACCCACTGCGACGACACTTTTCTTCAAGAGACCATCCTCGTCACCAGCACTCCGGGGGCACTTCGAATTTCTCGACTCATTGAAACACCAGAAGCTGTGGGTTGGAGGAGCATCGAACCGACCGGCGCGGCGAAACTTCCGCATCGAGATGAACGTAGCCGCGCTCTGGTCGATCGGCCGATACCGTGTGTACGGCAGGCGCGTCGCGTGCGTCGTCGATCGCGAGTCGGTAGCGCCCGACCGGTGGCGCGCCGAGTCCTTGAACTGCGGAGTTGCTCGCGGAGGCAGCCACCTCTGTCACGCAGTCCAGTCCAACGACGACCGAGAACGCCAAGGGTTGCGTTTGCGAACGCGCAGTATGGAACATTATGACTACTTATGGACAGAACACCATAAATGACTATAGTTCTCCATATGGACCCCGCCTTGAATCCCTTCAAACCAGGATCAGGGCTGCGGCCACCAGCGCTGGAGGGGCGAACCCGCCAACGCGAAGAATTCGACCTTCTCGTGGCTCGGAGCAAGAACCGCAACTACGACCGCGGCATGATCCTGTCGGGCCTGCGCGGTGTCGGCAAGACCACCCTGCTCAACAACTTGTCCGAGCACGCCGAACGTCAAGGTTGGTTGACGATTGGGTTGGAGGCGCGGCCGAACGAGTCCGGCGTCAGCGCCGTGCGCGCCAAGCTCGGGTCCGAACTCGCCGCCGGCCTGCGCCGGTTCAGCCGCAAACATCAGATGCAGAAAGCTCTCGATGACCTGATCTCCCTCGCCCGCGGGTTCACCCTCGGTGTCGGCCTGGGACCGGCGAAAGTCGAAGTGTCGCTCGATCACGGTGCCGCCAGCGGGGACATCGACCTCGACCTGGAAGAGCTCGTCGAGGCGATCAGTGCCGCGATGAAGAAGAAGGGCACCGCGTTCGGGCTGTTCATCGACGAGATGCAAGACCTCGACTCCGACCTACTCGGCGCGTTGCTATCGGTGCAGCATCGAGCCAGCCAACGCGAGTGGCCGTTCTTCGTCATCGGCGCGGGCCTGCCCAATCTCCCGTCGGTGCTCGCCGACAACCGGTCCTACGCGGAGCGGCAGTTTGCGTACAGCACCATCGGTCCCCTCGCGCCGCCCGACGCCGCCGAAGCCCTGGAGATTCCGGTCAACCAGCACGGCGGGTCCTTCACCCCCGATGCTCTGGCCCTTCTGGTCGAGGCCAGCGGCGGGTACCCGTATTTTCTGCAGGAGTACGGCAAGGCCGTTTGGAACGTCGCCGCCACAGCAGTATTCGACGAAGACGACGCCCACCTCGCGGTCGAGGAAGGCCGGCGAGCGCTGGACGAGGGGTTCTTCCCCTCGCGGTGGAATCGCCCCTCCGACAGGGAGCGCCGCTACATGCGTGCGATAGCGCTCGCCGCAGACGAGGCACCGCGTTCGGGAGTCGTCGCCGCTGCAATGGGAGTGAGCACGACGGGCGTCAGCGATGTCCGGGACTCCTTGATCCGCAAGGGCCTGATCTGGTCCCCCGAACACGGCCGGATCGCGTTCACCGTGCCCGGCATGTCGGACTTCATCCGGCGTCAGCCCACCGACTGAAAAGCCCTGCGATTGCCCAGCGCAACGCTGTGCACGATCCTGTAGCGATGGCACCCAACAGCAAACGCGTCGTGCTCTCCAACGGACGCGACTGGATCAGCATCTTTCTCGACGGACGCGTCAAAGTTGCCTCCAGAAACCATCTCTGGGAGATCGCAGGCACCGGCAGGCACACCGCGCTGGGTCAGTACGTCACATTGGGTGTCGGCCGAGAGCTCGACGTGGACCCGCCCCGCGGTGCACGCAAGGTTCCCGACTTCGCCGTCGACCTCGATCCACAGAGTGGGCAGGCCACGGCGGCCACCGTGGCCGCAGACAACGGCACCTTCGTCGAGCTCCATCACGATGGCAGCATCACCGTGGGAAACGACGGCCGCGACATCGCCGAAACGTTCAACACCGGACGCGAATCGCTCGACGGTGGGCCATCCGGTCGCGGCGGCGCAGTCATGATCACGTTCGCCGGCACCTACAGGCCATCACGGTTGCGCGAGAACAACTTTCTGGTGACAATACCCGCTCGCGAGCGTCCCGCTGCCAACCGCCTCTACCCCGGCGAGTACATCATCGACGACGGCAAGCTCGGGCCACCGGCGAATGCTCCCGAAACGTGGTTCAGATGATCGCGGGCCCGCGCATCGAATTTTTTGCCCCCGTTAGCAAACCCGCCCGTTCAGCTCGGGTGCTCGACGGGACCTAGTTCTCCGGGTTGTCGAACGCAGCAATGACATGCGCGGTGGGGTTGCTCCCGGAACGAAACTCCTGAGCAGTGACTCCGCGGGTGCCGCCACGGAGAACGGATCCTTGGCGGCCGACCTTGACCCGACCGTCGGCGAAGCGAACGAGTTTGAGGCCATCCGGCCATTCGGTGACGTCGTTGCCGCTGCGGTTCTTGTATGTCTTCGGCATTCCGAAGTCGAGCCCATCCATGATGGGAAGTCTATGACTGTCGGACTTTGCGCCGGGCACACCCGGGGCACTGACCTACTCCGCTGTGCCGGCCAACCGAGCTCGCGATGAAGTAAGTAAGGCGTTCCCGGTTTCCCTCACCGTCACCAGAAGTCCATTTCGTCGGGCTTCTCACGCGGGAGTCCTCGCTCGAACAGCACCGACCGCGGGAAAGATCGACTCGATGATTCGGGATGAAGAAGGTCGAGTGCAGCTCGAAAGATCCTCCGATAATGTTCCTGCACTACAGTTTCAGCGGAATCGAACTTACGTCGGTGTACTGCAAGAATACGGGCCTCCATCGGCCCGGGCGCTCCTTCGAGATACCAGCCGAACGGGCTAAACGGCGTACTCGCCCGCGTCAGGCAGTTGTGGGCGGTACTGGCAACTGCTCGACGATCGCGTTCGTCGTCGTCCGATGCGCCGGAGTTCGTGTCGTGGGGTGGCAGCGGGCACTCGAACAGCGTCACGAGAATGTCGCGTTGCAGGTTGTAGTAGCCGCTCATCCCTTCATTCCACTGCCGGTATTTTTCGGCATCGAAGTAGGCGTCCACCACATCTTTGATCGTCAAGTCGCTCACCTCGGCGAGGATATCGGTGTGGTTCGAGCGCATCAGGGGAATGGGCCGGATGCGCTCAGCTGCAGGCCTCGGCCTTGGTGCGCTGGCATCCTTGAGCGGTGGAATCTCTTCTGTGGGCGCTGGCCCAAGCGCGAACCCCGATTGCACCGCCGGTCGTGGAGTGGATGCTCAAGACCTGCACACCAAAATTCCGCACGTGGACGCTGCTGCTCGGACGCACCGACATCACCGACGTCCAGGCGTGGACCTTGCTGTGGCGAGACGGAAAATTGGAGCAGTCGGCTCAGGTCCAACCACGCGGGTCCGAGCATTACTGGACCAGCAACCAGTCGTCGGAACGGTTGGCCGAGGACGTGGCGAGCTATCTCGCACGCCCGGACGTTCCACCGGGAGCAGTCTCCAGAATACGCAGCACGCTCGATTCGACGGCATTGACTCGACTGGACCTACTCCGAGCCGTGACACGTGCGGGCGGAAGCGATTTGGTGTGCCACGAGATCGCAGAGGAGCCCCCGAACGGGTCCACACGAGGCCCCCATTTGGGTAGTCGAGAACTCGCCCTTGTCGAGCGATACCGCGCCACCGTCAGCGAGGCCGCGGACCAGAGGTCCCGGGAGATCGACAGTCACCTGACGGCGATCCTGCACGAACACGACCTCATCGGACGGGCGAACTGCGCACGGACCCTGTCAGCATTCGGCATCGAAGCACTCACAGCGTGCATGTTCGGGCACGGATCGGTAGCGCCCGCACCCGAATGCGCCGATGACGCCAGTGCGGCTTGGCTCGAAGAGGCCACCACTTACGTCATTCAAGCGGGCGATACCTACCGTCTCGGACCGATTGTCTCGGCACTACGGCCGATCCTGCGGATGCACCGAGACCCCGCAGAGTTGTCGGCACGCAGATGGTGGCCACGCCGACTCCGAGACTTCGGAGAGGCCGGCACAGTCCCCCACACGTTCGCCCTGCCCTCGGAAGAAGGCGAGTTCGTCGTCCGCGAACTCGGCGACGACGCGACCCGCTACCAATCCTTGGCCGTGCTGCTCGAGTCACGTCCCGATGAGTCCCTACGCGCACTGTGTCGCGCCGCGTGACACCTACGACGACGCGTCGTGCCGACCATAGGAACTTCTGGGACGCTCACCTACTTCAGGTACCGCTCCTCTGTACGCCAGGGTGCTGGTAACGGCTGCTCAACCGCCTCGCTGTGTCCCGCAAGAGAAACTGTGCGAAACCGAGTGGCCAGTGTCGTCGATTCCTTCAGCGCATCTCTATTGTCATTTGGTGACAATCGAGCCGCGGCCTGAACGACGACAGACCAAAAAGAAGTCCGTAACGTTTCGAATAGCCGAGTGGGCATGCGTCGCAGTGGCAGCCGTTTTGATCGTCTTGGCAGCGCAGTCAGTGATCGAAGAGGAACCGCCAGCTCGCAACGACAGGGTACCGGCCCTGAGCCGGTGATTCGATTGGCGGCGGCGATCCGGTTCACGATTACCGAGGGGTACGCGGACATCGACACTCGCGGACAACTTCTATCGGCGAGTGGGCCGCCGCGAGACGGAGCTCGAAGCTATTCATTTCGACGTCAACGAGGCCCAGCAAGATCTGGATGGCCCACTCGGGGATGACTTTCGCGGCTCATCTCTTCTCCATTCGAACGACCGAGAAAACGCGAAGACTCTGCACGCGGCGTTCGCCAAGCTTCAGGCCGACGTCATGAAGCTAGACGTCCTCAAACGGCACCTCACCGAGGTTCGCGAAGTCTGCTGACACTCCCCGAGCCACACGGATGCGAAGGCTGCAACAGACCCGCGCCATGCGTTATGGTGAGGATGTTCGACCGTCGATGAGGGTCACGGTCGAGCGTCCATCCAGCAACAGCGCTACACCGCACCTTTTCCGGGTACCGGTGTCTTTGTGCTGCGGGCTGGCCGACGCTCCCAGTGAAGGCCCTCCATGTCTAATTCGCGCTCGCTCTCCACGAGCTCATTTCCAGTCCAGTTCCATGCCGGCGGCGGTGACCGTCGATGACCAACGGCACTGTCTCGACCGCGGAGCTGCAGCGTCGCTCACAGATCGCTGCCGCCGCCTACGAACGCGGTCGCCGCGCCGCTCTGGCTGCCGCACGCCGCCGCAGCCTGCCCGATCGGGCGCACGTCCACCGCGAGGAGATTCGCGCGCACTCGTACGAGCCGCGTAGTGACAGTCACGCATTCGGTCTGCTCGATTCCGATCTCTCGCTGGCGCGGGCTGCGGCGTTTCTCGCCGCGACCGGTGTCGCACACGAGCTGATCGCAGCGCAGACGTTCACCGACCCCGTCCAACAGGACTGGGCCGATGCCACGGCGGATCGCACGGCTGTGCACGAGGATGCGTGGCGGCAGCGGCTTGTCGACAACGGCATCGACGACGCGGTACTGCGCCCGGGTCTGTCGCTGGACGTCCTGGAGCTACCGGCCGAGCTCGACGGCCTCGACTTCGACGACATCGCCGAACGCACCCTCGATGTGTCCTCCACCGCTGCGGACGTGGAACCGATCCGTCTGGCCGATCTGATGCTCGAGACACCACGCCAGAACCGCCCGTCGGACTCGGTCGTCGACATCACCGACCGAGTCGCGAACGTCATCGAGATCGACCGCGGTGTCGACGCAGCCGTCGAGGCTGGTGTGGACGCATGGTGACCAAGAAGCCGACCTCCAAAGGAGCCGGGACATCGTCGTCGGCGTTCCCACTGATCGCAGTCTCGGTGGTGATCGTGTTGATCGCGCTCGGCTCCGGCTCACTGTGGCTCGGGCACGTCTTCGTCGACACCGGTGAAGACATCCCCGCCAACCCGTTCGGGGCACTGTTCTCGGTCGCCGGCGGAAAGCTGACGTGGCCGAGCGTGTCGACATGGATCTTCGTGATCGCGGTGATCATCGTCTCCGGTCTCACCGGCGTCGCCGCCGCAGCCCGCGCAACAGGCAGCGGCAAGAAGAACGATGTCGACGCCAAGGCCCGCCTGATGGGACCGACATCGAAGCTGACCGGGGTGACCGGCAAGCAGGCACGCGAACGAGCGAAGTCGCTGCGATCCGATCTTGCCGAGTTGGACACCCTCGACGACTCCGACATCGGAGTCGTCGTCGGACGCACCGTCCAGGGCAATCAGAAGGTATTCATGTCGTGGGAGGACATGCTGTTCGCCCTCGCCGGTCCTCGCATGGGCAAGACTGCGGCGTTGGCGATCGACGCACTGTGCACCGCGCCCGGCGCGGCGCTGTTCACCTCCAACAAGCGGGACGGCCACGACTTCACTCGCGGTGTCCGCGAGCAGCTCGGCACGGTGTGGCGATATGACCTGCAGGGAATCGCCGAAGGGCCGCTCACCACGGGCGACGGGTTCTGGTGGAATCCGCTGCGCGAAATCGACACCATCGTCGCCGCCCGCAAGCTCGCCTCGTACTTCGCTGCCGCCTCGCGCGATGACTCGGCCAAAGTCGATGCCTACTTCGACGGCGGCGCACAGGAACTGCTCGCGCAGATGATGTTCGCGTCCGCGTGCGGCGGCGGAGATCTGCTGCACGTCTACGGCTGGCTCTCCGACGAGGCGAACGAACTGCCCCAGAAGCTGCTGTTGGAACACGGTCACGCCATCGTCGCGATGCGCCTGAAATCGACCAGTGATCTCAACCCGCGCCAGCGAGATGGCCTGTACGACATGGCTCGCCGGTTCATCGGCCTGCTGGAAGAGAAGTCCTACGCGATGTCGATCCTGCCGCCGAACAGAGCCGACCTCGGGGTCGAGGACACTCCGGACACCACGATCGGTGCCGGAGTGAGATATCCGCACGCGATGACAGAGTTCGTCGTGGAGAAGTTCGTCACCAGCCGTGACACCCTCTACGCGCTGTCGAAGGAAGGCCCTGATTCCTCCTCGGCGCTGACCACCGCGCTGATCGGGTCGATCATCGACGCCGCCCAGCGCGTCGCACGGCGTAGCCCGCGCGGCCGGCTACCGGTGCCGATGCTGTGCATCCTCGACGAGGCCGCGAACGTGTGCCGCCTCCCCGAACTCCCGGCCTGGTACTCCCACCTCGGCTCGCAAGGGATCTGCGTGATGACGATCGTGCAGAACCTCTCCCAGGCCCAAAAGGTGTGGGGCCAAGACGGAGTCAAGCAGCTCCTCGATGCCGCGAACTTCCTCTGGTACGGCGGCGGACTCAAGGACAAGACCACCCTGTCCGAGCTGTCCGCGCTCGTCGGTGACCACGACGTCGAACGCTGGTCCAACTCCCGCAGTGGCGGCATGTTCGACAGCGGCTCGTCCTCGAAGTCGCAGTCCTGGTCGAAAGAGCCGATCCTGACCGTCGACGACCTCGGAGCGATCCCGAAAACCCGTGCACTGGTTCTTATTTCCGGTAACCGGCCGGTGTTGGTGGTGAAGGTGTACTGGTCCGACGGACCGAACGCCGACGGCATCAACTCCTCGTTCGCCCGCTACGGCATCCCCGAAAAGGACCTGATCCAGATCGAGCGAACAGCAGCCCCGACCGCCGAGACAGTCACGGCCATCAGCGACGAGGAGCCGTACCGATGACCGAATACGACGAGACCAGTTTCGACGAGACCGAATTCGACGAGCCGACATTCGACGAGACCGGACACGACGAGACTCCCTCGACCGACGAGGGATCGCCCCGACGATTTCCTACGTTCGACGCTTGGTTCGATGCGTGGTTCTCGGCGATCGTCTCCCGCAAACTGTCGTCCTCGCCCGGCAAGAACCAGGTGTTCTGCCCGAGTTGGTGGGAGCACCCCGAAGTCGTGGTGCGGTTGCACTCGTTGTGGGGCGCATGGGAGTCCGCGACGGCCGCCGATGACGACGGGGCGGCGATGTCGGGGTGGTGGGTCCATCACGCCGACCCACAGTTGCGCACGATGCTCGACGCCGAACACGGCCCGATGTACCGGTGCAGCCGCGATTCCCATCAGAACACCCCGGCGCTGCGCAACGAGTTCGTCGCCGCACCGCCCGGATGGTTCGACGACTTGGGCGTCTGATCGCGAAAACCTGACACAACCCCTGACCGAAGTAGCCGAAAGGCCCTGGTGGGTGGCTAGACCCACCAGGGCCGATGTGGCCGGAGAGTGCGTCTCCGACCGACGACGACGGTAGCGACCGCCTCCCACCACAGCAGGTGCGGGTCGCATACGCCCGTCTCGCCCGACTCCAGGAGCGCACCCACCATGGCCAAAGATTCCGACGATTTCCAGCTCGATTTGTTCGCCGAGACAGAGGACAGTGACACCCATGATCGACCCGATAACGCAAGAAATAATGAAGCTGTATCTCGAGCACCAGGGGCTGCCGCCGGAGTTGAACCCGGACGATCAGCAGGAGTTCCTCGAGCGCGAGAGCGAGCGGATAGCGGAGCGGATCGACAACATGAAGGTCCACATGCAGAGCCAGGTCCTGGAGAGGTATCTGCGGGAGAACGGGGAGCCGGCCCCGTTCATGGAGCAGGTGGGCTTGATCAACCAGGCGTGGGCGCAGGCGACGGACTTCGTGATCAACGAGGAGATCTACAACCAGCTCCCGGTGGAGATGGAGGCCTATCCGCCGGATCAGGAGAGCCCGGAAGCGGAAGCAGAACGGGACCGGGCACGGATCCAGGTGCACCGGAGCGATCCGGAACGGTGGCGCGATCCGCTGAACTGCGCGGATCCGATCCAGTCGACGTTGTGGCTGACGGACGCACTGTGGAAAGACAAGCCGGTGCAGTTCCGGTACTACGCGATGCATCTGCTGCAGGCGAGGATCGAGGACGACCTGCCCTACCCGACGTCGCAGAGCCACCCGCTGTTTCCCACGTTCACGAGCCTGCTCGACGAGCGGGTGGCCGAGCACGCGGCAAGCGGAAAGTAACCCGCCGCAGTGAATCCGACGCCCAGCTGAATCTGTTCGCGTTCGACGCCGACGGTGCAGCGCCGATCGACCCGACTGCCGTCGATGTCGGCGGCACACCGCTGCCCACACCAGTCGATCCCGACGTTCTGATCGCAGAGGCCGACGCTTCCCAACCGGTGCCGAAGTTGCAGCCCACACCAGAGGTTGTCGCGAACACCGCCGTCGACGGACCGGCACTGCCGCCGTCGGCGACGGAGCTGGTACGCGACGCCTACGGACGGCTGGCGCGCGAGGACGAAGCCTATGTGCGGCTCGCGCGGATCCGCGCCGACCTCGACGGGACACTGACCGCCGAGCAGGTCACCGACGCACTGATGGAGCTGCGCCGCGCAGGCGATGTGTCGTTGATCCCCGAAGAGAACCAGAAGACTCTCGGGCCCGACGATCACGCCGCGGCGGTGAGCTACGGCAACCAGAGTCGGCACCTGATCGCCGTCGACGGCCGCCGCGTCGACCAACTCCTCCCCACGCAGAACCCTCCCGCGCCCAGCGTCGAGACCGACTCCCCCACAATCGAACCGACTCCCCAGCCACCGGCGTCTACACCGACCGAAGCTGCGACCGTCACGCCGAACACCGCGGTACCGGACACCACCGAAGGGATGGTGGTCGACACGCAGACGGTCGCCGAGCGTCTGTGGAATGTCGAGCCCGTGGACTTCCGGCCCGGCACCGAGATACTGGTGCCGTCCGGCACGAAAGCCCGTGTAGCAGCGAACATCGAAGCCCTGCGGGTGCTGGCGGCTGTGACCGCGCAGGACCGCTACGCCACCGCCGACGAGCAAGCGGTGCTGGCGCGGTGGTCGAGTTGGGGTGCGACCCCGCAGGTGTTCGACCCGCGCCGCGACGACTGGAGCGCCGAACGCGAGCAGGTCCGCGCCCTACTCGACGACACCGCGTGGGCGCAGGCGCAGCGGACCATCCTCAATGCTCACTACACCGACCCGGCGATCGCCGCGGCGATGTGGAAGGCCACTATCCGGGCCGGTTTCACCGGCGGCCGTGTTCTCGAACCGGGTTGCGGGTCAGGGACGTTCATCGCCCACGCCCCGGCGTCGGCGCAGATGGTCGGGGTGGAGCTCGACGCCACCACCGCCGCGATCGCTGCGGCATTGAACCCGTCCGCGCAGATCCGCGGCGAAGGATTCGAGAAGACCACCGCGCTGTCAAGCTCGTTCACCGCTGCGATCGGCAACGTGCCGTTCGGTGACTACCGGCTCTACGACCCGGTCCACAACCAGGCCAAGCACTCGATCCACAACCACTTCATCGTCAAATCGTTGGCGATGACCGCACCCGGCGGCTACGTCACCGTCCTGACCTCCCGCTACACCCTCGACGCCCAGAACCAGCGGGCCCGCCGCGACATCGCCGCCCTCGGCGACCTCGTCGGCGCAGTGAGGTTGCCGTCCAACGCTTTCCGACGTGTCGCCGGTACGGAGGTCGTCACCGACATCCTCGTGTTGCGTCGCCGCCCCAACGGGGCAAAACCCGCGCCGCTGACAGACCGGTTCTTGCAGCTCGAGAACGCGACCGCGCTCGATGACGCCGGCGAGGACAAAGGCGTGCCGATCAACGCCGTCTACACCGATCACCCCGAATGGGTACTCGGTCAGTTGCGGGTCGGGCACGGCATGTACGGCAACGAGACTCTGTCCGTCGGCGCGACCGACAGCGACGTCGACCTCGCTTCCCTGGTCGAGGATCGGCTCACCGCGATCGTCGATGTCGCGAAGGCCGGCGGGCTCGGGCTCACCGCGTCGTGGCGCGACACTCTCGGCCCGACCCGCGAGGACTTCGAGCGAGGTTTGCTCGCAGCAGGACGCGGCCCCGCAGAGAACGATCTGGCCGTGGGAACACTGCGCCACGACGACCAGGCGAACACAATCGAATGCTGGAACTCCCGGGAGTGGGAGCCGGTGAGCACCCGCGGAGCCAAGCAGGTCGCCGAATGGGGCGAGTTGCTGGCCCTGCGCGACACCACCCGCGCGTTGATCGAGTCGCAGAAGAACGCTGCTACCAGTCCCGGGCAGCGGCAAGCCTTGCGGGAGATCCTGGGTGAGCAGTACGACGCCTACGTCGCCCGCTACGGCTATATCAACCGGTTCGCGATGACCGTACCCAAAGACCTCACCGACGCCCAGCACGATGCCGCTCTGACGAAATTGATCGACACCTGGCGTAAGGACGAAGGGGTCGCCGGAGACCCGTATGCCGGGGAGATCCCTGAAGACGTCTACGACCGACTGTCCGACGATGCGTGGATCAATCCGCGCCAGCCCACCAAGCTGCAGAGCCACCTCGGTAAAGCCCTGCGCACCGATCCGACGTTCGCGCCGGTTTTCGCGCTCGAACACTTCGACGAGGAGACGATGACCGCCCGCAAGGCGGCGATCTTCCACACCGACGTCCTGCATTCACGTGAGTTGCGGGACTATGCCGAGACGGTCGACGAGGCGATGGCCATCAGTCTCGACGAGCAGGCGCGCCTCGACGTCGGGCGGATCGCCGAATTGCTCGGAACGACCGTCGAGCAGGCCGAAATGCAGATGGAAGGGAGGGCCTTCCGCACTCTGACCGATCCGACACGGTGGGTCTCATCGTCGACGTATCTGTCGGGCAATGTCCGCACCAAGCTCGCCGACGCCGAAGAAATCGCCGCGCTCGATCCCCGCTACCAAGCCAACGTCGACGCATTGACCGCGGTCATCCCGCCGCGCAAGACCGACGTCGATGTCTCCCTCGGTGCCCCGTGGGTGCCGATCGAGACCTACACCCAGTTCGTCCGCGAGACATTCGAGGTGCCGAGCGATATCTCGGTGACCATCGAACGGGCGTCGGGGCGCTGGGAGGTCGCTGTCGGCCACTACCCGGGCAGCAACGAGCAGGACCTCAAGTGGGCACTGATGCCCAAACGTCACGCATGGTCGACGAAGTTCAACTTCGAGCACCGGCCCGCCGAAGACCGCGGGATCGCCAACGCCGGGATGCGCGCTGGGGACTACACATGGAAAGAGCTTCTTCAAGATCTGCTCAACAGCGACACCGTCGAGATCACCAGCTCGAAGGAGTTCCGTGATCGAGCGGGCGCGGGCGCAATCCACGATGCTGCGACCCGCGCTGCGCAGTCGAAGGCCCGGCGGCTCTCACAAGAGTTCGGGCAGTGGGCGCTGCACGCCGACGAGGTGCGCCGCGAGCAGCTCCTCGACATCTACAACGACAAGTTCAACTCCCTTGTCGCCCCGGTGCATTCGGGTGCACATATGTCCTTCCCCGGTCTCGGGGACAAGTACTCGCCGTACCCGTACCAGCGCGACGCCGCCGCCCGGATCGTCTCCGAGCCGACGGTGCTGCTCGATCACGTCGTCGGGGCCGGCAAGACCGGCACCATCTTGATGGGCGCGATGGAACTCAAGCGCCTCGGGTTGGCGAACAAGCCGTGGGTGGTGGTGCCCAACCACATCATCGACCAGGTCGTGCGCGAAGCGGGCCAGTGGTATCCCGGGGCGCGGATCCTCTCCGGATCGGCAGCTACCGATGCCGAGGGGCGCCGGTTGCTCGTCGCGCAGTCGGCCTCGCAGGACTGGGACATGGTCATCGTGCCGCGGTCGGTGTTCTCCTCGATCGGTGTCGACCCCGGTACCAAAGCGGAATACATTCGTGGGCAGGTCGCCGAGCTGGACGACGAACTCGGCAACGTCGACGAAGGTCTGACCAAGAAGCGGCTCGAAGCGATGAAGGCCAAGCTCGAGGAAAGGCTCGAAACCGCCCTCGAACAGGCCGGGAAGGATCGGGGGCTCACGTTCGAGGCGTCGGGTGCGGACTACCTGTTCATCGACGAAGCCCACGAGTTCAAGAACCTGGCGCGCGCCTCCGGTGTGACCGAGCTCGCCAATTCCGGCTCGCACCGGGCGACCGACATGGACCTCAAGCTGAACTATCTGCGGTCGATGCGCCGAGAGGAAGCGATCACCAAAGGCATCCCGCCGGAGGAGTACATCGAGCGGGTCGCCACGTTCGCCACCGGCACCCCCGTCGCGAACTCCCTCGCGGAGCTGTGGGTGATGCAGCACTACCTGCGGCCGGATCTCCTCGAGGACGCCGGGGTCTCCACGATCAACGACTGGGGAGCGACATTCACCGACACCGTCGAGCGGGTCGAGCTCAACTCGTCCGGATCACGGTTGCGGGCAGTGACTCGGGTCGGGGAATTCACCAACGTCGGTGATCTCATCGGCATGACCAGCGTCTACACCGACGCGGTCACCCGCGATCAGGTGCCGGCGAACCTGCCCGTCAAGGACGGTGGCCGCAACACCGACGTCACCTTCACTCCTGCCCTCGAGGTGCAGGACTTCATCGCCGACCTCGGGTATCGCGCCGACCATGCCGACGCCAAACGCCCGGACATCGACAATGCCCTCAAGGTCGCCAACGACGGTCGCAACGCCACCCTCGACCCCAGGGTCGCGCACCTCGATCCGGCACCGCCGGAGCATTCCCGCACCCACATCGTCGCGCAACGAATCCTCGACGTGCACAACAACTCCAGCGAGAACACGTATCTCGACTCGGCCGGTGACCCGCACCCGACACCGGGTGCGTTGCAGATCGTGTTCTGCGACCGCTCCACCCCGAAAGCCGATGGGTCGTGGTCGATCTACGACGGGATCCGCGACGAGCTGCTCGCCGGCGGGATGGAGCCCGCCCGGATCGCGTACGTCCACGACTACCCGAAGCCGTCGGAGAAGGCCCGCTTGTTCGAGATGTGCCGCACAGGACGTGTGTCGGTGGTGTTCGGGTCCACCGAGAAGATGGGCACCGGCACCAACATTCAGGACCGGGCGATCGCGCTGCATCACGTCGACGTGCCGTGGCGACCGGCCGACCTCGAACAACGTGAGGGCCGAATCATCCGGCAGGGCAACCAGAACGCGCACGTCAAGGTGTTCAATTACGTCGCCGAGAAGACCTTCGACACCGTCATGTGGCAGACCGTGCACCGCAAAGCGCACTTCATCGAACAGCTCAAGAAAGCGGACCGCTCGATGCGCCGCGTGGTCGACCTCGACAGCGACTCGCTCGCCGAGAACTCGGCCATGACCAAAGCCCTCGCCACCGGCGACGATCGGTACATCCAGCAGATCGAACTCGACTCCCAGCTCCAGGAGCTCCAGTCCGAAGCGGATTCGCATTTCGCCGAGCAACGCTCCATCGAACGCGACCGCGACCGGCTGCGCCGCGAAGTGCCCCGCGCACGCCAGCGGGTCGCCGGATTGAAAGAAGCAGCACCGGTGCTCAAAGGCCGGCGCGAGGTCGAGCAGTGGCCCGGCATGACCATCCGCGGGAAGTTCTACGACACCCGCAGCGACGCCGCGAACGCGATGGCCAACGCTTTGCAGGGCACCTACCAGGCCCTCAAGGGCGAAGGCCTGACCAAGACGATGGTGATCGCCGAGATGAGCGGATTCCCGATCGAGGCCTCCCGTTCCATGCAGGACAGTGCGCTGTATCTCTCGTTCTCCGGACTCGGTTCGTCGACGAAGGTGATCGAAGCACACGATCTGTATCCGAGGATCGGGGACGGGGAGCGCAGCCAACATTCACTCGGACTGCTCACGCGGGTGGAGAACATGGCCTACACCGTCGACACAGACCTCGCGAAGGCCGAGCGCTCACTCGATCGAGACGAGCAACGCCTCGACGATCTCGAACTGGTCGAGCTGTCCGACTTCCCGAAAGCAGTGCAGCTCAAGGACCTCTCGGACGAAGTCTCCCGCTTGCGGCGAGAAATCAAGGAGGCCGAAACCAGCCCCGAAGCCCTCGCACGGGACGCCTCCCGCGCGGAACGTGCTGCAGAGAAGGGCCGCGAGCCGAAGTGGTCGCTGATGCTCAACCCCACCAAAGCCCTCGTCGAAGATCTCGGAATGGGAAGCGCCGACGATGTGCGGGCCATGATGCACGCCAAAGCTGTTGCTGCTCAACATGCGAGCGCGCAGACCGCAGGAGGAAACGAACATCTGCAACCGGGCGACACATCGACTCGGCCCGGACACTTCCTCCGCGCAGTGGAAGATGGCCCGGGGCCCGCCAACTCGTGGAAGGGCCCCGAGCGTGAGGGGCCGGAGCCGGGTCACGAACCTGACAACGGGTACGGCCTCGACAGCTAGTCGACGAACTGCGCCGCTCGCGATTACGGTCCGCCAACAATTGTTGGCGGACCGTAATCGCGGTATGGATTCGTGGGGGACGCTGAGCCGAAACCTTGGGCTCAGCACCTAGCAGCGTCCAATGGCGGCTAGTACCTCCAGCACCAGAATCCGCCGCCCCTACCGATTGTCATACCGGCATTCTTTCGTGGGCTCGCGGTGTAAGCCCTGGCAGCGCACACTGACACTGCTGTTTGGCAGACACCGGCGATAGTAACCCACCCCGGCAAACCGATCTGGGCGCAGATGACGGTAGCGCCCCAGAAGCTCTTTGCTGCCTTTTCGGTTTCGTACTTATCCAAAAGGATGTCCACCTGAAACGACTGCGCACCTGGTCGCACTGTGGCAGCCCCTGCGGGAGATGCCATTCCTACCAGCAGAGAAGCGGAAACAACCACTGCCAACATGGCGGTGACAACCGCTGTCCTGAATCGACTCCGCATTTTCATGGATTCTCCTTCGAGGTGCCGTGGACGCTCCAAATTAGACGCCGGGACGTTGATCCGGTATCGGCTAATCGGAGTAACGATTCGCGCGCACAATCTGGCGATGGCCTACGGATCGATGCCGATTTCACTGGTCCAAGTGTTGCCCGCTGCAGAGAGCTAAGAGTCATTTCGTCCAACATCGATCAGCCGCATGGCACTCTGTGGCCATGGGCGCTCTACCTTCGGACCGATCGCACTCGGCCAGGAAAAACACGCGGGGTTGGATAGCTGCGGCGATTGTCGCTGTAGTCCTCGTTGTAGCCGTCGCGACCATTGCACTCGTAGTGCGATCCGATCGCGGCAATTCACTTGACCTGTCCAGCTTCCCGCGAACGCTGGACTGCGTGTCCGTGCCGCAGGAATACCCTGCTCCCGGAATAGCCGATGTGCAGGCACCGGACCCAGTGCTGGCGCAATCGGTTCGAATGGAACACCTCGACGCACAACGCATCGAGGTCGTCATCAGCTTCGCTGATACTCCGCCGCCCGCCCCCCGTCGTGTACCGATGCCTGGATATCCCGCAACACAGCTCTTCGACGAGGCCGGCAGCATGGACTTCACTGCTCTCATCTTCCCCGGTGGATTGGACGAGAGTAGAGACCCGGACAGGGACGACAACTACAACCTGTCGATTTCCCGGGGAGAGGATGCAGAGCCGAACTTCGTCGACGGTCAATGGACGGTCACCGGACGATCGGAATTCGCGGACGACACCCCGGCGGAGAGCATCACCATCCCAGTAGAGTCCGCAGATGCGCTGGGCAACACCATTTCCTTCACCATCGACCTCGCTGCGTACCCGCCACTCTCCGCGGGTTGGACACCGAACCCCGAGGTCATCGTCTACCCGCGTTCGTACAGCTACCCGACGGCCACCAACGGTGGCGGCCTCACGCAGTACCAGCGGCAGAATTGCACCGCAGGTGGGTCCGAGCCAGATAGCGCCGCCGGCTCCGACGCCAGGCCGACAGCGCAGGCTTCCCAGACGCCTACGCCGGACGCTCCGGCGCAGACCGACGATCTGTTCACCGGCAGTCCCGTCTCGCCGGGTGCGTGTGCCAGCACCGGCATCTGCCAATTGTCCAGTCCCAGCGGCGATTACTACTGCACGATTTCGCGGACTGGTGCATTCTGCTCACCACCACTGGGCGAACCACTGTCGACCGACACCGATGCTCGACTCATCAAAGTGGGGTCGGACGGCGAAACCGGCCTACTGCTCGATTCCGGCGGCAACTCGCACATGCAGGACCGAAAAACCATGCGAGATACGACGTTTGACTATGGCCAGACCATGACGGCGTACGGAATGACGTGCGCCTTCGACCCTGACACCGGTGGCGCTCGCTGTAGACACGACGTTTCTGGGCATGGATTCGACGTCAACACGAAAACCTACGGGTTCTTCTGACAGCCCATGGAGCAGTCTGCCAAGCCCTCGACTCGAAGCGCTTAGAGGTCGTGCGGATAGGTTCTCGTGACGAAAGGGCGGCATCGAGCCTTCGAGGCGTCGCTTCTCCTTACTCGGAACGAGACACAACCGCAGTGCTTATAAGCCCTGTTCGAGGTCATTGCTTCGATGTGGTTCTATCCCTGCGTCGAGCGGTCCGTGCCCAACACCGCGGTCAGAATTCGCACCTGGCTTGACGGGCTTCGTCGGAGATACCAGTGCGCGTGGACGTTGGTCGAGGTCCACCGATGGTGTCCCAGCATTGCTCTTGCGGTCCGTGATTCCGGAGATGGCCGGAGCATCAAGGCGTTGTGGAGCATCCGCCGCCGCCCGAGCACGGCGTTCAGCGTCTGCTTGCCGCCCACCGACCCACATTGTTCTGCTGCGACGATTGCGCTCCGAGACAGCGGAGTCGAACACGGTCGCGGCGGCCAGGTCAGCGGAGCGCCGATCCGGATCGGTCGCGCGTTGAACGATCGCAGGCCATTCGCTGGTGTCGGCCTGGACTCGTCCGGCGGCGTCGTGGGCGGCGCGTTGAGTGTCTTGGACTTGGCGGGCGAGGCGCTCTTCTCGTAGACGTGCGTCGGCGGCTGCGGGTTCGAGGGTTTTGCGTTCGCGTCGCTTCGCGGCCGACAGCTGCTCGGTGAGCATCGTGTGTTCGCTGCGTGCAGCCTCGTATTGCGCGGTGACTCGGCGGAGTTCGGCTGCAAGTTCGCGGGCGGCGGCAATCGCTGCGGCTTGCTCGTCGAGTCGGGCGTACAGCTTCTCGGTGTCCGCGACGACAGTCGGTTCGGTGCGGCCTCGTCCGGCGCGGTCGACGAACACGGCCAGCTCGGCATCCGGTACGAGCCGGATCGGGTCCTGTTCCATCTTCGCCAGCAGCGCGGCGTCGGCAGGCGAAAGCACCGGTCGCGGGACGGCGGCGGTCTCGGGGGCGTCCTCTACTGCCAGCTCGGTCGGGACCGTCTGCTTGAGCTGCTCGACTGTCTCGACTTCAGGTGCGTCGACGACCTCGACGGAAGGCTGCACCCGCGTCGGCGGGATCACAGTGTCGGTCACCGCTGCACGCATCGCGGCTTGTTCGGCCCGCCACAGCATCGCCTCGGTGCGGTCGACGTCGGCCTTGAGCTCGGCGAGAGTAGCGAGGTCGATGCTCTCGGCCGCCAGGCGTGCGGTGGTGACGTCGACGGCGGTGACCTCTCCCCCGTCGGCGGCAGTGACGCGCTCGTACTCCGCGGCGGCGTCGTGTGCGCGCGTGCGGGCGGCGGTGGCGGTGTCGTCGACGAATCCGGCGCGCCAGATCTCCCAGTCGAGACCACGCTGCGCGAGGGCGCGTGCATCGTCGTCGTCCCCGGCAGCCGCGACGTCGGCGGCAACGGCGGGCCGGATGACGGTGTCGATGTGATGCCAGAGCGCTTCGGCCTCGAACTCGCGGTCGGTCCATTCCTGACGGGTGTCGAGCATGGCGATGCGGGCGGGTCGTTGCCGGTCGGCTCGCTCCTGCAGCTCGGACAGCATCGTGCGGGCATGGAACTGTGCCGGGCTGGTCCCGTCGGAAATCCGACCGCGCAGCTCTCGGTACGTGGTTTTTGCGTCGTCGAGATCTTGGGTGAGCAGGCGGACTCGTTCGTCGGTGGTGACCGTCGGGTACGGCAGCTCGATCGTCTCGACGTACGAGCGCAGCGACTCCCACACGTCTATTTCGGCGTCGGTGTTGTCGGTGCCGGCCGCGGCGGCCTCGGTGTCGAGTGGTGGTGCGTCGGCCTCGTGGTCGATTCCGGTGAACTCGTCGTCGTAGCCGCCGTCGTACTCCGGCGGGGGCGGCTGGTCGTAGTCGACAGGCGCGTCGAGTGCGTCGAGGGAGGCGAGGTAGTCGGCATCCGCATCGACCGGAACCGATGCGGTCGAGCCGTCGACGACGGTGTCGGACGCAGCAGCCTGGGTCGGTAGTGCTGCCGGGATGACGAATTCGTCCGGCAGCTCACCGCCGACGGTGTCGGAGACCGCCTCGTCGACGACGGGGGCGGCTTCTTCGTCCTCGATCGAGAGTGGTTCGGCGGTGGGTGGGGTGTAGGTGCGGGCGAGGTGATTCTCGCGCACCAGCATCTCGGCCCGCCACGTCAGCGCGGTGGCGAGTTCGTGGGCGGGCAGGGTGACACCGTGATCGACCGGGTCGATACCGCCGTGCAGGAACTCGTACGCGGTCCCGAGCAACTCCCCCGGCGTCCACAAGGTGGGGTCGGCGGCGTCGACGGTCGCCACGAGCGAGGGCCATGCCGGATCCGACATCACCCGGGTGGCGGCGCGCTCGCCGAGCAGTTCGGTCAGGACCGGTGCCCACGAGGGTGCGAGCGCTGCAGTGTCCGCGGCATCGGTATCGAGGGCAGCGGCGGACAGTTCACCGGACAGTCGCCACCACAGCGCGGCAGCCGGGAGCTCGTCCGGCAACGGCGACGCAGCGAGCGAATCGCGGACGAGGGTGTGCACCTCGATTCCGGCGCGCGCGGCGGCGGAGAGGCGGTCCGCGAGGATCGGGAAGTACGGATCGCGGGCGATGTGGGTGTCGAGTTCATCGACGAACGGACGCCACCGCTTCACGGCGTCGTTGGTGGTGCCGATGATCTTCTCGGCGCGGGTGTCGAGGCGACGCTGCACGATCGCCGACGCGGCCGCGTACTGCTCGGGTCCGGTCGGTCGACGGTCGGCCGGGTCGACGTCGTGGGCGGCGCGGAACACCGCGAGATCGGTGAGCAGATCGAGGTCGGGTTCGTCGGTGAGCAGCGCCCGTGCCCAGACCGGTGCAGTTGTCGGTGTCCATCCGGCGGCGTCGGCGGCGATGCGGTCTCGATGACCGGTGATGGCGTCGGCGCGGGCGTCGAGGTAGCTCGCCCACTCCGGTTCCTTGCGCAGTGCGTCGGGGATGGCAGGCAGCCACGGCAACGGTCCCCGCGCCGATGCTCCACGTGCTGCGGAGTGACGTCCGGTGGCATCTAGTCGCCAGTCCAGGACTGCGGCCCGATCTCCCGCGGTGCCGAGTTCGCGTTCGGTGATTGCGGTGTTCAGGGCGGCGACCGGGTCGTCGCCTCCGGCGGCGAGGATCGCGAGGTGTCCACGCAGGACCGGCCATGCGGCGTCGTCGGTGAGGCCGGCGATCGCGGTGTCGGCGGCGGTGTCGATCGCGGCCATCACTGTGGGTCCGGCGAGGACTTCACAGGCGGTGGCGACGGAGTAGTCGTAGGCGTTCGCGGCCGGTGCCAGATGCGTGTGTGGGTCGTCGGCGGCAGTGAGGGTCGAGTGCGCGGAGACCTGTGCGCCGTCGCGGCGCAGGATCGCCCGGAAGTCGTCGACGGCGGTCGGGGGCAGCATTCCGCGTTCGGTCATCGCGGTGTGCAGGTCGCCGTCCGATGCGGTCGCGAGATACATGTGGTTGTTCAGTCGCCCGCGTGTGAGTGCGACGTAGGCGAGCTGACGGGTTTCGTCACCGGTGGCCACGACGTGGCAGGTGTCGGCGGTCGACCCTTGCGCGGAGTGCACGGTTCCGGCGTAGCCGAGTTCGGTGGCGGACTGGACGTAGTCCGGTGACAGGGTGACGGTGCGTCCGAGTTCGAGGTGACGCACCACCAGTGATCCGTCGCGGCCGACGTTCTCGACGGTCCAGCGGTCACCGTTGCGGACCCAGTCGGTCTGCGAGAGCGGGTTGCGGCGATCGTTGGAGCGGGTGCGGACGATGTCCCCGACGCTCGCGCGGAGCCCGTCGGCGAGGACGGCTTCACGTCCGACCTTCGCGTCGGTGGCGGCGAGGCGGTCGGTACGGGCGCGGGTGTTGAGTTCGGCGACGAGTTCACGGGTCGGTGCGAGCAACAGCGCGTCCTTGCCGGCGGCGCGGTCGGCTGCCCATGCGCTGTAGGCGTCGTCGGTGACGGTGGTGATGGAGCCGACGTGCAGCCGGGAGTGGTCGATGTAGAAGCCGATCGCAGCGTCGTCGCCGTCACGCAGTGCGAGCGATGCTGCGCCTTCGGCCGCGCCGGTTGCTTTGTCACGGAAGCGCACCACCTGCGAGAGGGTGAGCGCACCGACGCGGTCGTGGATGTCGCGCAGCACGCCCCCGGATGCGACGGACGCGAGCTGTTGATCGTCACCGATCAACCGCACCGTTGCACCGCGTTCGGCGAGGGCGGTGACTGCGTCGTCGAGGTCGAGGGTGCCGGTCATGCCCGCCTCGTCGACGATGACGAGCGTGTCCTCGCCGATGTTGGTGTACCACTCGGGAACGGACACCGGATCGCCGTTACGCAACCGCTTGGTGATGTCGACGAACTTCGCCAACGTATCCGTCGTCGTCAAGATATCTTGACGCAGAACTGCGGCGGCGGCAGCGGTCGGTGCGAACCCGACAACGTGTCCGCCTGCGTTCTGCCACGACCGTGTCAGTGCGGTCATGGCGGTGGTCTTGCCAGTTCCGGCGGGTGCGAGTGCGAGCTGAAGTTTCGCACCGGAGGTGGCCATCGCGCGCACGAGCGACCGTTGCCCGGCGTTGAGTTCGCGTCCGTTCGCAGCGGACTCGAGCAGTGCCATTTCCACGTGCTCGTCGGCGACTGCCACCCCGTCGTTGCGCTGTGCAAGAGCGACGATGCGCGTCTCGGCATCGAGAACGGCGTTGGTGGTGAACAAGGTTGCTTCGTGGCGGGTGTGCACGTCGCGGCCGTCGCGTCGACGCATTACCTCCGGGGCGAGATCGGCAGCGACGTCGTCACTGAGTTCGTCGCCCAGGGTGACCGCGAGGTCGGTACTGCACGCGCGGTCGGTGATCGCTTCGACGAGGTCGGTGATGCGATCGGCCGGCGGGTTCGCGGTGCGGACCTGACGGATCGCTTCGGCGCGAATGTTGTGCCGTTGGTAGCGCGAACGTGCGCGGGAGACGACCTCGACGACGTCGGCTGCGGCGATGTCGATCCAGCGCGGGTCGTCGATGTCCACGCTCGCCCGGGTCCGCGTCTTGCCGGTCACCTCGGCGACCATTTTCGACAGTGCCTTCGGTGAACCGAGTACGTCGATCGCCTCGGCGCGCCACCCTCCGCGTTGCTCGGCGTGCGAGCGCGGTTCGTGTTTCGCTTGCCGGGTCTCCAGTGTCGCGCGCTGCGCAAGCCGTATCGCTTCGATGGTGGTCGGTTCGCGGTGATGCTCGGCCTGGAACTCGCGTGCGAGTTCAGCAGTGCGCACGACGATCGTGGCATTGCGGGAGGACCAGCGTTCGGCCAACCGTGTGTCCAGGCCAACGATTTCACGCACGGGACGCTTCGACCGGTCCCCGCTCGCGCGTTCGGCGAAGTCCACTCCGATGCGTTCACGCAGTTGCGCTTCGAGGGCGGTGTTATAGACCTCGGAGGCGGGAACGTTGTTGCGGTACAACGCGGCACCGTCGAGCGCGAGCCACTTCGTCGTCCCGTCCGGCAGGGTTGTGGAGACCTTGTTCGAGATCGCGACGTGGGTGTGCAGGTTCGGATCCCCGGCGCGCGAATCACGGTGCGTGAACGCGGCGGCGATCAATCCGTTCGCGTCGACTTGCGCGACACCGCCGTTGCCGAGACGGGTGAAGCAGGCGTGCTCTTCGAGGTACTCCAAGGCTGCTGCGATCGCGGCGTCGTGCGCTGCTTCGATCTCCTGCGAGATCTCCCGCGGCGCAACAGCCCACAGCGCCGACACACTTTTCACGGGCGTGAACGTGAGGTCGAAACCGGCGACGGCTTTGGTGTTCTGCCGCTCCGATTTGGCGACCCACCCGGACAGTTCACGCTCGTCGGCCGGGCCGCGTCCGTACTCCCGCTCGAACATCTCCCTCGCGACCCGGGTGCGGATCGTCGCGCGCGACTCGGCCTCGATCGGTGCGTTCCACTTCTCGCCGGCCGCGAGATTGTGCTCGACGAACGCCTTCGCGCACGCGACCCGATAGTCCGATGCGCCGTTGTCGATCTTGAACGCGCGACCGAGCTTGATCGCCGCCGACGCTGCCCGCTCGGCGTTCTTCGTCGACGCACCGGCAGCGAGCTCGGACGCGAACTTCTCCGCGTACATCGTGTCGGCCTCGGGATGCAGGCCGTCACCGAACAGCGCCTTCATGTGCGCCTCGGACACGTGCTCGCCCGCGCCGATCGTCTCCAGCTCGGCGAGACCTGACCCGGTCCAACGCCCCGGTGACTCCCCTTTTTCGGAGTAGTACTCGGCCAACGAGGCAGCCCCTCGTTCGGTGGAATCTGCCACTGCAACCTGCCTGGTCAGGTACGTATACCCGTCCCCAGCGGTGAGCTTGTGCAGACCCATCATGGACCGGACCCTACCAGCAAAACCCACAAAGTGGCCTTAATGCATGAGGTCTGTGGGGTTGGACTTCGTTTTTGGTAGTAGATCGGTAGCGGTTCGGATTGGTGGCGTGGGACGGCGTTTCGGTGGTGGTGGATCGGTGATCTGGTGGGAGGTTGTGTCAGGATCTGTGAATTCGAGGGTGTTCGGGGTTAGGGTGGGCGGCATGGCGTCGACTCAGGCTCGGATGACTGCGCGTGCTCGGGCGCGGGCGGCGCAGCAAAAAGTCGTCGCCGACCGCAAAGCGCGCGACGAGAAGAACATGGGCTCGTTGACGGACTACTTCGCGGCCGCTGAGCAGATCGACGCGGCCCGGCTGGCGATGGCCCGCGCGCTCGACGACATCCGGGGCCGTGAAGGAACACTCAGCGCCGCTGCGACACTCGCGGGGATCACGACTGGCGAAGCTCGCAAACTTCTGGCACTGCTCGCCGACACCGCAGCGCCGCCGGCGAGCGCGGGCACCGACGACGACACCTCGGACTCCGGCTCGGATGCAAACGCAGAATTGCGTGATGGATCGGCCTTGAACGAGCCGGGTGACTCGGCGTCGACAGGCGATGCAACGACGAGCGAAACCGCGACCGGCGACAGCGACCCGGACGCCGAGTCCGCGACGAGTCAGGGCTAGCCGATGACCGCCGCGATGATGCAACTGGCGTTGTTCGGCGACGACACCAACGCTGCAACACCGCAGCCGGTTCGCCGGGTGTGGCGACCGTTGCAGCAGCCGTTGACTGCGAAGACCGTGGCGAGGTTCTGGGCGAAGGTGGTCAAAACTCCGAGCTGCCATTTTTTCAGGGGGTCGGTGAGCTTTCCGGACGGCTACGGCAGATTTACCTTCACCGACGGCGACGCACCACGCACGTTGTCGGCGCACCGGTTCGCGTTGTTGCTCGAATACGGCGACCTCGGTGACGGGATCGTCGGTGAGCACGACTGCGACGAGACACTGTGCGTGCGGGTGGCCGACGGTCACCTCAAACGCGGCACCCAATCGGCGAACCTCGCGCACGCTGTTGCCGTCGGCCGGCACATCGGACCGACACCGGCAGGCGGGGATCCACGCGGACGCTACGGGCGCGCGATCGCGATCCGCGACGCACTCGAAGACGGCTACGACGAACCGCGACTGCGGGCCGCTCTCGCGGGCCACAGCTTCGACGCCCAAGCACCACCAACACTGTTCTGAAACGAACGCCACGACACATGTCGGTGGCGACCGGTAGAGATAGATCCATCAGGCTTCGGGCCGCTGCACCGCCCCGGTGAGAGCAGTCCTCAACGATAAGGACTCACGAGATGACGCTCTCCTCGCTCTTCACCGACGACGTCGGACCGCTCCCCCTGCTCGCTGTCGCCGGTGCCGGATTTCTGATCTGGTACGTCCGGTACCTCGGCGAGAACGACCCCGGATGGAAGGGTTTCGTGGCGAACATTCTCACCGTCATCGGTGTCGGCGCGTACCTCGTCGTTCTCGCTGTCGTGTTCGGCGCATTCATCGCGGTGATCGGCGCGTTCATCGCGGTGATGCTGTTCATGGTTCCCCTGTTCGCACTCGGCGGTGCCAGCGGAGTCGATGACCGCAGAGCCCGTCGCGGGTACTACCGCGACCGGTACGACAACGATTACTACTGACCCTCCGACACGCACGAACAGTCTCTGTGCACATAGTGCACTCGGGCGATGCGCAGCCGGTGCAACAGCGGTTGTGCAGTCGCTGCAACGGTCACGTGCAGATCGTGTGCACCGCGTCCCGACACCGCATGCAACGGGCACAAGGTTCGCGAGAGAGCGTCGCCTGTGTACCCGGCCCGGTACAGCGTGAGTCGATGAATGCGGATAGTCCTGACGCACGACCGCAGCTGTCGGTCGAGGAGATCTTCGAGCGGCATGGCGAGTGCAGACGACGACTCAGTTCGTCGTGCCGTGCATCCAGACAATGACGTCGAGGACTCGTAGCGCACTGATCTCGTCGGGCAGTCCGGCCTTCGCCCGAATCGAACGCAACCGCGCGTCGAGTGCTCCGCCGTCGGCACGCAGCGCTTCCCGAATGGGGTTCAGATGCAGTGCCTTCGTGTTCAGCACACGTCCGACGACCACGTCGTAGATCGGCACGAGACGGGGACGTTTGCGGGCCATCAGCTTCGTAGCGATGGTGCGGCCGATGTCCCCCACGCTCCGCAATTCGTCCTCCAGACGCCACAACGGTGCCTCCGACGTGAACGGTTCGGTCTCATCGACGAGGTCGCGGTCGGGGCCAACCGACTCCAGGAGTTCGGTGAATCGGTCGACTCGGGTGACGAGCAGATCGCGTGCCGCGTTTGCCGTGACCGCAACCGACAAGAAGGTGACCGCAACGAGGTCGTCGGCGGTGAATCGGTTGCTGTCGGCGGCGCGGTTCTGCGGTGCCCAGCTGTCGAAGTACGCGCCGGTGTAGCACCCGGCATCGAGGTAGGTGCCGCCGTAGTACCGACGCAGCAGAGCGACCGCATCGTCGTCGGAGTCGGCGATCAAGGGCGGTGGAAGAGTGACACTCATAGCGGTCGATCGTGTCAGACAACGGTGGTGTCGACGTCGGGTTCCGGGTGGGGTTCGATGCGCTCCATGCTGTTGATGATCAGCGCGGTGCGCTCCGGCGGGCCAGACACACATGCGGTCGCAGCGATCGGGCCGGCCGTATCGACGCACGATCGGCCGGTGCGTGCGAACGCGCGCGGGAACATCCAGAAGTCGATCGAATCGTCCAAGTCGACGAGTCGCCCCATCGCCCACTGACCTGTCTGCTGATTCGTCTTCACCGTGACTTCCGCGAGGGTGCCGTGCACGACGACGTGCGTCCCGTTGGGGACATCGCCGTCACGCACCTCCCGCACTCGCACGAGAGGCTGCGGTGTGGCGGCGTGGTCGTTCGGCATGGCCCCAGGCTTCCACCAGGCTCCGACACGAATGTGGCGTTGTGAGGCCGACGGATCCGATGTGGCCTGTCAGCGGCGGGCGCGCCTTGGGGGGTCGAGCTACGACTCGGTGCGATCGGGTGCGGTGGTGGCGTCGCAGATCATGTCGTCTTCACCTGCATACCGGAAGGTGCGTTGCCCTGTCGAGAGGGTGACCTCCGGGGCGTTCGCCGTCGTCGGCAGGTGGGTCGAAAGTCCGCTCGTCTGCCATACCGCCAGGATCTCGTCTGCCACCGACCGATCTCGGGCGGCGTCGACGCGGTGATGTGACCGGGGAAAGGTTCAGAGGTAGAGCAGGTTCATCTCGCCGGTTCCGTCGAATCGTTCGAGGCTGTCGAGGACGCCGTTGAAGTTCGCGGTCCGGCACCGTCCGAGGCCGACGATGAGCGCGAAGTTTCCGTCGAGGGTGACCAGATACGACGGGGCGCAGCCGTTGTCGGGTGAGACGTGTTCGCGGGCGTCGAGCAGTGCGTAGCGGACGGCGTCGGCGGCTGCTCTCTTGGCGGTGGCGAGGTCCGGCTCGGCTCCGGATGCGGTGATGATCTCGGGGTTGTTCTCGGGGCGGGTAGTGACGGTCCAGGTGATCATCGTCGGTGTTCCTTTCCTCGCGCTGTCGTGGGCGGGCCGTGTAGGACTGGAGCCTCGCACGGCGAGCGCAGCGAGTCGGGCGAGGCGACCGCCATTGTCGGTCGGGTGTGGATGGCCGGCGAAGCTGTGGATAACGACGTTCGGCCCCGCGGTGCGGGGCCGAACGTGTGGTACAGGTCAGGCGTTGTCGAAAGCGTCGAGAATTTTGGTGGGGTCTCGGCGGAAGCGCCCGCCGTCGACGAATACCCCGACCGCGGTGCGGTGAACGCGGCGCAGCTCTTCCATGAGGGTGTCGTAGCCGACGCGGTCGGTGATGCGCCAGAGGATCGGGCCCATGTGCAGGTCTGCCCAGTGGACGGTGCGGCGTTGTTCGGGGACGTAGCGGCTGTGCGCGACGACGGAGTGTTCGGGGCCGCCGAGCCAGACGACAGATATCGCGGCGGCACCGAATTGTGTGCCGGGTTGCGCCGGGTGGGGGGCGTGACCGTCCACGCCGACGAGTGAGCCTCGGACGGAGGCGAATCCGGCGATGAGGTCGCAGACTGCTTCGGCGCTGCGGAAGGTCATCATCACGTGCCCGAACGCGACGATCATCTGCGCTTCGTCGGTCGCGGCCGCAGTGACGGTGATAGTGGCGGTCTGTGGGCCGGTGACGATCGCGGTGGTGTGGGTGACGATGGCGGTGGTCCGCGCGTTCTGCGCTGCGCTGGCTCGGCGGCTGGGTCGGGTGGTGTTGCTCGACATGGTGACCTCTCCTGGAAAACGGTGGCCGGACCTTCGCCCTGCCAATTTCTTTTGCCGTGGTGGCTTGAGGAGAGGGCTCAGCGCACGGGCCGGCGGGTCAGCCGGTGGGCCGGAAAGTTTTCAGCCGAAGGCGTTCTGAAAAGTTTTCGGAGCCCTTGGGCCGGCGCAGCCGCCATCGGTTGATGCGCCGGCACGGGTGATGAACACTCGGAGAAGCCACAACGTCACAAGAAATTGATTTCTTCGATGCGGACGAAGCGCAGCGGAGTTCGATTCGGCGGCGGCCCGCAGGGTCGCGTGTGGCCCGCCAGGGCCTGCCCGAGGACTGCACCGGCCACCACCGGCGAGACGCCTGACGCCGCCGGGGTTCGGCGCTCCTGCAGCGCGGTGTGGGGTACGGCTCGCACGGTGACTGTGCGGGAGCGACGGAACGCCAGCCACGCTCGGTGTCGCGGTAGCTCCGATCTTTTCGGTGTGTCCGACGGTGGTCGGGTGTGCAGTTCTGGTCTGGGCGGATCCGGTGTGGATCGTTTAGACTTTCGATCAAGTTCGAGCGTCGATGAGGGTCACGTTCGAGCGCGCCCCACCCGTACCGATCCGCCCCGCACTACGCCTGCACGGCGCTGCGAGCTGAACCGATCGGTGCCTGTCCGGTGGGGATTTCCGCGCACCGAACTGGAAGGCCCTCACCATGTCTGTCTCTCCCGCTGTCGACAAAGACACCGCCATCGCGCGCGCCCGCGCCGCGATAGAAAACCGCACCAAATACATCGAGTCCCTTTTCGACGCCGCCCAGGCATCCGCTGATGCGCGCGAGAAGGTCGCCGAGGCGACTCGCGCCGCTGAACACGCGAACGCCGAACACGCTGCCGCGTACAAAGAAGCGATCGATGCCGGGTGGACGGTTGCCGAACTCACCGGCAGTGGTCTGACTGCACCGACACCGGTCGGCAAGAAGCCATCCAAGCCCTCTGCCAGGCGCAGCTCCGGTCGCGCTACTGCGCGCCGCCGAGTAGGTGCCGAGAACACCGCCGGCCCCGACCGGCAACACGACGATGCGACCTCGCCGACTGCACCCGCAACGCCGAGCAAACCTGAGTCCTCGCCCGCGCACTGACCCTGCTGCCCTCGCACCACCCGCGCACCGGCACCGGTCGCGGATCCCCCGTGCCCTCGCACGCTCGACACATCTCGCGTGCGGGCGCACCCCATCACGTCTAAGGACCACACACATGACCCAGCCCGGATTCAACGTCGAAGTAGCCTCCCTCGACCGCAACGGCGACCCAGGCTTCGTGCACGCACGCGGCTCGTTCTACACCCCCCGCTCCGCCGCACAGTTCGCACTCACCCAAGCAGCAGCACTGGCAGACACCTACGAGTTCGACACCGTCTCCGTCGTCATCGACGCAGTCGGCGAGGGCACCTCACGCCGTGATGTCGAGTTCATCGGCACCCCCGGCGAACTCGCCGCCGACCTCACCGCACTCCCGGACTACAAGAACGGTGTCCTGCGCACCGTCATCCCCGCACCACGCAACGTCACCGCGGCAGTAGCCGCCATCATCGAAGCAACACCTCCGCTACCTGACTCGGCGGTCGACGGCCCCGACGCCGTCTCGGTTCTCGACGTGGAGGTGTACTCGGTCCGGCCCGGCCCGATCCCGAACTCGCGCACCGACGTCGGCGCGTACACACCGCAGGATGCGCACCGCATCGCCGAGCATCTCGCGGCAGATCTCGGCGGCACCATCGAGCCGATGCGCAACGAGACGGTGCTGCGCGTGACCCACACCGCGGACGTCTCCGACACCGACCGCATCGCCGCCGAGCGGTCCGTGCAGGTGCGGAACCTGCGGGCGAACCTCTCCGTCCTCGACCCGGTCGCCGACGCCGAACACATCGCCGCACTCGCCGCCGACCTCGACGAGCTACGAGCGCGATCGAGGCCGGCCGCACGCCCGGACAACACCGCAGCTGTGTCCGCGTCGGTATCGACGCCGCCGATGGCGCACGCAGCGCACGTCGAACGCTCCTCGACACGTCCGCGCGGGTTGGTCACTCCCCCGACCGGACGCTCGTCCAGAGCTGCACAGGCCACCTCGTCCACGCTGCACACCGCCCCTGCCCCGACACACACAGCGGCGATATCGCGGTCGGCCGATCACGGTCTCGGATGACCACCGGCCACCAGTTCCCACCGCAGAGGAGGGAAGGGCGGCACCGACTACCTCGGCCCTCGCAGCGCTCCGACTCGCTCGGCGACGGTAAGCCTGCGTTCCGACTCGACGGCGGCGACCTCGGCGCGGTCCTGGCGTTCGAGGCGGTGCTGTGGAACGAACCGATGACCGGCGTACTCCGCGAAATCCACATCACGCCCGGCCGCGTACGCGTGGTCGTTCTTCAGACCGAACAGCAGAAGGGCCTCTACCCGCGTTACACATCCAGTGGTGACCCCGATGCGCCGTATCTGGCCGATTACGACATCGACTTCGGCGACGAGGTCCGGATCGGCGATCGCCACTGATACCGCTCGTCCGGCTCAGCTCGGCCGTACACGCGAGAAAGGCACCTACACAGCCGGTGTGGGTGCCTTTGTCGTTCGGTACGGGTCGGGCGCGCGGTCAGCGCTGCGGGTGCGGCGCGGTGCCGGGTGCACCGAAGATGCCGGCCGCCAGTGCCCATGCGGTCAGGGTGCGGCGTTCGGCGTCGGTCGTCTCGTCGGCGTGGAGGTAGTCCCACTCCTGCAGCGCATCGAGGTCGTGGGCGTCGGCTCCGACGTGTCCGCACCACCACAGGTACGCCCCGATCGGGGACTCCACCTCGGGCCCGTGGGAGTCGACACTGCAGGTGTCTCGTTCGTTACGGGGTCCGGTGCGGGTGCGGGGACTGTCGAGGGTCACTGCCCTGCCCGAAACGTGTTGAGCCGCTGCCACAGTGCGCGTTGAGCGCGTCCGTGCTCCACGAGGTGATCGAACAGGTACTCCTCCGGTAGCTCTTCGGCGGCGTGGACGATGGCCGTTGCCACGGTCCGGTAACTGCGTCGGTAGGACTGGGAGAGCACGATGTCGGCGTAGTGGACGGCGGTGAAGCCGTCTGCCCCGGCGGTGATGACCTCGTTCAAGCGGCGACGCAGGGGCGCGTCTTTGGCTCCTCCGGATCCGGATCGCATGAAGGCTGCGGTGACGCTCGCTGGGTCGTAGGGTTCGCCGGCCGCGACGAGACCGGCGATCACGACGAACATTCGCCGGTACGCGACGTCGTCGAAGTCGTCGGCGGTCACGATCGCGGTGATGCGCAGATCCTCGGCGGACACTCCCCCGGTGTGGGCACTCCACATCAGGGCGCACAGCAGCAGTGCCTCGGGGTCGGTGGACGGCTCGTGAGCTGTTTCGTTGTCGACGGCAGTGTCGTCGACAACAGTGGCGAGGCTGCGAACGACACGCTCGGGCTCATCGGGCGGTGGAACTGCGCTCAGTGGCGTCATCGTCGGGCTCGTTCTCGCAGGTCGATCTCGAACAGGGTCAACGGAGTGGTCGGTCAGGCGGCGGCGAGCTTGTCGAGGGCGTCGATCCGAAAGCCGGACCAGTGGGTGCTCTCGTCGACGACCACGACGGGCATCTGCCGGTAGCCGAGTCCGTCGGTGACGAACTCGCGGGCCGCTGCATCTTCGGTGACATCGACTGTCGTGTATTCGATCCCGTGCTTGTTCAGGCGTCGTTTTGTTTGATCGCAGTTGTTGCATTCGGGTTTCGTGTACACGGTGATCGACATAGCTCACTCCTCGAGGGAATTGTTCCGATAGTTTCAATTCTATGCCAAAACATTCCAATAGGCCATAGATAGAGCGAGACAATATAACTCAAATGTGCTGGCGCACAATACATTTCTAGCTTCCGAGCAGTTCGAAATCACGTCGGTTTCGTTCCCGATCGGCAGTACGGAGAAAAACACGGAAGCGACGGGGAACAGTTCATTTCACATTCGGGTCATGGTGCCCGTCGCCCGACGGCTGGTTCATCGCCGTGATCGAGATCGAGACATGCGAAACGCCGCCGGAGCTGTTGCTCTACGGCGGCGTCAGCCGGGTACGGATGTTGGCCGGTCAGTGATCGGACGCGCTCGCTCGGCGTTGGTCGCCGATGAACTTGGCCCTGTTCGTAGTGGCGACGACCTCTTTCGTCCCTTTCGAGCCCAGCTCGTTGCCGATACGGACAAGAGCGAACACCAATGCCACTGCAAGAGCGGGAAATATGGTTTCGATGATGCTGACGCCGTTGCCGTCGAAGCTCATTTTGACGTTGTATGCGGCAACGGCTACCCCGAGGATGCCCACCACGACAGCGGCAAATCGGTTGAGCCCGATCCGAAGCCGGTCCACTGCATCCGCAGACTCGAAGTAGCGTTCCGCGTTCTCTTCGCTGTCATCGAACAGGAATTCGTGGCGGATCCGGGCGTGGTCACGGAATGTGGCGAAGGGGTTCATCGGTGGTTCCTGTCATCGTCAAGGTGTCACAGTCGTGATCGACAGCTGTGGGCGTCGCTGTGTCGTTGGTGGGTCATGTTGCCAGGTGGTACCGACACACTGCTGGGTGTCGGCACCACACGGGGTGTGGTTGGTCAGCTGGTGAGTTGTTTGCGTGTGGTGGTTTCTATGGCGATCTTGGCGCTGTCGTAGATGCGGTCGGGGATGGTGACGACGCCGGCCGCCAGTTCCGCGACGGTGCGGAGCGCCGTTTCGCGTTCCTGTCCGGTGGCCGAGGGGTCGAGGGCGATACCGAGTGCGCTGCGGATACGCCGAACGGTGCGGTGGTCTTCGGTACTGGTCACGCCCATGCCGATGGCGCGGGCGTAGCCGTCGGCTTTCCGCCAGGCAGTGTGCGCCTTCTGAGCGGCGACGGCGAAGGCCTGCACACGCTCGACGGTGTCGGGGCACTGCTCGGGCCGGATCTGGTTCATCTCGGCGAAGGCGTCGATGAACGCTGCGGTGCGGGGCTCGTCGAGGTTGTCGAGCAGGGGCCTGACGAAGATGGCGTAGGGATCGGCCAGGTACGCAGCGTAGGCGTCCGCGACCTCGCTGTAGACGGCGTGGGCTGCGGCGTAGTCGTCTTCGAGTGCCTTCTTGGCGGTGCGGCGGTCGGTGACGTGGCTGCGGGTCCTGATGATCAGGTAGGCAGCCAGTGCGACCGAGACCACGACTGCGGCGATGCCGCCGAACCAGATGACCGGTGTCCAATCCATCGGAACGTCGGGTGCGGCATCGACCACCGGTGGTGGCGGCGGCGGGGTGTCCAGTGTTGCGGGCGGGTCGGCGGGAGGAAGGTTCGTCGCTTCCTCGGCAGAGACCGGCGAAAGAATCGAACGGACGGCCGTCGCGGCGACGGCGACGACGAGCCCTCCCCCGCACATCTGTAGCGCGGTCCTATCGTCGTCGCCGTACATGCGTGACCAGAAGAACTTGGCTCCGCCGCCGATCATGGCGAGGACACTGAGCGCGGTGCACCCCCACATCAGGAAGGACAGGAGCACCTCGATTTCCGCTGAAGCGGGTGGCATCGTCTGGGGCACTGGATTGTTCATCAGTTGGGGCCTTTCAGGCTCGGGTGGGCTGCACGATCAGGGGCGTTGGGTGAGGTGGGCTTCGGCGGTGGCGGCAGCGACGTCGTAGCCGCCCCAGGGTGAGCGGTTCGGGACCGAGCGCAGGCCGATGGTGACGCCGCGTCGGGTGATGACGGGCCATCCGGTGGGGCGTTCCCCGACGAGCTCGATGACCTTCGCTGTCCACACCTGGTCCTTCTGCAACGGTCTGCGTTCGGGGGTCACGATCGGGAGGTCGTCGATCCAGTCGGGGTGGGCGTGATCGAGGGCGTCGCAGACTGCCTCGGCCTCGTCGGCGCGGTTTTCCCCTTCCCAGGGGCAACCGGTGCACGCGCCGCGGTAGACGTCGCCGCCGACGCACTGGCAGCCGGTGTCCCTGCTCGTGTCCGGGCAGCAGCAGTCGAGGTCCGCTGCAATGCAGGTTGGTTGGCAGGTGTCGGTGGGTGTGGACGGGTCGCAGATTCCTGGGCGGAACGCGTGGGAGTCGGCGCTCGGGCCGTGCCGTCCCCAGGTGTTCGCCCAGGTCTCGAATTCGGCGATGCGAGCTTCCACTCCTCGGGTGGGACTGGCGAACAGGATCGGGATGCCGTGCCGCTCGATGCGGCTGTTCTGCTCGTCGGCTTCAGCGGCGGCGAGCACCTCGAAGATGTCGATCTGGCCTGCGGTCTCGGCCATCACCGCAGGCCCAGCTCGGGGCGGGTGAGGGACTGCACGGCGAGGGAGAGTCGTATGTCGCCGGCGTCGACGACGACGGGGTGGGTACGGCTGTACCAGGCACCGGGTGCGTCGAGGAGGGCGGTGACCTCGACGCGGCCTGCGGGAGCGGTGCGGTAGCCGAGAATGTCGATGATCGTTCCGTCGAACTGGGTGTCGAGCGAGATCAGTTTCATTCCAACTCCTGTGAGGCGGCGGCGTGCGGGCGTGGTGGGCGCGGTCAGGGTGGCGGTCATGAGTACTCCCAAGGTCGGGCGGAGAAAGACTTCAGCGATGACGGTCGCGGGCCGTGCGCAGGCGCTCAGGACGGCAAGGTCTGGCAGTCGGCGCATTCCCAGCGTCCGGCGGTCGCGGTGCAGGTCCGTCGCTCTTCACAGAGCCAGCAGATCTGGTTGCGCTTGCGGGTCGACACCTGCTGCGCCGCAGCCACGGTGGCGGCCTGTGCGCGGTACTGCTCACGGGTGCTCGCATCACGGGCAGCGAGGTCGGCGCGGACCTGCTCCGGATCTACGGCCAATCCGTCGGTTCGTACGTTCAGCATGCCCCCGAACGCTGCGCGGCAGGACTGACACACATCGCCTGGTGTAGCGACCGGAACAGTACACCCGGGCAATGCGCAAGACGTGAACAACGTTGCGTGCCAATCGCATTCGATCTCGCCGGTGCGTGTCGATGTCATACCCAAACCATACAGCGTCACGCTGTATGGTTGCAAGGGGTTCGGCGAAGTATTTACAGCGTGGGGCTGTAAGGTGCGGGTATGTCGACAATCATGCTCGTGCGGAGATCGGAGGAACCGTGACCGATGCCGAATTGACCCTCTCCGAGGTTCTGACACTGATCGAGGCCTCGACCGGGAAAGCGATCGCGTCCTCGACGTGGCGGTCCTACGTCGCTCGTGGCCAGGCCCCGAAACCTGCCCGCCACCTCTCGCGCACTCCGCTATATTCGCGGGAGGACATCGAGGCGTGGATCGCAGGCCGACCCGGCAGTGGTGCGCGAACCGACCTGTACCCACGCTGATCGTCGTTCGACGTTCCGATTCACCTTTACGCGTCAACATATCTTGACGAACAGGAAAGGCCCCGGCCATCGGTGTGATGGTCGGGGCCTTCCTGTCGTGCTGGTTGCGACGCTCCAGCGGATGGTCAGGCGTCGTCGTCGACGGCGGCGTACGCGGCGTCGACGGTGATGTTGCCGATCGCGGCCTGCTCCACCGGGGTCAGGGTGTGCCCGCTGTCGGCGAGGAAGGTCAGGTAGCTGTCGATGCCGACCATGCCTCGGTAGTGCTTGGCGGAGAACCGCCAGTAGTCCTTGGCGTCCTGCGGTCCCGTCAGGCGGGCCTCGAACGCGGTGAGCACACGGGCAAGCAGCAATACCTCGGCGCGAGCGGGCGTGGCACCGGTGGCCTTACGGTCGACCTCGCCCAGCGGTGAACCCATGATCTCGCCGTACCGCTCCGAGCACTTGGATTCGGTGAACACGTCGTCATGAGCCGCCAGCGCGGTCACCATCCATTTGGTGGCGTTCTTCGGGGCGGTCTTGCCTGCGAGCAGACCGGTGAGGAATGCACGTCGGGCTTCGGTGGCGGTGGCTCCGGCACGGTTGAGGGCCTTGACCTTGCGGCGTTCTGCGCGTTCGGTCTCGATGCGTTCGGCTTCGGCGCGCGCGGCTGTGCGCTGCGCCGGGGTCAATCCGTCCTCGGTGCCAACGCCCTCTGCGGCTGCGGCGGCGATCTTCTCGGGTGCGACTTCGAGGCCGGCCGCAGACACATGGTCGTGGCGCAGGAAGTATTCGTGGCCCCAGGCGGTCACTTTCTCGACGGTGTTGGCGTGCCGTAGCTCCTCGTACGCCTCGGCTTCGTCGTCGTCCTCGGTGTCGAAGTCGATGTCGTCTTCGGCGACTTCCTCGCGGGTGGTCTTGTCGACCCAGACGGTGCCGGTTTCGTGGACGTGGACGTGCCACAAGTGCGGTGCCTGTTCGGGTGCGTCGGCCGGGATTGCCGCGCCGTCGGCGGTGCGCAGGTCCGCGAGTGAGTACCACTCCCCCTCGCTGGTGGACGGTTCGTCGTGGAGCAACGTGAAGCCGAGTGCGATGTAGTCGGCTGCGGCGGCAGTGGTTTCGGCGCGTTCGTCGATGCGGCGCGCGAGGGTGGCCAGGCGGTACTCGAAACCGAATCTGTTGTCGAAGATCTGCTCGATTGCCTCGGTGATCCACGGCTCCGTCTGTGCGGCGGCTTCGAGATCAGCAAGTAACGCAGCTCCTTCGAGGGTGAGTTGCCGGTCGTCGAGCTGGCGGCGAGCGCGCTCGGATCGTCCTGCTCGACCGGCCTTTTCGACGTACGTCTTGGGGACGTGCAGTGCTGTCGCGACCTTCTGCACGTTCAGGCCCAGGTCGAGCAGGCCCGTGACGGCGGCGGCGCGTTGCCCGGTGGTGAGGTCTTCGCGCTGGTCGTTGGATACCACCTGCTCGGTGATGCGTTCGATCCCTGCGGCCTTCTCGTCGTCGGACTGCTCGCGCACCATCACCGGTATCGAGGTGAGACCGGCTTCGCGGGCCCCGAGAGTTCTGCGCTGTCCGTCGTGGACGACCAGGGTTCCGTCGACGCGGCGGACCGCCGAGACCGCCTGGAGGACACCGTGGGCGGCGATGGAGGCGACGAACTCGGGGTCGGCGGTGATGTCGACGCCGTCGCGGACGTTGGCGGTGATGTCGAGGGCGTGCGGGTCGGCGTCGACGAGGGTGTAGCCGGTCGAGGTCGGTGCCGATTGTGTAGCCATGGTGGTGGTCATGATGGCGGTCTCCCTGGTTAGAGTGCGGCGGTGAGGCACCGGGCAGATATCAGCTGCCCGGTGCCCGTTCGCAGGTGGAGGGTCGAGCGAGGGTCAGCGATCGGCGGTCTTCACGACGGGTAGTTCCCAGATCGGATCTACTGCACAGGGGGCGCTGATGTCGACCCAGCGCCCGGTGACCGCGTATCCGCGACGGGCGAGCAGAACCTGCGCCATGTCCGGGGTCCAGTCCATCGGTGCGCGCTCCTCGATGCCGGTCGCGTCGATGTACTCGACCTCGATGCCGCCCCGTCGGATGGACACTCCCAGGCCGCGTTCGGGGCGTTCGTCGCCGTATTCGGAGGTGACTGCCGTGAGGTTCCGCTCGGTTTCTCCCATGCCCCTAACCTTACAGCGTCAAGCTGTATTGTCAAGCCCTGCAACGGGTTTCGATTCCTGTGCGAATCCGAGCCGTTACGTTGCGGGCGTCGAACGGCGGCACCATGCCCACTCGAATCGCTTACAGCGCAGGATGATCGAGCCTGCGACTACGCCAGGTCGGTGCGGCGGGTGGGGTTCTCGATACGGGGCCGCAGGTTGTAGGTGTCGTACCACTGCTGTGCGGCTTGCTTGCTCATGCCGAGGATCTCGCCGATCTTCGACCATGGGACAGGCCGCTCCTGGGTCCGGAGGCGTCCGATGATGGCGTAGCGGTCGGCGATCATCGTCGAGGCGAGGAAGGCGTTGATCTCGAGTGCGTCGACATCGGAGACCGCGTCGTCCATGCGGCGTTGGGCGTTCGCGGTCCACGTCCCAGCGTCCTTGCGCCCCTGCTCGTGCACCATCTCGGCTAGGTCGACGTCGACGAGAGCGTCCTTGTACTGGACGTAGAGTTCGGTCAGCTCGGTCGGGGTGAGGACCTTCTCCGATTCCATAACGTCAAGATATCTTGACGATTTCTCTCCGTCAACATATCTTGACGATTGAGCGTGTTTCAGCTGACGGGGGTTGCGGCTTCGGCGGGGCACCACTGCTGCTGGAGGCGAAGGAAACCCTTGCCGTTCCCGATCGGTATGTCGAAACTCAGACAGCAAATCCACTGTCCGCGAGCGGTTTTCGCCCACGCATGAAGAAGACCTGGCGATTTGGTATCCATCGCGAGCCCCTCCGAGCGGACTTTGAGAGGTGTTCCGTCGCGGAAGAATCCTCCGGACGAGCCTGCCACGGTGAGCGCTATGTTGACCAAGACTCTCCGAGGTGGATCGACGATGCGGCGGGTCGGTGGGTCGAAGCTCACGGGCCAGTTCTCGTACAGGTCGGGGGTCATTGTGCGACCGCCAGCCGGTGCGGCCGGTGACCGGCGACGGTGTCGTTGGCCACCGGGGTCCAGCGCAGGCCATGCTCGCCGAACGTGGGTGCGGTGAGGGTGTAGCGGCCTGTGCGCTGGGTGATTCCGCGTCCGTGGACGGTGGTCTCGAGGGTGATCGAGCGGATGCGTCCCCTGCCTTGCTCGATGCCGCCGTAGCCGACCGGCCGAGAGGAGATCGTCAGATCGAGACCAGGCATCCGGCCGTCGGTGATTGCGAATACGCCTGCGTGCGTGCGCGTCCGGGCAAGGATCGCTCGCGCACGAGTCGGCGGTACGTCGCGACCGTGGACAGTACTGACGACCAGATCGATCCCATCGATACAAACACTGGCAACGTCCAATGGGTCGCCGTTCCCTGGATCTATCAGATGCACTTTCGACAAATCCCCACCATGTTCATGGACGGCGAGAAGCCCGAACTTGGGTTGTCCGATCAGGGCGACGTGATGGCCGGCCGCGGTGGCGGTGGCGACAAGTCCGACGAGAATCGATCCGGCACCGGTGATCGACAGGGCCGTTCCTCGGGCCAGTGCGCCTCGTGGAAGCAGTTCCGACAGCGGTGTGGGTGTCGGGATGATCCGCAGGCTTCGCGAGCGCACGGGGCCGCTGAGGGCTCGTTCCTCGACACCGGTGGTGGCTGCGCCAGCGCTCGCGGTCGGCGGTGCCACACTCAGGGCGACGTCGACAGCGGATTCATCGGGGCCGGTGGGTGCGTGGTCGCGGCGACCGGGAATCGCTGCCATGCTGCGCCGCAGCGCCGCGAGCTGCGCGGCTTTGTCCAGGCCACTGAGGTCGGGCATCGTCTCGGCTGTACCGGCCATGAGTGCGACCTTTCGCCGAACGGATCTCCTCACGTCAATCTATGCGAACATACGTTCGATGTCGAACTACCTGCGCACGTCCGGTGCCCACCGTGAATCGTGGGCTTTCGAGGCGTCCACGACGTGGTCGATCGACAATTCGGGATCGGCCGTCAGGTGGCGATGCGCGGCCAGGAGACGTGAGACGTGGTCCATGGCGGCGTGCACATCGGGGTCGTCGGGGTCGTAACCCTCGTCGACGATGGCAGCTCGTTCGATGGAGTCCATGTCTAGTTCGACGCGCCGGACTCCGGTGCGGTTCCGGCGTCGTAGATCAGATCGTCGGAGCCCTCGTACCGGTACGCACGCTGCCCACTCGGCAGGGTCACCCAGCCCGCCTGTCCGTGGTCGGAGTCCGGGGCGAAGCTGTGGTCACTGGTCATCCGGTCATACGTCTTTCTAGATTGCAGGGGTTCGGGTATCGAGTTGCGAGACCCGTTGGGGGCTCACATCGAGCACGATGGCGGTTTCTCGCACCGTCAGACCGAGATTACGCAGGCGTCCAACGGCGTCGCGAGACGTGCGGGCCGCTGATTCCTGAGCGCGTGCAGCGTCTTTGACCGCTACGCGGGCGCTGCGCACGTACTCGCTGACGTCGGGGACACCGAGGTCGATATCGAGGTCGACTTCGACGGTGTCAGCCGGTACGTCTTCGAGCAGGCTCACCGCGTCGGCCACCATCTTCGGGATCTGATCGAGTCGCCGCGCTTGGGTGTAGGCCCCGTCGACTTCGGGCACCTCGACGGCCCACCACTGGCCCGAGCGGGTCGCTTTCGCGGTCACTTTCATTTCGTGCCCTTCTGTCGCGGATCGGTCATCCCGAGCTGCTTACGGATCGCCTTGACGGTCATGTCGTTGATCTCGCTGTGTCGAGCGAGAACGGTGCGCTTCGTGCCGACCACCACCTTGGTGTGGTTACCACCTTCGGTGAGCACGATCTCCGCACCGATCGCTTTGGCGTGGGCGCGGATCTCCTTGAGCAGATCGGCTCGCTTCATACTATTAGTCTAGTCCCACTAGATCAATAAGTAAAGGGGGGATAGAAGGATTGGCCCGCTCGGTTGAGTCTCTCGACACCTGGTGCCGGCTTACGTAGATGCGGCCAGGTGGTTCACCGCGTGGCGAGCAGTACGGCCGAAGCTGGCCTTGCCCAGGCGCTGTAGCCGCGGAGGATATCGCCGGTTCGCCGGCCTCGTGCGGTCTGTCCATCGCAACCTGGGCCGTCCTCGGTCAAAATTGCGGCATGCCAACCCCAAGGACCACCCGTGCGCGCCGCGTACCCGGGCACATCGCCGGCCGAACCCACAGGCGCACAGCACCCGCCGCCCAAGCCCCGCCGTCCCCCGCCAACACCGAAACACCGGCCGATTCCGCACCGCGCCCCGACATCACTGGCAAATCCCACACATCCTTCTGGATTCGCGACGTCGCCGTCCCGCTTCTGATCGCCGTCATCACCGGCGGCATCGTCGCCTGGGGAACCATTGACGCACAAAAGGACATCGACGACGCCCGAGCAGACCGGCTTCTTCGCGCCGCCAACCTCACCTTCGTCCGCGATAAGTCCTCGCCCGACCCCGACCTCCCCCGCCCATTCAATGGCATCGACCTCGCAGGCCAGAATCTCCGTGGCCTCGAACTTGCAAACGCTGACCTGAGCCGCGCCAACCTCAATGACGCAGACCTAGCAGGCGCAGACCTCAGCGGCGCGAGCCTCAACGGCGCAGACCTGGAAGGCGCGAACCTGGAAAGCACGAACCTGGCAGGTGCCGACCTCGCAGGCGCGTACCCGACCAAAATCTGCTGGTCATCGGCGACGTTATGGGGGTCGTGGGGCATGTTCCAGCCCCCACCAAGCGACAAACAAACCTGTGACCGATTCCCCCTCAAATATCTCCCTGTGGTGGCTGGCAACGGACGCTGAGAATTATCTCGAACACCGCTTGGACGGCGACGGTGGATGGTTGCACGTCGAGCGGATCGATGTTTTCTCGGGCAACGGTGAGGTGGCCGAGGCTGAGGATGCGGCCATTTTTTACTTTTTCATCTGATGATTCTGTGTGCAGGTTCGGCCTGGTTAGGGTGGTCTTCGACAACAGTGTTTCAACCCGAGAAAGGCCGCATCGAACCGTGGCGAAAAAAGTTTTCACCCAATTGGTCGACGATATCGACGGCACCGTCATCGACGACAAGTCAGGCGAGTCCATAGAGTTCTCCGTCAACGGCGTCGACTACCTCGTGGACCTGAAAGCCAAGAACGCGAACGAGTTTCACCGCGCCATCGGCTACTACATCGAACACGCCACCCGCGTCGGCGGACGCAAACGTAGAGCCTCGCTCACTCCGACACTATCGCCGACTCCCTCCACCGTCACCGCCGTCACACGTGATCCGGCACAGACCAGAGCGGTGCGGCAATGGGCCGCAGACAACGGCTACGAAATAAACGATCGCGGCCGCATTCCTGCTGCGATCGAAGAAGCATTCAACGCTGCGCACTGACCGTGCACCACTCTGGCGTGATCATGGGCTCTACCAGTGTGTGCGGCGTCTAAGTTCCCGCCAAAACGCCAGTGGTTTGACCTGTTGAAACCACGTCCTAAGGTTCTCAAGCAACACCCATCCAAGGAGCACCGCAGTTGTCCAAGAAGTCACGTCGCTCGTACGGCCTCGTCAATTTTCTTTTCGATGTAATTCTCACCGTAATCACTGCTGGCTTCTGGCTGATCTGGATTTTCGTCCGTGAGATGCGTCGTTGAAATTCACACACCTCGACTAGGTGGTGTCCAGCCGGTCGCGTAGTGACGCAATTCCGAGTTGCGCGAGAGTGTCCGCCTCGTGCGCGCGGACACCGTTGTCGGTCAGGCGTCGGACGGCGTCGGGGTCGTCGTCGACGAAGCCGCGCAGCCACGCCGGGTGCCGGTTGATCACTGCCCTGGCGTGGCCGAGCTTGATCTGCCAGGCCTGCCGTGTGTGCTGGGAGTACTCGGAGGCCGGCCGGCCGAGCACCGCTCTGCCCCCGGGGAAGTCCTGCTCGGGGAGCCATGCTCTGGTCGCGGGCAGGGCGTACGCGGGTCGCGTTGTCGAATAGACGATCGTGAAGCCGAGACCGTGGAGCGCCCACGCCAGATCGTGCCCGCCGGCGAGCACTGCGGCATCGGGAACGTGGGCGAAGAACTCACGCCACCGCTGAGCTGGGTCTATCGCTTCGTCTGCGAGCACGCTGTCATGCGCGGACATGTCGGCCAGGACGCCGTCGATGTCGATCATGACCACCCGGTCCTCGTTCGGACGGTGCACCCGAGGTCTGGGCCGGCGCCGGATCGGTGCAGGCCGGGTCTGCTCGGTGACGCTGTCCACCCCTCGTTCATACCCGAGTGGCATCGGCATTCTCTGCGGCGCGCCGCAGAGGTGAGGCGGTGTTCTTCTCCTCCGACGCGGACTCCATGGCGTCGGTGTTGCGCGCGGCGGCGAGGACTGTATCGAGCGACTCGCGGTAGCCGGTCGAAATCGACGCCCTGAACCCTGTCGGGACGATGTGGGCCAATAGGCGATACCCGGCCAGTGAAGCCGCCAGAACACGCACGAACCGCTCCGCGGTGAAACCTTGGCGCAGACTGCCGGATTCGGCAGCGCGGCCCGCGAGGTCGAGCACTGCCGCCTCCCACGCTGCGGACGCACGGTGAGCATGGAAGTCCGGTTCCACGCTCAACCGGGCTTCGGCGCGCAACGCCACGTCGTCATCGAAGGCCTGCGCGGCGTCGTCGACCATGCCAGCGATCGCATCGAGCGGGGGAACACCGTCAGCAGTACTCCAACGTGTCGCTATGGCGATGTAAGCGGCGGCGGCGGTGTCGAGTACCGCGGCTGCTATCTCCTGCTTGGAGGAGAAGTGGAAGTACATCGCACCTTTGGTGCTCGACGTGTTGTCGAGAATTCGGGTCACCGACGATCCCGCGTACCCGTACCGCGCGAATTCTGTTGCCGCTCCGTCCAAGATGTTCGCGCGTGTTCGGACGGCTCGCTCCTGGGTCATCGCGTCGCGCCCGCGTAGTCGCGATCGGTGTTCATCGAGTCGTAGTCGTCGGCGTCGTCGGCGTATCCCGAACGTGCGTCGGCGGCGCTGAGGTCGTGATCGTCATCGGTGGTGGTGTGCGTCTCGTCGGCCGCGATGGGGTTTGCGGTGCTGCGCTCGGCGGCGATGTTCTGCTGTACCTGAGTCCAGGTCTTGATATGTCGCGAGACGGTCGAGGTGTGGAGCTCGAGGTGGCGGGCGATGTCACTCAGCGACCAGTCGGGGTTTGCGAGGTATAGATGGACACTGGTCCACACGGCGGGCTTGAGCAGGCCGTTGTCCAAGTCTTCATCCACTCCCACAGCCTCGAATGGCCGCGATGCAGGGTGCTCGACGGCGGGGTCCTGTGCGGCGGCGGTGAAGGCCGGCGCGGTCGAAGCATCATCGCCTGCAACCGGTGCCGCAGTGATGATGCGTCGACGGGGAGCACTGATGGCGACGGACATCATTTCGCCCATGGTCATCACCATCAGCGGAGCGAGGGCACCCATCATGGCGGCGACGGCCGCATTTAGGTCGGTGACGGTGAGTACGGCGTGGTAGGCATTTCCTGCCATGCTGGCCACTCCTGCGAGGGCGAAGACGGCGATGATGAATCGGCGGCCGCGAACGGTGGCGCGGTCTGTGTGTTGGGACAGCGCGATACGGAAGATGCTGGCCGCCAGGATCGGTCCGTCGAGCACTACCGGTATGACCCACGCGGAATCGCGCAGCCCGGCCATGGACCCCAGGTCGAGAAGGGTGGTGAAGCTCAACTTGAAACTGGACGCGGTAACTGCAAAGGCGACGATCAATCCGATGACGAGCGCCCAGGTGATGACAGCAGGGTGGATCTCGCGGGTGTCCTCGGTGGTGTTCTGATCGGGCTGGGCATTAGCGTTGTTCATTGATCGCAGGTCCGTTCTGTGATCGACCGGCCCCGGCGGTGTTCGCAGCACTGCCGGGGCCTTCCGGTCGGATGTGTGGAGGTTATTGGATGGTGGCAAACTCGAAGTCGAGGCGTTCGCGGTCGAATTGCTTGCACGTGGCGATGGCATCGGCTGCGCCAGTGTCCGATCCCCAAACGAATCGGTAGAACGCGTCACTGTCGGGCAAGTTCGTACCTTTGCCTGCGAGGTAGGGCCGCCAGGGATTGCGTGCGTGCGTGTTCACCGTCTTCTTGCTCATCCCAAGGGCTTTCGCTACTTCGGTTTGACTCAGGCCTGCCAGGATCGCAGATTTGACCAGAGCCTGATCGACGTAGTTGTCGGCGAGGAAGTCCAGGTGGCGTCGGTACTGGCGGGATCGTTGTCGCGATTCGGCCAGCGATTGGATATCGGGTGTCTGCGGCATGGTTACAGTACGACGGTACTTAGCGTGTACCGCAATACCGGAACCGGATTTACTTGCCGATTCCGGCTTCCATCAAGCGGCCATCAGTTGCGCCCGTGTGGTTTTCACACCTGTTCACTGATGACCACGTGCCGGGGCATCGAATACACCAGACCGGATCATTCTGCCTCTCGAGCGTGGCGCGCTGCCCACCGAGATCCCCTCCCCCACTGCTGCGGACTACTTACGGGACCGAGCAGGACCAGCAGCATCAGCAGCAGCGGCGGTCCAGCCGTTCACGCCCACTGGGCGGCACTCGTCGTGATGCACCGGATGAGAAGACGCCAGATTCGCCGGGGTCTCGGAGAGCCACTGGTCGCACCAGGCACACCGAACGACCACCCGTTCGGCGGTCATGAAGTCGCCTCGGCGGCAAGGCCGAACTGAGCGCCACCGGTCGTGTCGGTGGTGTGGCGATTGGCGTGGGTGCTCATTGCGTGTCAGCTCCTGGTGGTTGTGGCGCGGGGTGTGTGTGCGCCGTCGCGTTGCTCGCGGGCCCGAATGAGGGCGGCGTAGACGGCTGATCGGCTCAGGCCGTACAGCTCCATGAGTTTCACGGCACCGAACTCGCCGGATTCGTAGTCCTTGAGGATGCGTTCGTGTTGCAGTGCAGTGAGTTTGGGCTTGCGTCCGGTCATCCGGCCCTGCTCTTTGGCGATCGCGACGCCCTCACGGGTGCGTGCGCGAGTCAGGTCGGCCTCGAACTCGGCCATCGCGCCGAGAACAGTGAAGAACATCTTGCTCGACGGATCACCTGGACTGTAGACCTGGCCACCGTAGATCAACCGTGCACCTTTGGCATCGAGCTCGGTGACGATCGCATTGAGGTCGGTCACCGACCGACCGAGTCTGTCGAGCTTGGTGACCACCAAAGTGTCCCCCTCCCCCACTGCCGCGAGAGCTTCGGTGAGACCGGGCCGCTCGCGATTGCGCCCGGTGTATCCGCGGTCGGTGTAGATGTTGCCGGTGTCGACGCCCATCTTGCGAAGGGCTGTGCGCTGCGCTCGTAGATCCTGTCCTCGTGTGGAGCACCGGGCGTACCCGATCAGGTTTTCGTCCACCTGGAGCCCTTCGTCTCGGAATCTGCGATCAAACTGGGATTACTTGCAACACTATCTATCAAGACACCGACAAGCTGGTCCGAGCGTCGACCGATTGTCAGTTTCAGGAGTCGCGTTCACTGTGTCAGAAGTCGAATGCACTGAGCGCCAGCAATTGATGTGGGTTCGGCTCCTACTCCGGCTCGTCGGCGTTAGTGTTGCCTATGGGCATGTCGAAAGTGGTACCTGCGCTGCCGGTACGAGACATCGACACCGCTGTAGAGATATACGTCCGCGCGTTCGGCTTCACGACCCGGTACACCGACCCGACTTTCGCGAGACTTACCCGCGACGACGTCGAGATCCACTTGTGGGCCGCCGACGACGACAGCTGGAATACCCGTTCAGACCCTGCGGCATGGCCGGTATGCAGCGGAGCCGAGACGTTCCTTGCCGGCACAGCCAGCTGCCGCATCGCCGTGGACGAGATCAACGACCTTTACGCCGAGATGTCCCGCGCGGGAGTGCTCCATCCCGCAGACGCGGGTCGTCCCGTCTCGACGGACTGGGGAACGACGGAGTTCGCAGCTGTCGACACCGACGGCAATCTGATCACTTTCCATACCGATGAAAAAAGCCAACACGAGCCCACCACGGCAGGCAACGGCGCACCCTGACCGCACCCTCGAGCAGAAACTCGATGACCCGGACGTCCGTCGACGCGCTACGCGTGGTCATCGTCCTGAAATAAGCGCATGCTGGACTTGTCCACCCGCGCGCAGTCAGGCGACGGTCAGATAGATCAACGCGACATTGAGTGCGACGACGATTCCCGCGATGAGCCATGCCGCGTATGCCGTGATCCGGTGATTGACATCGCCGCCCATCAGGATGCGGTCCGAGGTGAACCGCACCAAGGGAATGAGCGCGAACGGAATACCGAAGGACAGGACGACTTGTGAGACGACCAGTGCCCGACTGGGGTCGACCCCCGCGGCCAGAATTGCCAGTGCGGGAACAAGTGTCACCAGTCGTCGCACCAGAATCGGAATGCGCTGACGTAGTAGGCCGTCCATGATCATCGCGCCGGCGTATGCCCCGACCGATGTCGATGCCAGGCCCGAGGCCAGCAGGCCCACCGCGAACAGCAGCGCTACCACCGGCCCCAGAGTGTCTCCTACTGCTGTGTGAGCTCCTTCGATGGAATCGACGCCCTCTCGGCCTCCCAGCGTCGAGGCCGCCAACAGCAGCATCGACATGTTCACTGCACCGGCCAGCAGCATCGCCAACCCGACATCGATCCGGGTGATCCGCAACAACCGCTGCCGGACAGGCCCTGCCTCGGGGTGTCCGTGCCGGTCACGTGCAAGGCCGGAGTGCAGATAGACCGCGTGCGGCATGATCGTCGCACCGAGCATAGCGGCGGCTATCAATACGCTTTCCGCGCCGTCGAACCGCGGAATCAACCCGGCGGCAGCGGCGGTGAACGATGGCGGTTCCACGACGACGCTGGCAAGAAATCCGACGGCGATGACACCGAGTAGACCGAGAATCACGAACTCGAACGGGCGCTGGCCCCGGCGATCCTGGACCAGCAACAAGATCATCGATACGGCTCCGGTGATGAGGCCGCCGATCAGGAGCGGCAGGTCGAAGAGCAAGTAAAGAGCGATCGCACCGCCGACGATCTCTGCGAGGTCGGTCGCCATGGCGACCACTTCTGCTTGCCCCCAATATGCCAGTCGCACACTCTTGCTCGACTTCTCGCGGACCACTTCGGGCAGTGTCATTCCGGTGACGATGCCGAGTTTGGCGGAGAGGAACTGCACGAGGCCGGCCATCACGTTCGCGGCGACGATCACCCAGACCAGCAGGTACCCGAACTGCGCGCCGGCGCTGACGTTGGAGGCGACATTGCCGGGGTCGACGTAGGCGATCGCGGCGACGAAAGCAGGACCGAGCAGAACGAGGCCAGACCGAAACCTCGAGGGCGGCCGAGACGATCGGCGCTGCAGCACAGACATGACCACACCCTCCGGCACCAACAATATGTCAGAACCCTGAAAATATAGTTCGGCCTCCCGAACAATGCAATGCGGCGTGGCGGTTCGGCGACATCACGATCAGATGGGCAGGATCACTGCACTGACGAATTCGTTGCGGATCCAGGCGATGAACAACCCCCACACCCCGGTCAGCAGTGCGATGCCGACGGCGATCATGATGACACCGCCCGCCACCTTGATCCTCTGAGAGTTCCTCCGAAGCCACCCCACACCGCGCATCGCCGAACTCGAACCGAACGCAAGAACGACGAACGGTAGGCCGAGTCCCAGGCAGTACGCGACGATGAGAGTGACCCCGCGGGCTGCGGTTGCACCTTCGGTGCCTGCCGCCACGGACAGCACGCCGGCAAGGGTCGGACCCAGGCACGGCGTCCAGCCGAGCGCGAACACCCCACCGAGCAGCGGCGCTCCTGCAAGGGACGAGATCTGCCGGGGTGCGAATCGGGTGTCGCGTTGCAGTGCGGGTATCAACCCGATGAACGCCGCACCCATGATGATCGTGATGACCCCGCCCACGCGTTGGAGTACTTGCTCGTTGATGCGCAAGGTGCCGATGACTCCGAAGACCGAGGCTGTGGCGAGGACGAAGACGATGGTGAACCCGGCGACGAACAACGACGCTGCACCGGCCACACGCCAGCGATTCACGAGACCCGTCGACGACGTACCGGCGGTCGCGGTGCTGGGTGTCCGGGCATCGGCTGACTGAGCCTCGCAGGCCGATTGGGTGCCGCGGGCTGATTGGGCGTCGCGGGCTGATTGGGCGTCGGCGCCGGCGATGCCTGCCAGGTAGGACAGGTATCCCGGCACCAGCGGCACCACGCACGGTGAGGCGAACGAGACCAACCCGGCGAGCATGCATGCCGCGATCGCCAGCAGTAGGGGCCCACTCGATGCCGCGTTCTGGAACGTCGACCCGATGTCTTGGGCGAGAAGAGTCGTCATTCCGCGGCTATCCGTTCGACGACGGGAAGCAGGTCTTCGGTGAGCAGGGCTCGCATGAAGACCGCGGCCACCCGGTGCTGGCGATCGAGTACCAGCGTCGAGGGAATGACGCTGGTCGGATAGTTCCCGCCGAGGGCGATCAGCGTCCGCATCGAGGGGTCGTAGATCGAAGGGTAAGTGACGTTGTTGTCGACCACGAAGTCCTGCGCTTTGTCCTTCTGCGGATCTCGGACATTGATACCGAGGAACTGCACACCGCGCTCACGGGTGGCCTCGTAGACCTCTTCGAGGTCGTCGGCTTCGCCGCGGCAGGGGCCACACCATTGACCCCAGAGATTGATCACGACGACCTTTCCGTCGTAGTCCGCCAGAGCGGTCGTCTTGCCCTCCTCCATCAGATCGGGGCCGGCGAGCTCGCCTATGGTTCCGCGTGTTTCGGGAGGGTCGTAGACGATGTCGGTTCGGCCACCGGGCGCGACGAAGTCGAAGCTCCCGCCGGACGGTGCAGCGTCGGCACCAGCGGAGCATCCGGAGATCAGTAGTACGACGGCAAGAATCGATCCGATTGCCGCGGTGGGCGTGCCGCCTTGTCGTCGAGTACCGACCCACACGGGTAGGAAACGTGTCATGAGGTGAAGTCCTTTATTGCAGTGCGGATCTGGTCTGTCGTCTCGAACACTGTCGGGTCGGTGATGCGCTCGATCGTTCCGTCCGGGCGGACGAGAAAACTCAGGGGAAGGACCGGCGGTGCCGAGAGCGCGTCCTGGACGCTGCCGCCGTCGATGTAGTTCGGATAGCGGATGCCCAGTTGCGTGAGCAGCGCGGCCGCGTCCGCGGGTCGGTCCTCGACGTTGATTCCGATGACTGGGATCGCGTCGGGTTCTGCGGCGTAGGCATCGACTACGGGCATCTCGGTGCGGCACGGGCCGCACCAGGATGCCCACAGGTTGATCAGCGTCACCTCGCTGCCGAGAACGTCGACGAGATCGACATCGTCGGCACTGCCGATGCAGCGCGCCATCACTCCCGCCAGCGGCCCACCTTCGTGTGGCACCGGCTGCGGACACAGCGGTAGCGCTGTTGCTCGTGCCGCGTCATCCGGCGGGCGGGACAGTGTGGGTTCGGGTCCGACCGGCGCGACATTGTTGGCGATGACGTCGGATGGGCCGCCCTCGACGCCACCGGAGCGGGGCCACAGTGCGACGATCGATGCAACGACAACGACGAGCATGACGATCGACCAGCCGCGCGTCATCGCCGTGACCTTCTTTCTCGAGAGATCGGCAGAGGGGCGAACGGTACGTCGCGGATCATAGGAGCGTGGACCAGTACGACCAGAAACGCTGCGCGATCAGGGCGATGAGGACGAGAAACCACACGGTCAGCGCAATCGAGTGATTGCGCATCAACACTCCCGCCCACTGCCGCCGGCCCGCACTCGGAGCCCCGCGGTCGAGGTTGCGCAGCGTGACGTACCAGAAGATCGGTACGGTGACCGCCCACACCGCCATGCAGTACGGGCACAGCGCGCCGATGTCGTAGAGGCTCTGCACGATCAGCCAGTGCACGAAGACCGCAGCAGCAGTGACACCGACCTGCAGTGCACTCCAGAACCACTGCGCGAACACGGCTCCGGCGAGCAGGGCGGCACCCACTGCCGCCACGACGGCGAAGCCCGCGATCCCGAGAAGGGAATTGGGAAATCCGAACGCAGACGCCTGCGGGGTGTCCATCACCGATCCGCAGTTGAGTACCGGATTGATACTGCAGGTCGGGGCGTAGGCGGGATCGAGCGCAAGGGCGAACTTCTCTACCGTGAGTACGAACGCGGCGGCCAGTCCGATCACGCCTCCTACCAGCAGCAGCCAGGGCAGGCTTCGGGCGAACGGTCCGCTGCGTCGGGTGAGAGCGGCTGCGCGGTCAGCCGAGTGCAGCGTCGAGGGCATCGGTGAGGTCTCCGTAGGTGGTGGGTTCGATCTTGGTGCCGTTGAGGAAGAACGTCGGGGTGCCCTGGACGCCGAGCGCGATCCCGTCGGCGACGTCGGCCTCGATGCGTTCGAGCGTCGCAGGGTCGGTGTAAGCGGCATCGAAGGCGCTCATGTCGAGTCCTTGCTCGACGGCGAAGCTCCGAAACAACTCGTCCTGCGGAACCTGCTGTTCGCCCCACTGCGCCTGCGTCTCGTACATGCGCTGATACATGTCCTCGAAGCCGCCCTGCTGTGCTGCGGCTTCGACAGCGCGTGCGGCGCGTTCGGCATTGAAGTGCGAGGCGATGGGAAAGTAGCGGGCCACGAAGCTCACCCGGTCGCCGTACTCCTCACGCAATTGTTCGATCGCTGGGTAGACAGACCGGCAGGCCTCGCACTCGAAGTCGAGGAACTCCACGAACGTGACCCGGCCGTCGGGCACCGAGTTCAACCGATGACTGTTCTCGCGCACCGCGATCGAGGCAGGGTCGGCGGCGGCCTGCTCGGCGGCGGCAGCATCCGGCGTGCCCGATCGGTCCACCACCAGAAATACAGCCAACGCGGCGGCGAACACGACCACCAGGGACAGGGAAATCTTCAACGCTCGGCTCATACAACTACCTTCTCGACTCGTTCGGACTGATCAACGGGCCCGATATGGGCGTTTCGACCCGTTGTGAGACTAACAATCGTACGAACGTCGACCGAAAGGTCTTCCCTGACGATCGCATGATTGTTAGATTGTGCCCATGGCCTTGGAACCTTTGGACTCGTGCGATCTGTTGTGTATGGACCTCCCTCACGCCGAGAGGGTGCGCGCAGCCTTGCCTGCTCTCGGCGATATCGAACCGGTCGCCGACGCTGCCCGAGCTTTCGGTGACCCCACCCGACTGACCATCGCGCTCGCGTTGAACGCCGGCGGGCAGATGTGCGGCTGCGATGTTGCGTGGATCGTGGGACAGAGCCAGAAGCTGGTCTCCCACCATCTCCGCAAACTCAAAGCCGCGGACGCCGTCACATCGAACAGAGAGGGAAAGTTGGTCATGTATTCGCTCACCGATCGCGGCGCCCGACTGCTCTCGATACTGACCGAGCCACTGGCCACCGCCTCGGCCACCGCTGATCTCACCGGGGTCGATCATGGCTGACGCGTGCTGCGGACCGACCCCCGCTGCGCCGACCACCGAACCGGCCGCCGACGGTACGGGCACGGCAGGTCCGGCTCCGACCGACGTACCCCAGAGGTTGTGGCAGGTCCGCGAGCTGCAACTCGCATCGGTAGCCGCGATCATCCTCGCCGCATCGTGGTTGCTCGGTCGAACGGGTGCCGATGCGGTCGCGACCGTCGGCGGTCTGATCGCTGCCGCGATCGCGGCCGTCACCTTCGTTCCCGCGACGGTGAGAAATCTGCGACACGGCCGCATCGGTGTCGGCACGCTGATGACGATCGCGCTCCTCGGTGCCATCGCATTGGGCCAGATCCCCGAGGCCGCGATGCTCGGCATCCTGTTTTCCGTCGCCGAGGGACTCGAGGAGTACGCGGTCACCAAGACCCGCCGCGGACTACGCGCACTTCTGTCCTTGGTGCCGCCGACAGTGTCGGTCCTGCGCGGTGGAACCGAGCAGGCCCTGCCCCCCGACGATGTCGTGATCGGGGACACCATGGTGCTGCGACCGGGCGAGCGAGCTGCCACGGACGGCACCATCGCACGCGGTTCGACGAATCTGGACGTGTCCGCGATCACCGGCGAGTCCGTGCCCATCGAAGCCGGTGTCGGCGACGAGGTGCATGCCGGTGCCATCAACGGCGGCGGAGCCATCGAGATCACCGTCACCGCGCCGGCATCGGAGAGTTCGCTTGCGCGCATCGTCCGCATCGTCGAACAGGCCCAGGACCGCAAAGGGGCCGGCCAGCGGCTCGCGGACCGGATCGCACGTCCCCTCGTGCCTTCGATCATGATTCTCGCCGCCCTCGTCGCCGGCGTCGGTGCGGTGCTCGGTGACCCCATGTTGTGGCTCGAACGCGCACTGGTGGTCCTGGTCGCGGCATCACCGTGCGCGTTGGCCATCTCGGTGCCGCTGTCGGTGGTGGCGGCGATCGGGGCTGCGAGCCGCAACGGGGCATTGATCAAAGGCGGTGCAGCAGTAGAAGAGCTGGGCCGCATCCGCGTCGTCGCCGTGGACAAGACCGGCACCCTCACCGCAGGACGACCGGAGGTCGTCGACGTCGTCACCGCTGCGGGAATCGGCCGCGACGCCGCGCTGGCCGTTGCTGCTGCGCTCGAAGCGCGCAGCGAGCATCCACTCGCCCGCGCCATCCTCGCTTCCGTATCGACCGTCGCGGCAGCCGATGATGTCACTGCCATCGCCGGACACGGCCTGACCGGCACCCTCGACGGAGCCGCGATCAGGCTCGGGAAACCGAGCTGGTTCGACACCCACCCCAGCTCCGAGGAGTTCCGCGCCGACGTCGCTCGTCTCCAAAGCAGCGGTGCCACAGTCGTTCTCGTCGAACGCGCCGGAGTCCTGATCGCTGCGATCGCCGTCCGCGACGAACTGCGGCCCGAGGCCGCCGAGGCTGTCCGCCAACTCACCGCGCTCGGTATCGACACTGCGATGCTCACCGGCGACAACGCACTCACTGCGCAGGCCCTGGCGACCCAGGCGGGTATCACCGCCGTCCACGCCGAACTACTGCCCGAGGACAAAGCGGCCCTGCTCGCCGACATCGCGGCCGGACGCAAGATTGCCATGGTCGGCGACGGCATCAACGACGCTCCCGCCTTGGCGACCGCAGATGTCGGTATCGCCATGGGCGCAATGGGAACCGACGTTGCCATCGAGACCGCCGATGTTGCCCTCATGGGGGAAGACCTCCGGCATCTACCGCAGGTGCTGGCCCACGCTCGGCATGCCCGCGGCATCATGGTCCAGAACATCGCCCTGTCGATCGCGATCATCGGCGTGCTCGTCCCACTGGCTGCCACCGGCGTCCTCGGTTTGGCGACTGTGGTGCTCGTCCACGAACTCGCCGAAGTCCTGGTGATCGCCAATGCGATTCGTGCCGCCCGCACCACACCGTTGGACGGGTTCGTCCCACCGCCTACGGCATCCGGTGCCCTCAATGTCACGATCGCACCCGCAGCGGCCTTCGAGGATGCCTGCTGCGCTCCGGCCCCGACGCCGAGGAACGCTGCGCCTCTCGCATCTGGGAACCTACTGGCCGCCACCACCGCACCGTCACCCTCGGCGATCGGAGCAGACGACGGCAGCAGCTCCGGGTGCTCGGATGGATGTACCTGCTGCACATCGACTCCCGCGCGAAGCGAACTCGGTCAGGGAAGGTAGAGACCTGCGGGCGGTGATCGGACTGCATGCAGGCTCTACGGGATCGACATGACCCCAGCAGCAGCGGCATCGACAACAGAGGTGCGCTGGCACCACCTCGAACGAACACACATCCTCTCGCAGCACTATCCGTGATTGCATGCTCTCAACCACGCCGCGATGGTGAAAGCTGCGGCGGTAGAACATGATCGGCGCGAATCCTGGGGTCAGGTGATCCGGATCGTGATCGCTGCTCCAGGATCGTGGTCGGGGCGATACCCGGCCGGTAACACCGGCCGGGTCGAGGCGGGACCGATGTCGCCGATGCCCATTCCGCAGGACCGTACGGACGCGCTGAGAGGCAGATAGCGGTCATCAGTTCAGGCCTGCGTAGGAGTGCAGGCCGGAGACGACCATGTTGATGATGAACAGATTGAACAGCATCGCCACGAATCCGGCGATGTTGATCCATGCTGCGCGGGTGTTGCGCCACCCGCTGGTGGCGCGGGCGTGCAGGTAGGAGGCGTAGACGATCCAGGTGATGAAGGAGACCGTTTCTTTCGGATCCCAGCCCCAGAACCGGCCCCACGCGGCTTCGGCCCAGATAGCGCCGAGGATGACGCCGACGCCGAAGAGCGGGAAGGCGAAGATCGTGGTCTTGTAGGCCACGATGTCCAGTGTCTGCGCGGAGGGCAGGCGGGCTGCGATCCGGCTCACGCGGCTGCCCGAGTCCTCGGGATGCTTCATGCGGATCAGGAACAGTATGCTCGCAACCCCGGAGATCAGGAACACCCCGCTGCCGAGCGAGACGATGGAGACGTGCACCGGCAGCCAGTACGACTGCAGTGCCGGTACCACCGGTGCTGCGTCGGCGTACAGCACGGTGCCGGCGACGAACAGCAGGATCAACGTCGGCACCAGAACGAACAACCACAGGGTGCGTAGCTGCGTCGAGCGCAGCACCACCAGTGCAGCGACTACACCTGCTGCGCAGGTGACCGAGACGAATTCGTACATGTTGCCCCACGGCGGCCTGCCGGTGGCGATCCCGCGAAGGATGATCGACCCGATATGCAGGGTCAGTGCCACCATCACCAGCCCGAGTCCGCTACGCCCGAAACGTTCGGATGGAACTCGCCGGGGTGCGTCGGGAATGCGTCCGGGCGTCGTCGACGTGGCAGCAATGATCCGAGCACGAAGTCGCTCCGTATTGTGCAGTTCCGCGCTACGGGTCGTTGCGAGCTGTGCGAGGAATGCGATCGCGGCGAGGAGATAGACCACGAAGGCGGTCTCGAAGCTGATGTCGCTCCACCGGGCGAGGGTGTCGTCGATCGGCATGGTGCTACACCGTTTCTCTGTCGTGGTTCTCGGACGGGCTCTGCGTGTGCGGCCAGATCTTCAACCGAAGGGTCTGGAATTCCGGTCCCCAGCCGGCGTGATCGGTGCGAGCCAGGCCACCCATGTCCACTGGCGAGAGACCGCGCTCGCCGGGGTGGACCCGGAACCAGACACGGCGACGTGTGATGACCAGGGACACCAGTAGTCCGGTCATCATCGTGACCGCGAACACGAGCACCCACCGCTGCGCGGGGTCGTATCCGACCTGGAGGTTCGCGAATTC
>NZ_JBFBMD010000014.1:0-119107 GCF_040686915.1 Rhodococcus sp. NPDC077669 | reverse complement strand
CCATAGCCGGTCACAGTGCCCCGCAGCATCATCACAGCCCGTGTGTCACATGTCCGTGGACATCTCGTGTCTCATATGTCCCCAGACTGAACACGTAGTGGGCTACGAGTTTCCACTCACGTGCGGCGCCAGCCGCTCTACCGGCGCTGGGCCTCACGAGTGGCCGGATGTACGGCAATCAGACCGAGGCCACGGCGACGCTTGCACAGTGACGCCAATTCGTCGTACGCGGCCTTGCCGAGCAACTCGGTCAATTCCGGCTTGTAGGACTCGAACACCTGCTTCGCGCCGACGTGCGCGTCGGGTGAGCCGGAGCAGTACCAGTGCAGATCGAGTCCGCCTTCGCCCCAACCGCGTCGGTCGTACTCGCCGATGGTGGTCTTGAGAATCTCGGAGCCGTCGGGACGCGTCACCCAATCCTGGGTGCGCCTGATGGGCAACTGCCAACACACGTCGGGCTTGACCTCGAGCGGCTCGATGCCTTTGCGCAGCGCCATCGAATGCAATGCGCACCCGATGCCACCCTCGAACCCGGGTCGGTTCTGGAAGATGCACGCACCCTTGTACCGCCGCGTGCGCAGAGATTGCTCGTCGTCGAGATCGTCGTATTCGACGTATCCCTTCTTGTCCAGACCCTTGTCCATCAGCTGCCAGTCCTGCGGCGTGAGCAACTTCACCGACTCGTCGAGCTTGCGTTTGTCGTCCTCGTCGGACAGGAACGCGCCGTGCGAACAGCATCCGTCGTCGGGGCGACCCTCGACGGTGCCCTGGCAGGCGGGGGTACCGAACACGCAGGTCCAGTTGGACAACAGCCACGTCAGATCGGCGGCGATGACATGTTCGGCATTGTCGGGGTCGGGAAACTCGACCCATTCTCGCGGGAAATCCATCTCGACCTCTGCAGCGAACGGTGGCTGCTCACGACCTGCTGTCACAAAGGACGACGCTAGACCCAGTACCGTGGGGTTGTGCGATTAGGGGTGCTCGACGTCGGTAGCAACACTGTGCATCTGCTCGTAGTGGACGCACACCGTGGCGCACACCCGACGCCGATGAGCTCGAGCAAGGCGACGTTGCGCCTGTCGGAGAACACCGACGCGTTCGGCAACATCACTCCTGCGGGTGCCGATCGGCTCGTCGACGAGGTGCGTGAGTTCGCCGCCATCGCCGCCCGGTCGGGTTGCAGTGAACTGATGGCGTTCGCCACCTCCGCGGTGCGCGACGCCTACAACTCCGACGACGTTCTCGCGCGTGTTCTCGCCGAGACCGGAGTGGCCCTGGAAACCCTGTCCGGCGTGGACGAGGCCAGATTGACGTTCCTGGCCGTGCGCCGCTGGTACGGCTGGAGCGCCGGGCGCATCCTCGGACTCGACATCGGCGGCGGATCGCTGGAACTGACCAGCGGCAGCGACGAGAATCCCGACGTGGCGTTCTCCCTGCAGCTCGGTGCCGGCCGCCTCACCCGGGACTGGCTCGACGAGGATCCTCCGGGAAAGCGTCGTATCGCCGTTCTTCGTGACTGGTTGGATGCCGAACTCGCGACACCGGCCAAAGAACTGTTGGCTGCGGGCGATGCGGACCGCGCGGTGGGAACGTCGAAGACATTTCGTTCGTTGGCTCGCTTGACCGGTGCTGCGCCTTCCGCGGCCGGTCCGCGAGTGACGAGAACGCTGACGGCGAGCGGTCTGAGGCAACTCATCGCGTTCATATCGCGGATGACGGCCGCCGACCGTGCAGAATTGGAAGGCATCAGTGCCGACAGGTCACCACAACTGGTGGCCGGGGCGCTGGTAGCGGAGGCGAGCATGCGGGCACTGTCGGTGGAATCACTCGAGATCTGTCCGTGGGCGCTGAGGGAAGGTTTGATTTTGAGGAAGCTGGACACCGAAGCCGACGGCGATCTGGTGGGGAGTTCGAGATGAGCGACGCCAACCCGGAAGACACCGGGCAGATCTCGGTCGCCGAGCTGTTGGCCAGAAACGGCCAGAAGACCAACCTGACGGCAGGAGGGCGACGCCGGCGAGGCGTCAAGGGCGGCATCTCCGTGGCCGAACTGACCGGGGAGATTCCCGTCGTTCGTGACGAACCCGGCGACCGCAGCGCACCCGTCGTCGACGAGCCGCGGGACGAAGCTCCCGATACCGCTGCGAACGAGACCAAGAGCAGCGCATCCGACGGCGACACGACCACGTCGTCCAGGCCGCAACCGGCCCGGCCCCAGAGCGCACGCCCGACCCCGTACCAACCGGCAGGCAAGCGCGACAAGCAGCAGCCCGAACCGGAACTGCTGTCGGGCTCCACGACCGTCGCCGGAGACCTGCTCAATCGATCTCACGACGACACCGCGCGCGGGTTGCGGCCCGCTGCTCCTGCCGCGCAAGCATCGGAGCGACGCCCGTACGGGTCGACCCAGGCCGAGCAGGGACGGGCCCGTCGATCGGCGGGATTCCAGCCGCCGCGTTCGACCGAATCCGCCGAACCCAAGACCGACGTCACCTCGCGTGCGCCGCTCGTGGAGAGCCCACATGCCGCTCTCGTCGAGGTGGACGACCTGGCGAAGACCGCGGTCACCCCGCGCATCACGCGCGCTAACGAGGTCGACGACAAGAAGACCGCCGACAAAAAGACCGCTGTTAAGAAGATCGCGGACGAGAAGGCCACTGACGAATCGGCCGACGAGGCCGGCACTCAGGTCATACCCGATGTGGTCGACCTCACGAAGCCGACCACCGACGAAGACCCTGCCGACTCGACGACCGCCGAATCGACGACCGCCGACACCGCGAGTACCGGCTCGCGTGCCGATCGTCGTAAATCGGCGAGCAAGGACACGGGAAGCAAGGACAAGTCCCCGGTCAAGGGCAAGGGCGGCGCGGTTCGGCAGTGGCTGGTGCTCATCGGGCAGGCAGTGGTGTCGATCGTCGTCGGTGCGCTGCTGTTCAAGGGCTTCGAGCAGCTGTGGGACGTGCTGCCATGGGTGGCGCTGGTGCTGTCGGTGCTGGTCATCGTCGGTCTCGTCGCGGTGGTGAGGATTCTCCGGCGTACCGATGATCTGGTCTCGATCGTCATTGCCATAGCCGTCGGTGTGTTCGTCACACTCGGTCCGTTGGCCTTCCAGCTCAGTACCGGCTGAGTTTCGACAACGATGGCGGCGAAGCGAATCAAGGTCGGATTGTCCACGGCCTCGGTGTACCCGCAGAACACCGAGGCAGCGTTTCGCTATGCCGCCGATCTGGGTTACGACGGCGTCGAACTGATGGTGTGGGCCGAATCGATCAGTCAGAACGTCGATGCGGTGGCTGCGCTGTCACGTGAGTACTCGATACCGGTGCAGGCCATCCATGCGCCGTGTCTGCTGATCTCACAGCGCGTGTGGGGATCGGATCCGATCGTCAAACTGGCCCGGTCGGTCGAAGTGGCCGAGAAGCTGGGTTCGGCGACCGTCGTCGTGCATCCGCCGTTCCGCTGGCAGCGCAAGTACAGCGATGGATTCGCCGATCAGGTGGCGGAACTCGAATCGAACTCCCACGTCGTGGTCGCGGTAGAGAACATGTTCCCGATGCGTGCCGACAGATTCTTCGGGCGCAAGGAGAAATCCGCCCAGCGGCTCGAACGACGGGGAGGCCCGGGAGCGGCGCTGTCGGCGTTCTCGCCGTCGTACGACCCGACCGACGTCGGTCACGGCCACTACACACTCGACCTCTCACACACCGCGACCGCAGGCTCGGACGCACTCGAGATGCTCGACCGGATGGGCGACGGGATAGCGCACCTGCATCTGGCCGACGGCCGCGGCGCGTCCGTGGACGAGCATCTGATCCCGGGGCACGGCAGCCAGCCCTGCGCCCAGGTCTGCACCGAACTGGTGCGGCGAGGATTCGACGGTCAAGCCGTCATCGAGATCAACACTCAGAATGCGCGCACGGTGCCCGAGCGTTCGTCGATGCTGGACCAGGCGCTGCAGTTCGCCCGCGCACACCTGTCCTGACTGCCGGTAAGTTGTCCGGAATGAGTTCCACCAGCCCGTTCCGGGCAGCAACCACACTGGTCCCACTCGACGTCTCCGCAGACACGGCGTCCTTCGCCGGTGCGATCGATTCCACCTGGACCATCGGCCCCAAAGTGCACGGCGGGGCGATGCTCGCCATCTGCGCGGCCGCGGCGCGTCAGCAGATCGTGCTGATCGACCCGGCCCAGGTCGAGATCCAGCCGTTGGCCGTCAGCGTCAGTTATCTGGCCGCGCCCGACCCAGGCGAAGTGGCGCTCGCGACGATCGTGCGCAAGCGCGGCAGGCAGGTCTCGCACGTCGACGTCGAGCTGACTCAGGCCGGACGCGTCGCAGTGCGGGCGGTGGTCACCCTCGGTCGGCCCGACTCGGAGGAACCGAACCACGAAACCCCGTTGTCGCTGACGTCGATGGCCGCGGAGCCTCCTGCGGACACCCTCGCGGTGGCAGGCGATCACCCCATGGCGTCGATCGTGCACGTCGCCAAGGGCTGCGAGATGCGGATCGAACCGTCGTCGGCATCGTTTCTCACCGGTCAGCAGGGTGAGGCCGAAATTCGACTGTGGGTGCGCCCCTTCGCGGGCGACGAAGCCGACGCCGACACGTCGGTGCTCTTCGCGTTGATGGCAGGCGACATCTCGGCCCCGGTGACGATGAACCGCGGAATGTTCGGCTGGGCACCGACGGTCCAGCTGACGACATATCTGCGTCGCCGCCCGGCTCCGGGGTGGCTGCGAGTGGCAGCGACCAGCTCCGTCATCGGCAGCACCTGGTTCGAGGAGGACCACCTGATACTCGACTCGACCGGTGCCGTGGTGGTGCAGAGCCGACAGTTGGCGATGGTGCCGCGCTCGAACTGACATGGCAGGCTTGGCCGTATGACGAGAATTGCAGTGATCGGTGGCGGACGGATCGGCGAGGCATTGATTGCGGGACTCCTCGAGGCCGGTCATGCCGTGCGCGACCTCGTGGTCGCCGAGAAGTCCGAGCCGCGCGCCAAAGAGATCGCGAAGGACTTCGGAGTACTGACCGCCAGTGTCGCCGACGCGGCCGAGGGAGCCGACGTCATCGTGCTGGCGGTCAAGCCGGCCGACGTCGAGGGCGCACTGAATCAGATCACCAAGATCGAGCTCGACGGTGACCGCGAACAACTCATCGTCTCGCTCGCCGCAGGCGTGCCCACCGCCAAGTTCGAGCCCAAGCTCCCCGCCGGATTCCCGGTCGTACGGGTCATGCCCAACACCCCCATGCTGGTAGGGGAGGGTGTCAGTGTGCTGGCCCCGGGGAAGTACGCCCGCGCCGAGCACCTCGAGCTCGTGCGCTCCATCCTCTCGGCCGTCGGCAAGGTCGTCGTCGTCAAGGAACATCAGCTCGACGCGGTGACGGCCGTGTCCGGGTCCGGTCCGGCCTATTTCTTCCTGGTCGCCGAGGCCATGATCGACGCGGGAGTGGGCCTGGGATTGAGCCGGGATGTCGCGTCTGCACTCGTCGCGCAGACGATGGTGGGGTCGGGAGCGATGCTGGATCGCTCGGACGAGTCCGCCAGCGAGCTTCGGTATGCCGTGACCTCCCCGGGCGGAACGACCGCCGCGGCGGTACGCGAATTGGAGCGAAACGGCCTCCGAGCTGCGTTTTTCGATGCTCTCGGTGCAGCCAACGCCCGATCGATTGAGATGGGCATCACAGCAGAATAAAAAATCTTTTCCCCACACCCGTCGCAGTAACCCCATCTGTCCCTATAGGCTCGGGGGCAGCACGTGCGTGTCTGTTCGGCAGGAGGGGAAGCCTGCCGCATGAGACGTGCCGGAGGTAAGTGGATTGATGGCGTCTATAAACAAGCCGTCCAAGGGTTCGTCCCCGGACGGTCAACCGGCTCTGGCCGGAACACAGTTCCTCACTGTCGCCGAGGTGGCGACTCTGATGAGAGTTTCGAAAATGACCGTGTACCGACTGGTGCACGGCGGAGAGCTGCCCGCAGTACGGGTGGGTCGATCTTTTCGTGTGCACGCCAAGGCGGTACACGACTATCTCGAGACCTCGTATTTCGACGCAGGCTAGTGCACGTAGCTAGGTCGTAAGACCGGGCCGGTTTCGTAAGTCACGGCTCACACCGGTAGGATTGGCGTTCGTCGTGCCAGCCAGCCGGTGTGCAGCCGTGGGCGAGTACGTGGCCCCAGCGCCAGCTCGGTGACCAAGGTTGTTGGCTCGAAGCCTTCGGGCTTGGTTGTCAGGTAGGCGTACGCAAACGGCGTGCGCGAAAACGCTAGAGAAGAACGTGAGGACACCCGCATGGGTTCAGTGATCAAGAAGCGTCGCAAGCGCATGTCGAAGAAGAAGCACCGCAAGCTGCTTCGTCGTACCCGCGTGCAGCGCAGGAAACTCGGCAAATAAGCCTGCCGTCATCTGCTTCACGGCCGAGCCCGTCACCATCGGTGGCGGGCTCTGCTCGTTCGAAGGCGAGTTGCATCTCTCCTTCCAGGCCTCCTTTCCTTTCAGACCTCGCGGAAACCTGTCGATCCAGTAGGCTCGGCACGGGAGCCGAAGTTGGGGAGGCGCAGTGAGTCCGAGCGATCGTGGTGTTGCCGCGCCCCGGGTGGTGCTCGTGACCGGTGCCAGTCGATTCCTCGGCGGATACCTCGTGACCCGGCTCGCTCAGAATCCTCGCATCGAACGTGTCATCGCCGTCGACGAGAAATCTCCGAGCAAAGATCTGCTGCGACGTATGGGTCGCGCGGAATTCGTTCGTGCCGACATTCGAAACCCGTTGATCGGCAAGGTGATTCGTAACGCCGGCGTCGATACCGTGGTGCATGCGGCCACGGTCGCCAAGCCCCCGAAATCCGGCGGCCGCGCGACGATGAAAGACCTCAACGTCATCGGAGCCATGCAGCTGTTCGCGGTGTGCCAGAAGTCGCCGACCGTGGAGAAGGTGGTCCTGCGGTCGTCGTCCTCGGTGTACGGATGCAGCGCCAAGGATCCGGTGAAATTCACCGAGGAGATGAGTGCCCGACGCCCACCGAGCGGCGCGTACGCCAAGGACACCATCGACATCGAGGGCTACATTCGCGGACTCGGTCGTCGTCGCCCGGATATCGCGGTATCGATCCTGCGTATGGCCCCACTGATCGGCCCGCGGCTCAACGGCACCATCTCCCGGTACATGACGTCACCGCTGATCCCGAGCATCGTCGGACGCGACGCGCGCATGCAGTTGTTGCACGAGGAGGACGCCCTTGCGGCCCTCGAACGCGCGACCATCGGCGGGCCGGCGGGCACGTTCAACATCGGTGCCGACGGCACCATCATGCTGTCGCAGGCGATTCGACGTGCCGGTCGCGTGCAGGTTCCGGTGCCGTTTCCACTGTTCAAGAGCGTGGGGCGGGCGCTCATGGGCGGAATGATGCGCGAATTCACGACCGAGCAACTCGATTACTTCCATTTCGGCTGCGGGCTGGACACCACACGGATGCGGTCCGTGCTCGGGTTCGAGCCTCGGTGGACCACAGTCCAGGCGTTCGACGACTTCGTGCGCGGCGCGGCTCTTCGGCCGGTCGTCCGAACCGAATGGGTCGACGCGATCGAGAATCGGCTGCTCGGGGCCGTCGACACGGGGGCGTCCGCGGCGCGCGTACTGGCCTCGCTCGGCAGTGCCGACACGGCGCGAGAATCCGGAGCGGACAGGTGAGCGACGTGGCCAAAGTCATTCCCTTGCACGGCGGCGCGTCCGCCCGGTCCGCCCGCGCAGCGCAGGGTTCACGCGAGCGGCACCCATCGGCCTACGCCGATCCACGTGAGCCGACGCCGCTGGTGGACCCGACCCCCGCCGCTTCTGCGGCCACGATCTCCGCAGAAGCGGCACCCGTGCTGTCGATGATCGACGACACCAAGACCGCGATCGTCGACCAGATCTCCTCGGTCGCCGAGTTCGTGCGTCGACGCCTGGCCGGCGACTACAGCGTCGACGAGTTCGGCTACGACCCGCACTTCGCCGATGCCGTGTGGCTGCCGCTGCTGCGTCCGCTGTTCGACAAATGGTTCCGCGTCGAGGTCAAGGGCATCGAGAACATCCCCGCCGAGGGAGGTGCGCTCGTCGTGGCCAACCACGCCGGAGTCGTACCGGTCGATGCGCTGATGACGTCGGTTGCCGTGCGCGATCATCACCCTGCCCACCGGCCGTTGCGAATGTTGGCTGCCGACATGGCATTCGAGATGCCCGGCGTCGGCACGATCGCCCGCAAGGCCGGGCATACGCTGGCGTGCAATCCCGACGCGGAGCGGCTGCTGCGCACCGGGGAAGTTGCCGCCGTGTTCCCGGAGGGCTTCAAGGGCATCGGCAAACCGTTCAGTGAGCGGTACAAGTTGCAGCGGTTCGGCCGCGGCGGGTTCGTCTCGGCTGCACTGCGAACGGGTGCGCCGATCATTCCGTGCTCCATCGTCGGGTCAGAGGAGATCTACCCGAAGATCGGCGACATCGCCCCGCTGGCACGACTGATGGGGATGCCGTACTTCCCGGTGACACCGTTCTTCCCGCACCTCGGGCCGCTGGGCCTGATTCCGTTGCCGTCGAAGTGGTACATCGAGTTCGGCAAGCCCATTCACACCGACTCCTACGACGCCACCGCGTTCGAGGATCCGATGGTGCTCTTCGAGCTGACCGACCACGTGCGCGAAACCATTCAGCACACGCTGTACCGACTGCTTGCCAAGAGACGCAACGTCTTTCTCGGATAGCTCGGGTTATCCTCTGCCAGTGCATATTCGCGACACCATGGTAGAAGACCTCCCCGACATTCTCGACATCCACAACGATGCGGTCGCCAACACCACCGCCATCTGGGACGAGGAACAGGTGGACCTCGCCGATCGCACAGCGTGGTTCGAGGGACGGATCGCTGCCGGGTACCCGGTACTCACCGCGGAGGTCGACGGGCGGGTCGCCGGCTACGCGTCGTACGGACAGTGGCGAGTCAAGAGCGGCTACCGGCACTCGGTGGAACATTCGGTGTACATCCACCGCGACTTCTATCGCCGCGGCCTGGCCAGTGCCTTGCTGAGCGAATTGATCGACCGCGCCCGAGGCGGCGACATCCACGTGTTGGTGGGGTTCATCGAATCCGAGAACACCACGTCCATCGCACTGCACGAGAAGTTCGGATTCGTTCGCGTCGGACAGATGCCGGAGGTGGGGGTCAAGTTCGGGCGCTGGCTGGACCTGACCCTGATGCAACTGACGCTCTGACCCGACGGACGGGCGAGGTCAGGCCTTGCGGCGACCGATCACCGCGGCGAGACCGCCGCCCACCGCGCCCAGGGCCAGCGCAGTGGGAACACCGATCTTGGCGGCCTTGCGTCCGGTGCGATAGTCGCGAATTTCCCAGCCGCGGTTCTTCGCCAGCTCACGCAGGTCCGGATCGGGGTTGATCGCGACCGCGGTACCGACGAGAGAGAGCATCGGCACGTCGTTGTGGCTGTCCGAATACGCGGTGCACCGCTTGAGGTTGAGGCCTTCACGTACGGCCAACGACCGCACCGCATGAGCTTTGCCGATGCCGTGCAGGATGTCGCCGACGAGACGGCCGGTGAAGACGCCGTCCTTACTCTCGGCGACAGTTCCCAGCGCGCCCGTCAGGCCCAGCCGCTTGGCGATGATCTGCGCCAGTTCGAGGGGAGTGGCGGTGACCAGCCACACCTGCTGACCTGCGTCGAGGTGCATCTGGGCGAGGGCACGGGTGCCCGCCCAGATCTTGTCGGCGATCATCTCGTCGTAGATTTCCTCGCCGAGCCGGCTCAGTTCGGCAGTGGGACGACCGGTGATGAACGAGAGCGCCTTCTCGCGGCCACTGGCCACGTCCTCGCTGTTCTCCTTGCCGCTGACCCTGAATTTGACTTGCTGCCAAGCGAATTGGGCCACGTCGCCCGTGGTGAAGTACTTTCGGGCGGCGAGTCCGCGCGCGAAGTGGATGATCGACGCGCCCTGGACCATGGTGTTGTCCACGTCGAAGAAGGCGGCTGCGGTCAGATCGCGGGGAACCGCTCCCTCGGACTCGACCTGCAGGGCGAGAGCGGCATCGGCGCTCGCTTCACCCGCGACGTTGGCGCGGACCTCCGCATCGGACGGGCCGAACGGATTGCGAATCCGGCGAATACGCCGCTTGCGCTGCTTGTCCCCGTCCGGATCGTTCGTGTCGACCATGTCGACATCGGGCGTGTCCTCGATCGGCAGGTCTGTGCCCCCGTCAGTCACCACGTCCACCTCCCTCGCCAGTACGTCACTCGCAGCCTAATGCGTGTGTCCGACACGAGCGTCGCACGACGGCACCTACCGACGATGAACAGTTCCCGACGCACCGCGCAGCTGTGACCTTCGTCTCTGTTACCGGCATGTCAGAGTGGACGGATGGAAACGACTCCGTCCGGCGTGGCACTTCTCACCCGCGCAGGCTGCCATTCCTGCACCCACGCGTCCGCGGTGCTCCACGAAGTGTGCGCCGAATTCGGCGTCGCCGTGACGGTCATCGACGTGGACGAGGCCGCGGCCGAATCGCCTGACCTGCGCGCGGAGTACGGCGACCGAGTGCCCGTGGTGCTACTCGACGGTGTCGAGCACAGTTACTGGGAGGTCGACGTGCCCCGATTGCGGGCCGATCTGGGCCGGGCAGGGCACCCTAAGAACGTGTGATTGCTCTCCGTGTGCAGGTGAGGGCCGGTATGCGCAACTTTGTTCATTCGTTCACAAGCAGTTACCGTGGTGTGAACAGCATTCGTGAAATAGACACGAACGCAGGATCAGCGTGAAGACCGGCATCGACGCCGTTCGGACGAGGAGCCCCAGACGTGACCGAAGAGCGCCCGTCGCCCAGCGGCGTAGAGCGGGTCATCCCTCAGGCTACGGTCACTCGTCTGGCGACATACCTGCGGGTCCTCTCGATCCTTGCAGACGAAGGCGTTCTCATCGTCTCGAGTGAAGAGCTTGCCACCGCAGCAGGCGTCGGATCTGCGAAATTGCGCAAAGATCTCTCGTTCCTCGGACCCAACGGTGTGCGCGGAGTCGGTTACGACGTCGCGCGCCTGCGCGCCAAGATCGACAGTGCTCTCGGGCTCGACCGTGGCCACCGCGTCGTACTGGCCGGTGTGGGCAACCTCGGTCAGGCCCTCGCCGGATACGGCGGTTTCGCACGTCGCGGATTCACCATGGTCGGCCTGTTCGACAACGACCCCGCGCGAGTCGGCACCGAGGTCGAGGGACTCACCGTTCGGCATATCGACGAGCTCGAAGACGCCTGCCGCGAACTCGAGGCGACCATCGGTGTCATCGCCACTCCCGACGAGGCCGTCCACCAGGTGGCGGGCCGGTTCGTTTCGGGCGGAGTCGAGTGCATCTTGAGCTTCTCGCCGATGGTGCTCGACGTCCCCGACCACGTCGAGGTACGCCGAGTCGACCTGGCCGTCGAGATGCAGGTTCTGTCCTTCAACAGCTCCCGCAACGTGTCCGGGCCGACGATCGTGACGGCCCCGGTGCCGACGCCCGTGTCGGCGTCACCACTGCCTTCCACCTCGCGTCTGGGCCGCAGTCACGGCCCGCGCATCGCCGGTAATCCAAGCCCAGTCAACAGTTCGACAAGAAACGGATCGGTGATTGCACCGTGAGTGTCCTTCTCGTCGGGATATCGCACCGTAGCGCTCCCGTCGCAGTCCTCGAGCGTGTCGCCATCACGGACACCGATCGCCCGAAACTGACCGACAAACTGATGGCCAGCGGAAACATCTCCGAGGTCATGGTGGTCTCCACGTGCAACCGCGTCGAGATCTACGCGGTCGTCGACGCGTTCCACGGCGCACTGACCGCCGTCGGCGAAGTTCTCGGTGAGCACTCCGGCCTCGAAATCGCCGACCTGACCAAGCACGCCTACGTTCGGTACAGCGAGGCAGCCGTCGAGCACCTGTTCGCCGTGGCCAGTGGCCTGGACTCGATGGTCATCGGAGAGCAGCAGATCCTCGGCCAGATTCGATCGGCCTACGCCGCCTCGGACGGTCAGCAGGCATCGGGCCGCGTCATGCACGAACTCGCGCAGCAGGCTCTGCGAGTCGGCAAGCGCGTGCACAGCGAAACCGGCATCGATGCCGCCGGAGCCTCGGTGGTGTCCGTCGCTCTCGACCGCGCCGCAGACGTGTTCGGCGGCTCGCTCCGCGGCCGCACCGCGGTGGTCCTCGGCGCAGGAGCGATGGGCGGACTCGCCGTCGCACACCTGGGCCGCGCCGGAATCGACTCGCTGACCGTCGTCAACCGCACCCGCGAACGAGCCGACCACCTGGCCGAGAACGCCGTCTCGAACGGAATCACCGCCTCCTCGGTCGCGCTCGAGAACCTGGCCGACGCAGTGGCCGCCGCCGACATCCTCGTCACCTGCACCGGTGCGGTGGGGGCCGTCGTCTCCATCGCCGACGCCCACCTCGCACTCGCCCGCCGCGACGCAGACCGGCCGCTCGTGATCTGCGACCTGGGACTGCCGCGCGACGTCGACCCGGCCGTCTCCGGTCTGCCGGGCATCACCGTCTTCGACATGGAATCCCTGCAGCGCGACCCCGCTGCCGGAGCTGCCGCGAACGACGCGTCGGCCGCACGCGAGATCGTTTCCAACGAACTCTCGGGTTACCTTGCGGGACAACGACTTGCCGAGGTCACGCCCACCGTCACAGCGCTGCGCCAGCGCGCCGCCGAGGTGGTCGAGGGGGAACTGCTGCGGCTCGAGTCGCGGCTGCCCGGGCTCGACTCCCCGCAGCGTGACGAAGTGGCCCGCACCGTGCGCCGCGTCGTCGACAAGTTGCTGCATTCACCGACGGTGCGCGTCAAGCAGCTCGCCAGCACTCCCGGCGGAGATTCCTATGCTGCGGCGCTGCGCGAATTGTTCGAGCTCAGCCCCGGTTCGGCCGAGGCCGTGGCGACTCCCATGGAAATCGGCTCCCTGGAGTTGGTCGACGACTTCACGGCGAGCCGTACCGATCTTCGCCCCGGAACCACCGCCGAGGGGGATCAGGAATGACCGGCGTCGTCAAGATCGGTACTCGCGGAAGCCTTCTCGCGACCACTCAGGCCGATACGGTTCGGGTGGCTCTCGCAGCGGCGGGAGTCGAAGCCGAACTGGTGATCGTCAAGACCGCAGGCGATTTGTCGGCAGCACCGGTGCAGACCATCGGCGTCGGAGTGTTCACCGCGGCGTTGCGTGAGGCCCTGGCCGACGGCACCGTCGACATCGCCGTGCACTCGTACAAGGATCTGCCGACCGCCGCCGACGAGCGCTTCACCATCGCTGCCATTCCGGCGCGTGAAGATCCCCGCGATGCACTGGTGGCCCGCGACGGGCTCGTGCTCGGTGAGCTGCCCGCCGACGCGAAGGTGGGTACCTCCGCACCCCGCCGAATTGCTCAATTGCGTGCTCTCGGACAGGGATTGGACGTTCGACCCCTGCGCGGCAACCTCGACACCCGCATCGGCAAGGTGGCCTCGGGTGAGCTCGACGCCGTCATCGTCGCGCGGGCAGGACTGGCCCGTATCGGCAGGTTGGACGTCGTCACCGAAGCGCTGGATCCGGTGCAGTTGCTGCCGGCTCCCGCACAGGGTGCACTGGCCGTCGAATGTCGCAGTGGCGACACCGATCTCGCCGCCTCCATCGCCACACTGGACGATGCACATTCGCGGGCCGCAGTGGCCGCCGAACGCGGACTGCTCGCCGAACTCGAAGCCGGCTGCACCGCGCCGGTGGGTGCCATCGCCGAGGTCGTCGAGTCCATCGACGAGGACGGCCGCATCTTCGACGAGTTGTCGCTTCGCGGCTGCGTCGCGGCCATCGACGGCAGCGACACCATTCGCGCGTCGATCGTCGGGTCACCCGACCGGGCCGAGGAACTGGGCCGCGAACTGGCCCGCGAACTACTCGATCTCGGTGCACGCGAACTCGTTTCGGTCACCGAACCAGCACAGGGCGGATCTCATGTCTAGGGCAATAACGGCACCCGTTCGCGGACGCGCCAAACGCGCGGCGACCCGTCCCGTAGTGCGAAGAGAGTCGATCGCCACTGCCCGGCTGATTCCCAAACGGGGCACCGCAACCCCGATAGAACTGCAGTACCCATACAAGACAGCACTGGAGAACAACCGATGAGCCCAGTCCGCAAGAACACCAACGGACGGATCCTGTTCGTGGGATCCGGGCCCGGTGACCCGGCTCTGCTCACGGTCCGGGCACGGGAAGTGCTCGGAGCGGCCGAGCTCGCTTTCACCGATCCCGACGTCGACAAGGGTGTCACCGCTCTCGTCGGTGCCGACGTCCCTCGCGACGCCGAGACGGGTGAGAACGGGGTCGAGGTGCGCCCGGCACTGGGTGAGCCCGCCGAGGTCGCCAAAACCCTTCTCGCCGAAGCCAAGAACGGCCACGATGTGGTGCGTCTGGTCTCGGGAGATCCGCTGACCACCGACTCGGTGATCGCCGAGGTCAGTGCCGTGGCCCGCACTCACGTGCCGTTCGAGGTGCTGCCCGGTCTGCCTTCGGGCTCCGCGGTACCCAGTTACGCAGGCATGGCACTCGGCTCCGGCCACACCGAAGCGGACGTTCGCGGCGAGGTCGACTGGGCTGCACTCGCGGCTGCTCCCGGCCCGCTGGTGTTGCACGCCACGGCGGGGCACCTGGCCGAAACCGCCAGTGCCCTCGTCGAGCACGGCCTGGCACCGCAGACACCTGCAGCCATCACCGTGCGCGGCACCACCCGTCAGCAGCGCACCGTCGAGGCCACACTGGCCACCCTCAACGACGCGGGATCCGAGCTCGTCGGATCTCTGGTGGTCACCGTCGGCAAGGTCGTCTCCGGACGAAACAAGATGTCCTGGTGGGAGTCTCGCGCACTGTACGGCTGGACCGTGCTGGTGCCGCGCACCAAGGACCAGGCCGGCGAGATGAGCGATCGCCTCGTCACCCACGGGGCCATCCCCATCGAAGTTCCGACCATCGCCGTCGAGCCCCCGCGCAGCCCGGCTCAGATGGAACGGTCCGTCAAGGGCCTGGTCGACGGCCGCTACCAGTGGGTCGTGTTCACCTCGACCAACGCCGTTCGCGCGGTGTGGGAGAAGTTCGAGGAATTCGGCCTGGACGCGCGTGCGTTCTCCGGCGTCAAGATCGCCTGTGTCGGTGAGGCAACCGCGGCCAAGGTGCGCTCGTTCGGCATCAATCCCGAACTCGTTCCGTCGGGGGAGCAGAGCTCGCTCGGACTGCTCGAGGACTTCCCGCCGTACGACGAGGTCTTCGACCCGGTCAATCGAGTTCTGTTGCCGCGCGCCGACATTGCTACCGAGACGCTCGCCGAAGGGCTGCGCGAACGCGGCTGGGAGATCGACGACGTCACGGCCTACCGCACCGTCCGGGCAGCGCCGCCCCCCGCCGAGACCCGCGAGATGATCAAGACCGGTGGATTCGACGCGGTGTGCTTCACCTCGAGCTCCACCGTGCGGAACCTGGTCGGCATCGCAGGTAAGCCGCATGCTCGCACGCTCGTCGCGTGCATCGGCCCGAAGACCGCCGAGACGGCCGTCGAGTTCGGTCTGCGCGTGGACGTGCAGCCGGAGTCGGCTCAGGTCGGACCGCTGGTCGAGGCACTGGCAGAACACGCGGCTCGGCTGCGGGCCGAGGGTGCACTGCCGCCACCGCGCAAGAAGTCACGCAGGCGGTAAGAAGTCACGCAGGCGGTAAGAAGTCACGCAGGCGCTGAATGCGCCTCGTGCGCGTTGTGCGTAGCTCCGGCCACACACAACGCGCACGACGAACCAAGTGAGGCAGGTTCGCTTGTTCCCCACCGACCGTCCCCGACGCCTTCGCCGCACTCCGGCACTGCGCCGCCTCGTGGCCGAAACGTCGCTGCAGCCACGGCATCTGGTGTTGCCGATGTTCGTCGCCGACGGCATCTCCGAGCCCCGCGCGATCAGCTCGATGCCCGGAGTGTTCCAGCACACGCTGGACTCGCTGAGCAGGGCCGCCGAGGAAGCAGTCGCAGCCGGTGTCGGCGGCGTGATGTTGTTCGGTGTCCCCAAGGTCGAGGACAAGGACGAGAACGGTTCGGGGGCAACGGATCCCGACGGAATCCTCAACCGGGGCCTGGCCCGTCTGAAAGCCGATCTCGGTGACTCGACGGTCATCATGGCCGACACCTGCCTCGACGAGTTCACCTCGCACGGCCACTGCGGTGTGCTGAGCGAGAACGGCTCGATCGACAACGACGCGACGTTGCTGCGGTACGTCGACATGGCCGTCGCGCAGGCGGAATCCGGAGCGCACCTGCTCGGGCCGAGCGGCATGATGGACGGCCAGGTCGGTGCCATTCGGGCTGGACTCGATGCGGCCGGTCACTTCGAGGTGGGGCAGCTGGCGTATTCGGCGAAGTACGCGTCTGCGTTCTACGGACCGTTTCGTGAAGCGGTCGGCTCGTCGCTGCAGGGTGACCGTCGGACGTATCAGCAGGACGCGGCCAACCGCCGTGAGGCGACCCACGAGGTCGAGCTCGATCTTGCCGAGGGTGCCGACATGGTGATGGTCAAGCCGGCGATGTCGTCTCTGGACATTCTCCGCGACGTGGCCGAGATGTCACCGGTTCCGGTTGCGGCGTACCAGATTTCGGGGGAGTATGCCATGATCACCGCCGCTGCCCAGAACGGGTGGATCGACCGGGATGCCGCGGTCCTCGAATCGCTCGTCGGCATCAGGCGCGCCGGTGCAGATGTCGTACTGACCTACTGGGCAACCGAAGTGGCGGGCTGGCTGTGAACGATTTTCCTCCGAGCAACAACGCGGACGGTAGCAATCCTGACAGCAACATGCCGAACAATCCTCCGTTGCAACCGGACTGGCAGCGCTGGGAGCTCGAACACGGCTTCCCTCAGTCCGGTCCCGAGCTCGAGCCGGCCGCTCGCCCGGCACCGGTGGATGTGGAGACTGCCCGGCACCTGTGGTGGGGAGTTGCACTGATTGGTGCGATCTCGGCGCTGTACTCGGTGTGGACGCTGTTCGGCGCACGCGCGGAATTCGCGCAGTCTTTGCTCGACGACCTCGCAGCACAGGGTGCGGCGGCGGACATGACCGTCGAATCCACGCAGTCCATGGTGACGGTGATGCTCGTCGTGACGCTGTTCGTCGTCGCGGGATTCGGTGCGTTGTTCCTGTTCTGGGTGAAGCGGATGCGCGCCGGCAAGATGTGGGCGCGCATGCTGCTGACCATCATCGGCTCGATCACCGTGTTCACCACGATTCTCGACCTGTTCGCGATCGCATCGAGTACCGGTGCGATGAACATCGTCATGAGCGTGCTGAGCATCGGCCAGGGTGTGCTCGCTGCGGGTGCGATCTACCTGATGCACCGCAAGGAATCCAACGAGTACTTCCTGTCCTCGCGGAAGCGCTGATTTCGAGCGTGTTCCGCGCGCCGAGCCTGTCGGTGTGACTACCATCACTTTCGATAAACGTATCGAGTGATCGGATCGAACATGGCAGAGAACATTCCGGTGCCGCCCAGTCGTGCCCTCCCGGAGTCGATCGCGGCGGCCGAGAGCAACGCGTGTCCCGCCGAGAACGGCAGGCCCGGGTGGGCATTGCTCGGTCTGCTGCTCGCCGTGTCGGCGGCCATCGCCATCATGGCGCTGGGAATCTCTGCCGGCTGAACTCCGTGCCACCGCGCGGTGGCAGTATGTCGAGCGTGAGTGCTGACATTGACGAATCGATGGTTCGTCCCCGGGTGGTCTCCACCGCGTACTGGTTGTGGTTGGCGTCGGCAGTGATGCTGATCGTCGTCTGCATGATCGCGCTCACGTTGCCCGTCGATCAGATCCGCGCGTCGTTCACCGACGGCGGTGCGAGCGACGAACAGATCGACTCTTTTCTGACCGTGTTCCGAGGGCTCGGTGTCATCTTCGGCGTGGTCGGCCTGGCAGTGGGGCTGATGTCGGGCCCCGTCCGAGGTGGCGCCCGACGGTTCCGACGGGCGTTGGTGGCGCTGTCCGGGGCCACCGCGCTGCTCTTGACCTTCGCCGCGCTCGTCTTCCCATTCGTGTTGCTGATCATCACGATCGCACTGGTCGTTGCATCGGTGCTGGTGTATCGCCCGTCGGCGCGAGAGTGGTTCGTTCGTGAGCAATGATCTCGGCGGCACCGACCCCGTTCTGTTCCACGAGCCCGGTGGCCGTTGGCGCGCCCTGCTGTGGGGCCCCGCGTTCTGTCTGGTGGTGCTCGCAGTCGAGCTGGCGTCGGGACCGGTGATTCACTGGTTCGCCCTGGCGCTGTTCTCGCTCATTCTCGTCGGACTGACCTACGTACAGCTCCGCGCGGCCCGCATGCATGTCAGCGTCGAGCTGACCACTCGGCAGCTGCGCCAGGGGACCGAAACCGTCGACGTCGCCGAGATCACGGAGATCTTCCCGCCTGCCGAGTACGAGGACGGCGAATACGAGCCGAAGAAGTGGGAAACCGCACGCGTTCTCGGTGAGCTCTCGGGGGTGCCGCGCAAACGGCACGGCATCGGGTTGCGACTGGTCGGTGGCGGTCTGGTGCAAGCGTGGGCGAAGGATGACGACGGTCTACGCGCCGCACTCGAGACGGCGAAGCAGGAGTACGTGTGAGGAAGTCCGTCGGCTGGGTGGAACTGGTCCTCGCAGTGGTCGCGGTGATCTGCGCGGTGGTGTGCTGGAAGGCAGGCGTACGCACCACCGAATTCGCCGCCGTTCCCGACGTGTCTCCGGCGTACACGGGCACGTACTACTCGGGGTCGTGGATTGCGGTCGCCGCCCTGGCGGTGATCGTCGGGGGACTGGTTGCCATCGATGGCGTCCGTCGCCTGCTGACGGACGAACCTTCCCATACCGGGTAGGGGTATGATCGACGGCATGAGCAGCTACAGCGCCGAACAGGACGACCTGCTGAAAAGACTGCGTCGCATCGAGGGGCAGGTGGCCGGCATTTCACGCATGGTCGCCGACGACCGGTACTGCATCGACGTCCTCACCCAGGTATCTGCGGTGACGAAGGCGTTGCAGTCCGTCTCGCTGAAGCTGCTCGACGCCCACCTCGCCGGGTGCGTCGTCGACGCCGCGCGGCAGGGCGGACCCGAAGCAGACGCGAAAGTCAAAGAGGCGTCCGAGGCCATTGCGCGTCTCGTACGTTCCTGACCAGGCACAGGAGGCAACAAAATGCAGACGACCTACTCCGTCGAAGGTATGACGTGCGCGCATTGCGCAGCGTCGGTGAAAGAAGAAGTGTCCGAGGTTCCGGGCGTCACGGGCGTCGATGTGGACGTCGACACCGGAGCCGTCGTGATCAGCAGCAACGCGGAACTCGACGCTGCTGCCGTCGACGCCGCGATCGAAGAAGCCGGCTACCGAATCGCGTCCTGACTGCGTCGGCCATCTCCTCGGTGTGTTTATGATCGTGTGATACCGGTCATATCGGGCTGGTGGCCGATCGTCGTCAGGAGTGTGGATGAACAAGCTGGTGTCCAGTTCCGGTGTACTCGCCGCCAGCGTCTTCCTGACGCTGGCATGCTCGACGGGCGCGACGGCACAGGCCGATCCACTGCCCGACCTGACGGTCACCACCGTGCTCGACGGGCTCGCGAAACCGTGGGATGCCGTGGTTGCCCCCGACGGGACGGTGCTGACCGGCGAGCGAGCGGGGCGATTCGTCATTCGTGACGTCGGCGGTGCCACCCGCGAGCTCGAAGCGGATCTCGGCGATCTCTACGCGTCGGGCGAGACAGGCCTGATGGGCATCGCACTGGCGACGGACTTCGCCACATCCAGAACCATCTACACCTGCCAGGGCGTGCAGGGTCAGGGAACAGGTGCCGGCAGTGCGGGCACCGGTAGTGCGGGCGGGGGCACCGACAACCATATCGCCGTGGTGTCGTGGACCGTCGACTCCGCATGGACCGAGTTGACGCGCACCGGCACACTCGTCGACGACATCCCCGTCGCCGACGGTGGTCGCCACGGCGGCTGCCGCATCTTGGCCCACCCCGACGGCACCCTGTACATCGGAACCGGAGACACCGCGTCGCCGTCGGTGCCGCAGGATCGAAACTCGTTGGGCGGCAAGGTGTTGCACATCAACGCCGATGGCTCGGCGGCGGCCGATGCACCCGGACGTGTCTTCACGCTCGGTCATCGGAACGTACAGGGGCTCGCGATACGGCCCGGCACTCAAGACATCTACGAGGTGGAGCAGGGAACCACCAGGGACGACGAACTCAACCTACTGGTCCCCGGCGGCAACTACGGCTACCGGCCGGATCGGCTGCCGTTCGTCTACGACGAGTCGGTGCCGATGACCGATCCCACCCGGGTGCCCGGGGCCCGCGCGGCGGTGTGGAGTTCGGGTAGCCCCACTATCGCGACGCCCGGCCTGACGTTCGCCAACGGCGCGGGATGGGGTTCCTGGAACGGTTCCGCAGTGGTGTCGAGTCAGCAGGGCGAGAAGCTCGTGTTCCTCAAGCTGTCCGAGGACGGCACGGACTACGTCGACGAAGCCGACGCCCTGGTGGGTACCTACGGTCGGCTGCGCTCGCTCACCAGCTTCGGAAGCGACGGAGCCTTCCTGCTGACCACCGACAACGGATCCGACGACAAGGTTCTGCTCGTCACCCCCGCTGCCGACTGATGTGCGGCCCCGAGGTCGTCGAAACTGTTCACCGCAGAATCGGACGTAGGGCGCTGTTCGGGTCGTTGGGGGCAGCTGCCCTGACGGTTGCGGCCGGCGGTGCTGCACACGCCGCACCGGCGGTCGTACCGGCGATCCCCGCGGGTCGACTGATCGATCTGACGCACACGTTGAGTCCGACGTTTCCGGTGTGGCCGGGTAACGAACCGTTCTCGATGCACCCGGTCGCCGCCTACGAGTTGGGTGGCTTCCTCGTCAACAAGCTCTCGTACTACGAGCACACGGGCACGCACATCGATGCCCCCGCACACCGAGTGCGCGGCGGTGCGACGGCCGACATCCTGCCGCTGGAAGACCTGATCGCCCCGCTGGTCGTGCTGGACATCTCCGCGCGGGCCGCGTCGGATCCGGAATCGGTCGTGACGACCGAGGACATCGCTCGATGGGAGCTCGAGCACGGACGCATACCCGATCGCGCGCTGGTGGTCATGCACAGTCGATGGCAGGGCCGGCTCGCCGAACGTGCCGCACCCGGGTTCGGCGGTGACGCGGCACGGATGCTGGTGCGCGAGCGCAACGTCGTCGGAATCGGGGTCGACACGCTCAGTCTCGATCGGATGAACGACCGCGACTATCCAGCGCACACAGCGGTACTCGGCGCAGGCCGATACGGAGTGGAGGCACTGGCGAATCTGGATGCCGTGCCCCCGACAGGGGCCACGGTCGTCGTCGGCGCACCGAAGCACGCGGGCGCGACCGGTGGTCCCTGCCGGGTCTTCGCGATCTCTCCCGGCTGAACCCCGATTACGCGTCAGTGCGCGTGGCTGGGGTTTCCGGCCGGTTCTTCCTCGGTACCCGCTCCGGGCTCGCCGAGCATTGCTGCACCGACGAGAGCCTCGGGCACACCGAAGCCGTCGACCAGCAACTCCGCATGCGGACGCAGGGTGCGGCACCGCTCGTTGATCGCGCGAGTCACTGCCTTGGAGCGCTCGGTGGACAGGTAGCGATGCTCGATGAACCAGGCCTTGTCGTCCTCGATCACCGACAGGGCGTAGAGATCGCAGACCTCCTCGAGCAGGTCCTTGGTGGTCGCATCCTCACACGACTCGATACCGGCGATGAAGGCCTCGAAGATGATGCGGTCGATGTGGGCGCTCGCAGCGTGCAGAACGTGGTCCTGTACCGCGTTGAACGCGTCGAACGAACTGCTCTCCTTCGACTTCGACTGCAGACGGCGCGCGACCGTGGACAGCAGATACTCCTCACGATCCTCGAACATCTTGACCTGGGTGCCGCGGTTGAACAGCGACCCCTCCTCTTCGTTGTCCTGACGCCGATCGAGAATGGTCTGCATGATCGCCTGCGCCGCAGTGCGTTTGACGACGCGATCGCCGACCATGTCGGCTGCGAACTTGACCCACTCGACCGGGCTCATCGACTTCACGTCGTCGGCGTACGCGGTGAGCAGTTCCTTGGCCACCAACTGCGTGAGCACGTGGTTGTCGCCCTCGAAGGTGGTGAACACATCGGTGTCGGCCTTGAGTGAGATCAGCCGGTTCTCGGCCAGGTAGCCAGCGCCGCCACATGCCTCGCGTGCTTCCTGGATCGCGGCAGTGGCGTGCCAGGTGTTGGCGGCTTTGAGGCCGGCGGCACGCGACTCGAGCTCGCGCTGCTCCTCGGCATCCGGGTTGTCCGCAGTCTGCAGCTCGTGCATCTTCGACACCAGCTCGTTCTGCGCGAACTGCAGTGCGTACGACTTGGCGATGAGCGGGAAGAGTCGACGCTGATGCACCAGGTAGTCCATGATCAGCACTTCCTGATCGGAACCGGGGGCAGCGAACTGCCTGCGCTGCAACGCATATCGCGTCGCGATGTCGAGGGCGACACGAGCTGCGGCCGCAGCGCTGCCACCGACTGTGACGCGCCCGCGGATCAACGTGCCGAGCATCGTGAAGAACCGCCTGGACGGATTCTCGATGGGGGAGGTGTACGTGCCGTCAGCAGAGACGTCGGCATACTTGTTGAGCAGGTTGTCCCGCGGAATGCGGACATGGTCGAACATCAGTCGGCCGTTGTCCACGCCGGGGAGTCCGCCCTTGTACTGACAATCCGAGGTCGTCACGCCGGGGAGGTCGTCGCCGTTCTCGTCCCGGAGCGGCACGAAGAAGCAGTGCACGCCGTGGCCCTCGGGCTCCTCGCCCGGCCCTGCGGTGATCAGCTGCGCGAAGACGGCAGCGACGGTCGCAGTCTCGGCGGCACCACCGATGTAGTCCTTGCGGGAGGACGGAGTGGGTGAGTTGATCACGAACTCGTCGGTCTTCGGGTCGTACGTCGCCGTCGTCTCGAGAGACTGCACGTCACTGCCGTGTCCGGTCTCCGTCATGGCGAAGCAACCCAGCAACTCGAGGTTGATGATCTTCGGTACGTACGCCTCGTGGTGACGCTCGGTACCCAGGTTCTCGATGGCACCGCCGAACAGTCCCCACTGGACCCCGGCCTTGACCATCAACGACAGGTCGCTCATCGCGAGCATTTCGATCATCGTCACCGCGGCACCGACGTCTCCGGTACCGCCGTGTTCCTTCTTGAATCCGTTGTCGGCAGCCCCGGCCGCGGCGAGAAGCTTGAGCTGCTCGAGCGCCTTGGTGCGGGCGATGACGGTGTTCGGTGTGTAATGCGGGCGGAACTCGTCGCGCGCGAGTTGCTTGCGCGCCTCGTTCTTCACATCACGCCAGCGGCCGTCCAGAGTGTTCCGAAGGTGATCCGTTGTGGTTGCCATACTCGACGGTAACCTTTTGCCGCGGCCCGTGAGGCCCGGAACTTCAGACCGGCCAGACGAATTCTCGGAACACGGCCCGGAAGGTCCGCCAGAAGCCGGATCTGCCGTAGGGACCGTCGTGGAACAGCGACGCGCAGTTGTCCTCCATGGCCCTGGTCACCAGGGGACTGAAGTCGGTGAACTCGCAGACCAGGAACTCTTTGAAGCCCGTCGGCCACGCCTGCTGAGCCGGTTCGTGTTGTGCCTCCACGGGCACGAGTGTAATCCAGCGGTAACACCGGTGTTACAAATCCCACTCACTTCAAGAGAGCAAAAGCTTCCTGCGCAACCAGGAACGCGTAGCTGGACGGGATCAGGTCGATGGCACCGTCCGCCCGGAACTGCTCGGTGACGATCCAGTCCTGCCCCGAGGCGTCGGTTGTCAGGAACGCCGCGGCGAGGTCGCCAGGAGCGTTTCCGCCTTTGAAGCCGGAGTACGGCCAGCGAGCGGGATCGAGCTGCACACCCGGGGTGATGGCCAGGATCCGTCGATTCTCCTCCGCCGACGGGCCGGTCGCCAGGTACCCCACGGCCGCACACACGTCCTGTGCGTTGGCGAACCACTCCACGCCGTCGGCCGATGCCGGGTTGTCGAGAAAATTCTCGAAGTCGATGTCCAGCGGCCGGGAATCGGCTTGCTTCAGGAGCTGCTCGCGAGCGTCGGCATCTGCGTCCGCCCATTCGGAACGAAGATTCGGATTCCCGAACCCGATGACGAAGAACTGTCGGGTGTCCATCATCGGCGTCATCGCCGCGGGATCGTGATGACCCATCGTGGCGAGCTGAGCCTCGACGCGGTCCCGACCGAGGCGTTCCATCAGCAGGTCCGTGGCGGTGTTGTCGGACAGCGAGATCATCTTCTCCGCGGCCTCGCGCACCGACACCGTCGTGCCGTCGCGGCGATTCTGCAGCTCACCCGATGGCGCACTCTTGTTCTCGTCGCGGATGGTGAGCTGCTCGTCCCATTGCACGCTGCCCGCCTCGATCTCGTCGGTCAGCGCCCCGAGAACGTACAGCTTGAACACCGATCCCAGCGGGAGCATCGCGTCGGCATTGACCGAGTACACCGACTCGCACTCACCGCCGTTCAGACGAGACGCACTGTAGGAGTAATTCGGAGCCACCTTCGACAGGGCGGCATCGAGCTCGTCGAAGGACGAGATCTTCGGAGTTTCCGGACTGGCCAGAATGCCGTCGAGCGTGCCGTCGGCACCGAGGGAGGTGGTGATCGTGGCCGGAATGCCGGCGGTGGTGAAGCGAAGAACGGCGCTGTCCGGTCCGGCCTCGAAACCCGTCGCCACGTTCGGCGCACCGGCGCGCAACTGCTCGAGAGGGGTGACGAGCCCGCCCATCGGCTCGAGTGCTGCCGCCAGCTCCGGGCCGGTGACGGCGTCCACCGCCGCGGGATCCGGGGCGGCGTCGGCGTTGATCCACTGCAGAATTCGGTCGTTGACCGCGCCCAGCGGCGTCGAGGTGTCGATCGCGAACGCCGGTGCCGTGGTGGTCGTGGGCGTCGGCGTTTCGGACGGTCCCCCGCAGGCGGACAGCGTCAGAGTTACGGCCACGACCACCCCTGCCAGTCTCGTCACGGTGCGCGTCGTCATGTCGCAATGCTAAAGGATTCGGACATTTCGCCACCCGCCCAGTCTCGGTACGGCCGGTCGGGTGCTGTGGCAGTGTGCTCTGGCGTGCTGACTTCAGACGACGTCCGTCGAATAGATTCCGAGCATCTCTGGCATCCCTACAGCGGGTTTCCGTCGACGACGACACCGTTGGTCGTCGACAGCGCGTCCGGGGTTCGACTGACGTTGGCCGACGGCCGCCAACTCGTCGACGGCATGAGTTCGTGGTGGGCGGCGGTGCACGGCTACCGGCATCCGGTGCTGGACGCGGCAGCTCGAGACCAGCTCGACCGCATGAGTCACGTGATGTTCGGAGGCCTCACTCATGCGCCGGCGGCGCGATTGGCGGAGCTGCTGGTCTCGATCACGCCGGCCGGGCTGGACAAGGTGTTCCTCGCAGATTCCGGGTCCGTGTCCGTCGAAGTCGCGGTGAAGATTGCATTGCAGTACTGGCGTGGGCGGGGTGAGAGCGGGCGTACGAAGTTGCTGACGTGGCGGGGCGGCTATCACGGGGACACGTTCGCGCCGATGAGTGTCTGCGATCCGGACGGCGGGATGCACAGGTTGTGGACCGGTGTGCTGGCGCAGCAGGTGTTCGCGCCCGCGCCACCCGCCGCGTCCGATGCGGCGGGTATCGCCGCCTACGTCGCCGAGTTCGGGCAGGTGCTCGCGGCGAATGCGAACGACGTAGCCGCGATCATCGTCGAGCCGATCGTGCAGGGTGCCGGCGGAATGCGCTTCCACGACGCACGTCTGCTGGTCGAACTGCGCCGACTCGCGGACGAGTACGGCGTGCTGTTGATCTTCGACGAGATCGCCACCGGGTTCGGCCGCACCGGTGAGCTTTTCGCCGCCGATCACGCGGGCATCGCACCCGACATCATGTGTGTCGGCAAGGCGTTGACCGGCGGCTACATGACGCTGGCGGCGACGCTGTGCACCACCGAGGTGGCCGAGACGGTGTCGAGCAGTGAGGCGGGCGGTCTGATGCACGGGCCCACGTTCATGGGCAATCCACTGGCCTGCGCGATCGCGGTGGCGTCGGTGGAGCTGCTGCTCTCGCGCGACTGGCGCGCCGAGGTCGCCGCCGTCGCAGACGTGCTGACCGAACGGCTCGAGCCGGCCCGGTCGCTCCCGGGCGTGGCCGACGTGCGCGTGCTCGGCGGAATCGGGGTGATCGAACTGACCGGCGCGGTCGACATGGCACGTGCGACGGCCGTCGCCGTGGACGCAGGTGTGTGGCTGCGGCCGTTCGGCAGGTTGGTCTATGCGATGCCGCCGTATGTCTGTACCGAGGCCGATGTGGCAGCCATCGCCGACGCCATGGTGGCGGTGGCGCGAGACCATACTTGAACACCCATACTTGAACACTGTTCAAGTATGGTCGTGGACATGAGTGCACTCGATTGGCTCGACGCCGCCGCATACGACCGTCGCGCGGCCGGGCTCGAGCGCGTCGTCGACGCTCGCAGTCCCGAGGATTCGACACTCGACCTGGCCTCGAACGACTACCTCGGCCTGTCTCGACATCCGCACGTCGTCGACGCGGCCTGCGCGGCCACGCGTCGGTGGGGTGCCGGGTCCACCGGATCTCGACTGGTCACCGGCACGACCACCGCCCACGAACAGCTCGAGCAGCACCTTGCCGACTTCGTCGGCGCCGAGACCGGACTGGTCTTCTCGTCCGGCTACACCGCCAATCTCGGAGTCGTCACCGCGCTCGCCGACCGCGACTCCGTCGTGATCTCGGACGCTGCGTCGCACGCGTCGTTGATCGATGCCTGCCGTCTGTCTCGGGCGCGGGTGGCCGTGGCGCGGCATCGCGACGTCGAGCACGTCGAGCAGTTGCTCCGCGAACGAACGGAATCTCGCGCGCTCGTGGTGACCGACTCGATCTTCAGCGCCGACGGCGACCTCGCGCCGCTGCACGAGCTGTACGCGGCCTGCCGGAGATGGAACGCTGTGCTGATCGTCGACGAAGCCCACGGGCTGGGCGTCCGAGGTGACGGTGGGCGCGGTGCCGTGCACGACGCCGGTGTGGCGGGACTGCCGGACCTGGTGATCACCGCGACGCTGTCCAAGGCGCTCGGATCGCAGGGCGGGGTGGTGCTCGGGCCGGCGGCGGTACGGCACCAGGTACTGCACAGTGCGCGCAGCTTCGTCTTCGATACCGCGCTCGCCCCGGCCGCGGTCGGCGCGGCATCGGCAGCGCTGGCGGTGCTGCGCAGCGAACCCGATCGGGTCGCTGCGATCGGTCGGCGGGCAGGGCAATTGGCGGCGGCCGCCGGTGTTTCGCCGACGGCGTCGGCGGTGGTTCCGGTAGTACTCGGCGACGCCGTGCGTGCCGTCCGCGCGGCCGGGGAGTGTCTTGACCTGGGCGTGCGCGTCGGGTGCTTTCGGCCGCCGTCGGTTCCCGCGAACGCATCTCGGCTGCGTTTGACCGCGCGTGCCGACCTCAGCGACATCGATATCGACCGTGCCACGTCCGTTCTCTCGACGGTATTGCGTGCGGCGGTGTCGGGATGACGGTTCTTCTCGTCACCGGAACGTCGACCGGCGTCGGCAAGACCGTGGTGACCGCGGCGCTCGCGGCCGCCACCCGGGCACATGGACGGACGGTGGCGGTGTGCAAACCGGCACAGACCGGAGTCGGTGACGACTGCCTGGGCGAGTCGGATATCGATGTGGTGGAACGTCTTTCGAGAGTCCGCGGAATCGAGCTGGCGCGATACCCCGAGCCACTCGCGCCCGATGTCGCAGCACGCCGTTCGGGTCGGTCGATGCTCGAACTCGACCACGTCGTCGACGCGGTGCGAGGGCTCGACGAGGCCCACGATCTCGTCGTGGTCGAGGGTGCGGGCGGGGTAGCGGTGCGCCTGGGTGCCGGCGGGTTCACCGCACTCGATGTCGCCGGCGCCGTCGGCGCATCGGTCCTGATCGTGGCAGGGGCAGAGCTGGGGACGCTCAACCACAGCGCGCTGACCGTCGCCGCGGTGCGCGCAGCGGGTGTGACATGTGCGGGCCTGGTGATCGGATCGTGGCCGGCCGAACCCGATCTGGCGGCGCGGGTCAACGTGGAGGAGTTGCCGCTCGTGACGGGCGTCGAGCTGCTGGCATGTGTGCCGAACGGGGCCGCCGCGCTGGACGCACAGGACTTCGGCGCGCTCGCCTGGACGATGTTCGGCGAGTTTGCCGGCTCATTACTCGGGTAACCGGCTCGGAACGTCTGCCACTTCGGCAGTCGGAACAGATCGGGAGTTCCATCATGAGCACCGCAGTGTGGATCATCGTTGCAGTAGTAGTCGTAGTGTTGGTCGTTGCCGTCGCCCTGGTTGTGGCACGCAAGGGCAAAGAGCGAAAGAGGCTGGAAGCGAACCACCTTCGCGAGAAGGCGGCCGATCAAGCGACCGTCGTCGAGGAGCGTGAACTGCAGGCCCGCGAGAGCGAGGCCAAGGCACGCCGCGCCCAGGCGGAGGCGGACGTCAAAGCTGCCGAGGCAGAGAAACTTGCTCAGCAGGCCCAGTCTCACCAGGGAGTCGCGGCGGCATCACGCGACGAAGTGAACTCACAGTTCGAGCGCGCGAACCACATCGATCCGGATGTGAAGGGCGACCGCAAGGTGACCGGTGACCACAACGTCGGCCGCGACGCGGGCGCGGATCGGGACTTCGGTGCGCAGCACAACGCGACTGTCGATCGGAACGCGAGTGCCGATCGGAATGCGACTGTCGATCGGAACGCGAGTGCCGACCGGTCCGAGGCAGGACAGCATGGCGTGACCGGTAATCCGGACCTGCCCCCGACGGCGGCCCGGCACGAGCGCAACTAGCTCGTCGAGGTATTGGGCAGTTCGAGTTCGACCACGTCGTTCTCGCCCAGGTTCGGACGCTCGTGGGTGACCTTCGCTTTGGCGTAGGCCAGCAGGGTCGACACCTTCGAGCCCGGGGTGGACCAGTACTCGGCACCTTCGGCGGCCACGTGGATCAGAGCGACCTCACGCGAATCGGGGTTCTTCTCGAACCACGCGGCCGCCCGAGAATTCCATAGCTCCTCCGCCTTGGCCTTGTTCTCGACGACCGCAGCAGTACCGGACAGTGACACCCAGCCCTGACCGGATTGGAACGAGACGTTGACCGTCGGGTCGGCGGCGATGTCGCGTACCTTTCTGGAGTCCTGCGCTGCGAAAAACCACAGGTCCCCGTCGAACTCCGCTTCCTGCAATGCCATCGGACGCGAGATGAGGTGGCCGTCCCGGCCCACGGTGGTGAACATGCACAGTCCGGCTTCGGACATCAATTCGGCGACCTTGGTGACGCCATCGGTGTTTGTCATCGAAAGTAAATACCCGGGGCGGGGGTCTTCAATCGCCGAAACCAGGCCGACTCCCCGTTTCGGTGATTATTACGCCCTGTAGTTGGTGATTTCGCAGAACCTGGGACACTGGAAGTCGTGACTGTTCCTGACGGCAACGACGCCCCCGTATCGGCCCAACTCTTCGCCCGCGCGAGCACAGTGATTCCAGGTGGCGTCAACTCTCCGGTGCGTGCGTTCGCATCGGTCGGCGGCACTCCACGCTTCATCACGCAGGCCAGCGGATACACGATGACCGACGCGGACGGGAAGTCCTACGTCGACCTCATCTCGTCCTGGGGTCCGATGATCCACGGACACGCGCATCCGGCCATCGTCGAGGCAGTCCAGAAGGCGGCCGCAACCGGACTGTCGTTCGGCGCACCCACCGAGCGCGAAATCGAACTCGCCGAGGAAATCGTGCGCCGCGTCGGCCCCGTCGACCAGGTTCGCCTTGTGAATTCGGGCACAGAGGCCACGATGAGCGCGGTGCGTCTGGCGCGCGGCTTCACCGGCCGCACCAAGATCCTCAAATTCTCCGGCTGCTACCACGGCCACGTCGACGCCCTGCTGGCCGACGCGGGCTCGGGACTGGCCACCTTCGGACTGCCGACGTCACCCGGAGTGACCGGCGCTCAGGCATCGGACACCATCGTCGTTCCCTACAACGACCTCGACGCCGTCACCGCCGCGTTCGACGCCAATCCCGGCGAGATCGCGTGCATCATCACCGAAGCGGCCGCGGGCAACATGGGCGCGATCCCGCCGGTCACCGGCTTCAACGAGGGACTACGCCGACTTGCGACCGAGCGCGGCGCATTGCTGATCATGGACGAGGTGATGACCGGATTCCGTGTCAGCGCCGCGGGCTGGTACGGCATCGACGGTGTCGCCGGCGACCTCTACACCTTCGGCAAGGTCATGTCCGGCGGGCTGCCGGCCGCAGCATTCGGTGGCCGCGCGGACGTCATGGCCTACCTCGCACCGGCCGGGCCGGTGTATCAGGCGGGCACCCTCAGCGGAAACCCCGTCGCCGTCGCTGCCGGCCTGACGAGCCTGCAACTGGCCGACGCCGCCGTCTACGAGAAGCTGCAGACCAACTCACAGCGACTCGGAACACTGCTCGGCGATGCTCTCACCGCCGAAGGCGTCCACCACCACGTGCAGTTCGCGGGCACTATGGTGAGTGTGTTCTTCGCCGATGGACCCGTCACCGACTACGCGCAGGCCAAGGCTGCCCAGACGTGGCGCTACCCGGCGTTCTTCCACGCGTTCCTCTCTCGCGGGGTGTACCCGCCGCCGAGCGCATTCGAGGCATGGTTCGTCTCGGCTGCGCTCGACGACCGAGCTTTCGAGATCATCGCCGACGCGGCCCCGGCCGCCGCGAAGGCTGCGGCAGCCGCTGTAGCACCACTGTGACGTCCACTCAGAAGTGATCACCACCCGACTAGCGAGAAACAGGACCCCGACGTGACCGAGGCCCCCGCAACACATCCGCACTCGACGACGCGCACCATCGTGCACGTCCTCCGGCACGGCGAGGTGCACAACCCCAAGGGCATCCTCTACGGGCGGTTGCCCGGCTTCAAGCTGTCGGTCACCGGCCAGTCCCAGGCCAAGGCCGTCGCAGATGCGCTCGCCGGTCACGACATCACGCACGTCGTCGCGTCGCCGTTGCAACGCGCCCAGGAGACTGCTGCCCCGATCGCGGCAGCCCACGGCCTGACGGTGTCCGAGGACGAGAACCTTATCGAGGCGGGCAACGAGTTCGAGGGGCTGCGCGTTGCCGTCGGCGATGGAGCCTTGCGTAGGCCTCGGCACTGGTGGAAGCTGCGCGACCCGTTCACCCCGTCCTGGGGCGAGCCGTATCTGCAGATCGCGCACCGCATGCTCGCCGCCGTCAACGCGGCCAGAGTCGCAGCCGTCGGGCACGAGGCCGTCTGCGTGAGCCACCAACTCCCGGTCTGGACGCTGCGCCGGTTCCTCCAGGGCGACCGGCTCTGGCACGACCCGCGCAATCGCCAGTGTGGACTCGCGTCGCTGACGTCACTGGTCTACGAGGGCGATCAGCTCGTCGATCTCGTCTACTCCGAGCCAGCAGGAGCATCCGACCCGAGGATCACCGGTGCGTAGGTTACTGCTTGCGATTGCCGCTGTGGCCCTCGTCGCCGGCTGTTCGACCGGCACCGACGCGGTTGCTCAGGGCGGAACCTTCCAGTTCGTCTCGCCCGGCGGAAAGACCGAAATCTTCTACGATCCGCCGTCCGACCGCGGCGCACTCGGCGAACTCTCCGGGCCCGACCTGATGACCGAGGGCAAGACGACCTCGCTGTCGGACTACGAGGGTGACGTCGTCGTCCTCAACGTCTGGGGTCAGTGGTGCGGACCGTGCCGCGGAGAAGCGGACGACCTCGAGAAGGTCTACGAGGCCACCAAGGCCTCCGGCGTCGAATTCCTCGGCATCAACGTGCGCGACGAATCACAGACCGCAGCACAGGATTTCGTCGTCAGCAACAACGTCACGTACTCCTCGATCTACGACCCGCCGATGCGCACCCTGACCGCGCTCGGTGGCGTTCCGACCTCTGTCATTCCGACGACCATCGTGCTCGATCGACAGCACCGCGTGGCCGCAGTGTTCCTGCGTGAACTGCTCGTCGAGGACCTGCAGCCCGTCGTCGAGCGCGTGGCAGCCGAGGAGCCTGTGCAGCCGTGAGCGAGATGTACCTAGCCGGCGTCGGCGCGAGTTTCCAGGAAGCTGCGGCCTCCGGGCCGCTGATCCTGGCCCTCGGAGCCTGCGTCCTGGCCGGGCTCGTCTCCTTCGCGTCACCGTGCGTCGTACCGCTGGTTCCGGGATATCTGTCGTACCTCGCCGGGGTCGTCGGAGCCGACGCACCGGCGGTCAGCGCCGACGAAGCGGCCGTCAAGACGAAGGTGCGCAGCGGTCGGCTGCGCGTCGCGGGAGCCGCGGGGCTGTTCGTCCTCGGATTCACCGTGGTGTTCGTTCTCGCCACCGCGTCGGTGTTCGGCGCAATTTCGGTGCTGGCGATCAACCGCGAACTGCTCATGCGAATCGGCGGCGTCGTCACCATCGCCATGGGCCTGGTGTTCGTCGGACTGATTCCCGCGCTGCAGCGCGATGTGCGGTTCGAGCCGAAGCAGATCGGCTCCCTCGCCGGAGCGCCCTTGCTCGGGGGAGTGTTCGCACTCGGCTGGACCCCGTGCCTCGGGCCCACCCTCGCCGGCGTCATCTCGCTCGCCGCAGGCACCGACGGTGCCACGGCTGCCCGCGGAGTCACCCTCATCGTGGCGTACTGCCTCGGTCTGGGATTGCCGTTCGTGATCCTCGCGTTCGGATCGGTCAGCGCACTGCGAGGCGTCGGCTGGCTACGTACACACGCACGACAGATACAGGTGTTCGGCGGAATCATGTTGATAGCGGTAGGAATTGCACTGGTCACCGGTGCCTGGGATCAATTCGTCGGCTGGGTGCGCGACGCCTTCGTCTCCGATGTGGTGTTGCCGATATGACCGCCGAGACCGAGGAGCGGACAGAAGCGTCGCCGCCGCACAAGCAATCCGTAATCGGTAAGGCCGTGGCCGTGGTGCGCAACACCTGGCGCGGGCTCACCAGTATGCGGACCGCGCTGGTGCTGCTGTTCCTGCTGGCCTTCGCCGCCGTGCCCGGAGCCCTGGTACCGCAACGCAGCCTCAACGCGGGCAAGGTCGACCAATACATCGCCGACCGTCCGACCCTCGGCCCCATCATGGACAAGCTCGAACTGTTCGACGTGTTCGGCAGCTTCTGGTTCACCGCGATCTACGCACTGCTGTTCGTCTCCCTGATCGGCTGCATCCTGCCGCGGTGCATCGAGCACGCAAAACAGTTGCGTACCAAGCCCGTTCGTGCGCCGCGGAACCTCTCGCGCTTGCCGCACCACACCCGGTACGACGTCGACGGCGCACCCGAGGAGATCGCAGCCCAGGTCCGTACTCAGCTGCGTGGGTGGCGCGTCGCGCAACGGTCCGAGGGCAGCGGGGCAGTGACGCTCTCGGCGGAGAAGGGCTACGTTCGCGAACTCGGCAACCTCGTGTTCCACCTCTCGCTCGTCGGACTGTTGGCCGCGATCGCCATGGGCAAGCTGCTCGGCTACGAGGGAAACCGCATCGTCATCGCCGACGACGGCCCCGGATTCTGTACCTCCACGCCTGCCAACTACGACTCGTTCCGGGCGGGCAACCTCGTCGACGGCACCGACCTCGAGCCGTTGTGCTTGCGAGTCAAGGATTTTCAGGCGGACTACCTCGACAACGGCCAGGCGGAAATGTTCACCTCGAACATCCAGTACCAGGCCGGCGAAGATCTGGCGAACAACGACTGGCAGGACGACCGACTGCAGGTCAACCATCCGCTGCGGGTCGCGGGCGACCGCGTCTACCTGCAGGGCCACGGCTACGCGCCCACGTTCACGGTGACGTTCCCGAACGGCGAGACCCGCACCGACACCATCCAATGGCAGCCGACGGACGCCACCACATTCCTCTCCAGCGGGGTACTGCGAGTCGACCCACCCGGTGGCCTCTACCCCGACGCGCTGGACCGGCGTAAGAACCAGATCGCCATCGAAGGACTGTTCGCCCCGACGGCGTCGTTCCACGGCAGTCTGCTGTCGTCGAGCTTCCCGGCGATGAACGACCCCGCGGTCGCCATCGACATCTACAAAGGCGACACCGGACTCGACACCGGACTCCCGCAGTCCATCTTCTCGCTCGACCAGGAAATGATCGCCCAGGGCAGGCTCGTCAAGCAGGACCGCGTCAACCTCATGCCCGGGGAATCGGCCACACTCAGCGACGGCACCGTCGTCAGATTCGACGGGGCGAAGGAATTCGTCAACCTGCAGGTCTCGCACGACCCGGCTCAGACCTGGGTCCTGGTGTTCGCGCTGACGATGATGGGCGGACTGCTCGTCTCACTGGTGATCAAACGCCGCAGAATCTGGGTCCGACTCACCGCCGACGGCGACTCACGACGTACTGTAGTAGAACTCGGCGGACTTGCACGCACCGATCAGGCGGGGTGGGGCGAAGAGTTCGACCGCCTGTGCACCCGCCTGCTCGGCGACACCTCGAAACAGGAGAACTGACCGATGCCGATCAACGAGACACTCTCGCAGTACAGCGACTGGTCGTTCGAATCAGCCTTCACCATCTACGTGCTCGCATTCGTCCTGCTCATCGCTCAGTACGCCTCCGCCAAGGCGACGGCCGCTCAGGCCAAGGAGCTCGTCGGTGCCGGAGCCCCGGTGACCGCGTCGTCGGTGGCTGCGTCCTCCGGCCCGGGACGCGTCATCGAGGCACCCAAGCGCCCGCTGTCCGAACGCCTCGCAGGTATGGGCTTCGCGCTGCTCGCACCGGCCCTCGTCCTCCACATCGCCTCGGTCGTGCTCCGCGGATTCGCCACCCACCGATTCCCGCTGGGCAACATGTACGAGTTCGTCACCATGGCAACCGCTGCCGCAGCACTGACCTCCGTGGTGGTGCTGCGCAAGAAGACGATGCGCCCGATGCTGGTGTTCGTCCTCGCACCCATCATCGTGCTGATGTTCTTCGCCGCCACCAAGCTCTACGCAGACGCCGCACCCGTCGTCCCGGCGCTGCGCTCCTACTGGCTGCCCATCCACGTCACCATCGTCAGCGTCGGCAGCGGCATCCTGCTGGTCTCCGGAGTCGCGAGCCTGCTGTTCCTGCTGCGCATCAAACAGCCCCTCGGCGAGGAGAGCGTGGGATTCTGGGGCCGCTTCGCTTCCAAGCTCCCCGACGCCCAAGCCCTCGACCGACTCGCCTACAAGACGACCATCGTCGCCTTCCCGCTGTTCGGAGCCGGCGTCATCCTCGGCGCGATCTGGGCCGAGGCCGCATGGGGACGTTTCTGGGGCTGGGACCCCAAAGAAACGATGTCCTTCATCACGTGGATCATCTACGCCGCTTACTTGCACGCCCGCGCCACCTCCGGCTGGCGAAACACCCGCGCCGCGTGGATCAACGTCGGTGGATTCACTGCCATGCTGTTCAACCTCTTCATCATCAACATGGTCGTCTCCGGTCTGCACAGCTACGCAGGACTGAACTGACCTCTGCGCGTTCCACACGCTCCGCTGCCGACGTGCAGCTGGTAGCGTCCGATCCGGCTCGATGGGGGAGACATCCGAGCCGGCACTCGACGCGGGACGCACACTGGGGGGAAATCGGTCATGGCCGATCGGCACGGAAACAATTGGCAACCCGTCCGACCGATGGACGACGACGAAACCCCGAACACGCCGGAGCCGGTGGTGACCGAGACCCCGGTTGTCGGGTCTGCCGGGGTTGGGGAAGTTTCGGGGGTTGCGGGGTCTGCTGAGCCTGCGGGGTCTTCTCGGGTTGTGGGGGAGTCTCGGGTTTCGGGGGAGCGTGAACCGTTCCGATCCACCCCCATCTCCATGCCGCCCGCGGATGCTCCGAGCCCGACTCCTGTTGTCGCGGCAATGTCGACTCCACCCGTCGAGGTGACGCCACCGACCGACGAGATGCCGACGATGCCCGAAGCATCGGGTCCACCGGTTGTGTCACCTGTTTCGTCCGACATGGCCATGCCCCTTGGTCCGCCGACTCGGCCCATGCGCGAGCCGCAGCCGCCTGGGCAACAGGGTCAGCACCCTGTCCAGCCGCAGAACGGGATGGTGTTTCCCCAGAATGCTGTTGTGCCCCAGCAATATTGGCAGCCGAACAACGAGTGGGCAGCCCAGAATCAGTGGCAGGCCCAGAACGGCTGGCCGACGCATGGGCAGGGGCAGGGAAATGGGCAGGGTCAGGGGTATGGGCAGTGGGCTCCGCAACCCGGTTCGTGGCCGCAACCGATGTTGCCCGGCCATGTTCCTGTTGTGGTTCCTGCCGTGGCTGCTGTCGTTCAGCCGGATCATCGACCGCTGTCGCAGCCGATGTCGGCGGCCGACCTCGGCGATTCGTTGCTGATCAGGTCGGCAAGTGTCGCTCCGGTGGCCGGGTGGCGTCGTGCGCTGTATCTGATGTCCGGTGGTCGGATCGATGTGGGGAACAGTCCGGCGCAACAGCGACGCCTCGAATTGACCGCGCAGGTTGATCGACCATTGGTGGGGTGCTACCGCGTCGCGGTGCTCTCGTTGAAGGGTGGGGTCGGAAAGACGACGACAACGGCCACGTTGGGCTCGACGTTCGCAGACATCCGCGGTGACCGCGTGATTGCGATCGACGCGAACCCCGACCGCGGAACGCTGGGGCAGAAAGTACCGTCGGAAACGACGGCGACGGTCCGAAATCTGTTGCGAGACATGGATTCCTTGGAGCGCTACAGCGACGTTCGGGCCTACACCTCACAGAACGTCCATCGGCTGGAGGTGCTGGCCTCCGATTCGGATCCGGCGGCGTCCGAGGCATTCAGCGGTGAAGACTACGACCGAACGGTGACACTGCTCGAGAAGTTCTACAGCATCGTCATCACCGACTGCGGCACCGGATTGATGCATTCGGCGATGGAGAGCATTCTCGAGGGCGCGAACACTCTGGTCGTCGTCAGCTCAGGGTCTGTGGACGGGGCGCGGAGCGCGTCGGCGACATTGGATTGGCTGGATGCTCATGGCTATCGAGAGCTGGTGGCCACGTCGGTGGCGGTGGTCAACGCGGTAAGACCGAGGGCGGGAAAAGTCGACTTGCAGAAGGTGGTCGAACATTTCGAGCAGCGGTGCGCTCAGGTTCGGACGATTCCGTTCGACCCGCATCTGGAGGAGGGGGCTGAGATCGAATTGGGCAGGCTTCGTGGACGCACGCGAAAGGCACTCCTCGAAGTAGCTGCGGCGGTGGCAGCAGGCTTTCCGGCCTCGCCCACTACTTCTCGCCGCAGCTGATCGGAAACTTTATTCGCCGACTTCAGTGCCGGCGTCGGTCCCGTCCTTGCCTCCGCGACGAGCGTCCCGGTTGATTTTCCAGAGAAATTCCGGATCGTCATCGGGCCCGACAGTCCGCGGGGGTTCAGGTTGCGTGCTGGGTCCGAATGCCTTCCACAGCAGCACAATCACTGCCACCAAACCGATCAACGCCAATAGATAGATCACGACGCACCTCCTACTACGAGGGTAGCCGTCATGCAACGACCTCCGCACCCGTCGAGCGTCGAAGATTCCTGAGAATGTTCGATGAGTTCGTACGGGTGCGGAGGTCGTTGCCGAAACTGCGCCGAATGGCCTGTCTCAGTGCTGTACGCCGGCTTCGGTCGTCAGAGAAGTCAGCAGCTGCATGACCTCGGTTTCGCGGAAGCGGCGGTGTCCGCCGGGGGTGCGGAGCGATCCAAGACGTCCGGCGTGTGCCCAGCGAGTCACGGTCTTGGGGTCGACGTGAAAAAGCGCTGCTACCTGACCCGGTGTGAGAAGTGAGTCCTGAGCTTTGTGGAACGTGGGTGCGCTCATCTGTCGTGTCCTCCTACGGTGCGGTTCTGTGCATTTGCGTCGAACCGGAGATATCGGTCTGCGGTGTTGTGAGCCCCATGGTTGCACTCGGACCCCTAGGTACTCGACTGATACAAGGTTGGTAAAGGGGAGGTAATGGACAAATCGGTCACGCCAGGGGTGGGTGGGAAGCCCTGCACGGCCCGGTAACCTTGAGCTCGTGAGTGATGCGACGAATGCCGACCGAAGCGACCCGACCAGCGGAAACCCCACGCCCGGCCGTTCTGCGAAGAAGTCCCTTGCCGTCGATCTCGCCGTGTACACGTTCGCGCGTCTGGCGCTCGTCATCGTCATTGCCGCGATCATCATCGGTGTCGGTTTACTCTTCGGCATCGAGGTTCCGATCCTCGTCGCCGCGATCTTCGGCGTCCTCATCTCGCTGCCGTTGTCCCTGCTTCTGTTCAAGCAGATGCGCATCCGCGTCAACGAGTCCATCGCTGCGGTCGACGAACACCGACGCACCGCTCGCGCGGACCTGCAGTCCAAGCTGCGCGGTGAAGACGGCCGCAAGTGACCACATCGGTGGACCGCTCCGGATCGCGTGAGTGGGTCGACAACGCAGTCCGGTTGATCGAAGCCGATTCTCAGCGCAGTGCCGACACACACCTGCTGAGCTATCCACTGCCTGCCGCATGGGGAATCTCGCTGTACCTCAAGGACGAATCCACTCACATCACCGGCAGCCTCAAACACCGGCTGGCGCGATCGCTATTTCTGTACGCGATCTGCAACGGCTGGGTCACCGCGCGAACCACGGTCGTCGAGGCGTCTTCCGGCTCCACGGCGGTCAGTGAGGCATATTTCGCCGGCCTGCTGGGATTGAAGTTCGTCGCAGTCATGCCCAGAAGTACAAGTCCCGCCAAGATCGCCCTCATCGAATCGCACGGTGGGCGATGCCACTTCGTCGACCACCCCGGCGAGATGTACACCGAGGCGCACCGGCTCGCAGCCGAACCCGACTGCCACTACATGGACCAGTTCACCCACGCCGAACGGGCCACCGATTGGCGAGGGAACAACAACATCGCCGAGTCCATCTACGATCAGCTTCGGCTCGAGAAATGTCCCATCCCCGATTGGGTGGTCGTAGGCGCGGGAACGGGCGGAACGAGCGCCACCATCGGTCGCTACATCCGATACCGCAGACACGCAACGCGTTTGGCTGTCGTGGACCCAGAGAATTCGGCCTTCATCGGAGGCTACGAAACCGGTGACGCGAGTTTCGAGACCGGTAAGTCCTCACGTATCGAAGGCATCGGGCGACCGCGGGTGGAACCGTCCTTCGTCGGCCAGGTGATCGATCGAATGATCGCGGTGCCCGACGCTGCGTCGGTGGCGGCCGCGAGATTCACTTCGGCTGCGATCGGTAAACGAGTGGGAGGATCCACCGGCACCAACATCTGGGGTGCCTTCGGATTGATCTCCGAGATGATTGCCGCGGGACGCACCGGCAGTGTGGTGACGTTGTTGTGCGACGGCGGAGACCGTTACTCGCAAACCTATTTCGACGACACCTGGGTCGCGGGCCAGGGGATGGATCTCGACGAACCGACCGCCGCGCTCGAGCAGTTCATCCGTACCGGGGTGTTCTGAGCAGATCTACCAGGTCACGACCATCGACGTCACCGCAGTGACAGCGGCGACCGTCCCGACGGCCGGCCACGCACCGATCTTCTTCGCGAGCGGATGCGACGCACCGAACGCCACGAGGTACGTCCCGAGCAGTGCGCCGGCACGAGCCGAGCCCGACGACTTCTGCCATTGCGTGGTGCAGACAACGCCGACTGCAGCGAGCACTGCTCCGCCGAGTTGGCGATTGTGCGACCGGCGAGCAACGGCGAAGCCGCCGAGCAAGCCGCCTGCGGCGAGAGCGGATGTGGCGAACGAACGTCGAGCATCATGGTCGGACATGATCGTCACCCTAGCCGAGCTTGCACGCGCAAACTCCGGTTCAGGTGATCTCTCTGCTCGATTACCAAGCGCCGCAACGCAGCCGGTGCCCACTCGTGCTCGGCGAGCCACACGTCTGCACTGTCGGTCGACGATTGCTGAGGAAAGAGGCGAACAACTATCCTCCGTGCGATCTCGATGCTGCGTGAGGTCCACAACGAGGAGATGGACTCGAAATACCGGTCCTCGTACGGTTGAGTGAGGTCCGGTCGGTGACCCGCCCCGAACCCGGTGATGTAGGCGTCGAGAACATCGTTGGACACGTCGTCGCGCTCGGTGATGGAAGTCCACGCGCTCGCTTTGACTGTGGCGTCAGGGATCGCCGTCGCCGCCGCGGTGTGGGCAGTGCGCCCCGAAAGTGTGTCGTCCGAACCGAGTTCGGTATCCAGCTCTGCGATAGTTGCGTGTCCGGTGGCGGCGAGTGCCAGCCAGAATGCCCAGCGCTGATCGGGGTCCAGCCTTAGCCCGGCAATGGTCGCGGTGCCATCGAGCAGGGAGCGTAGATCGTCGGCCAGGAAGTCGTCGAGTTGCGCAGCCGATGCGACCGCCCGCGCCCACACCAACTGCGCGTCGCTTCCGGGTTCGCTCGACTGCAGCTGCCGCCACGACGCTTCGAGCCAATGCCGGGTGGGCTCGTCCCGTCGGTCTTCGGGGAGGTAGTGCGCGAGTGTGTACGCGACGTTGGCCGTGACTGCGGAGAGCAACCCGATCTTGGGTTCGGTTGGCGCGAATCTGGTTGCGATGTCCAGGTATTCGATCGCAGAGAGCTCGGCGTCCCGGGTGGAGTTCCACAGTGCCGACCACACCAGCCCTCGTGCAAGGGGATCGACGATGCGATCGAGTGAGGTCCGCACGGTGGCGGTGGAGCGCTCGTCGAATCGGATCTTGGCGTAGGTCAGATCGTCGTCGTTGAGCAGAACCAGTGCAGAATCGGGGAAGTCGACGGGCGTTCGCGAGTCGGTGATGTCGAGTTCGTAGCGGTGGGTCCTCGTGAGATTTCCGGCCTCGTTCGGATCGTAGAGCCCGACCGCGATGCGGTGCGGACGCGGATCCGACTGCTCGACGGCGTCGCCGGTATAAGTCAGTGTGGACACGCCGGTGGTCTGCAGCCACGCGCCCGCCCAGGTCTCGAGGTCTCGCCCGCTGGCGGTGGACATCTCGCTCAAGAGATCCGTCAGGGTCGTATTACCGAAGGCATGCGTACGAAAGTAGTTGCGGGACGCTGCGAAAAAGGCGTCGGCACCGACGAACGCCCCCAACTGCTTGAGCACGCTCGCGCCCTTCGCGTAGGTGATGCCGTCGAAGTTGAGCTTGGCTGCCTCGAGATCGGTGATGTCGGCGACGATCGGGTGAGTGGTGGGAAGCTGATCCTGCAAATAGGCCCACGCCTTTCGGCGGTTCGCGAAACTGACCCAGGCATCGGTGAATCGGGTGGCTTCGGCCGACGCGTACGCACCCATGTAGTCGGCGAACGACTCCTTGAGCCACAGATCGTCCCACCATTGCATCGTGACGAGGTCGCCGAACCACATGTGCGCCATCTCGTGCAGAATCGTGTTCGCCCGAGCCTCGTACTGGGCTTCGGTTGCCGCCGAACGGAATACGTACGATTCGGTGAACGTGACGAGCCCGGGGTTCTCCATCGCACCGAGGTTGTATTCGGGGACGAAAATCTGGTCGTACTTACCGAACGGGTACGGATAGTCGAACTTGTCGTGGAAGAAGTCGAGGCCACGCTCGGTGATGTCGAAGATGTCCTCGGCGTCGAAATACTCGGCGAGGGATGCGCGGCAGTACGCGCCGAGCGGGACAGTCAGATCGCCTCGAGTCCAGGACGATTCGACGCCGTGGTACGGCCCGGCCGCAACCGCGGTGATGTACGTCGATATGGGCAGCGTCGGGGCGAACGTGGTGACTGTGCCGTCGGTGACTCCCGCGCGGTTGGACAGGACCGTCCATGCCGGGGTTGCTGTGACCCTCAGCGTGAACGAGGCCTTCAGATCGGGTTGCTCGAAATTCGCGAACACCCGTCGAGCATCGGCAGGTTCGTACTGGGTGTACAGGTAGACGTTGTCGTCGACGGGGTCGACGAAGCGGTGGAGTCCTTCACCCGACCTGCTGTACCGGCCGCGTGCACGTATTCGAACGACGTTGTGGTCGGCGAGTCCGACCAGTTGAATGCGAGCTCCGTCGTAATCGACCTGCGCATCGGTGCCGTTGACGGTGACCTCGTCCACGGACGCACCGATGAAATCGACCCATGTCGCCGCCGTCGTCGCATCGAATTCGATGGTCGTCACCGACTCGAAGGTGTCGACGTCCGTGTCCTCGGCGCGCAGGAGGTTCAGATCGACGAGATACTTCACCCCGTCTATGTGGCGCGATCGCCTGCGAGTTTCGGTTCGGGTCAGATTCGCGGTGCTCACCGAACCAACCCTAGGTGATTGTTTTTCACAGGGCGGGTGGGGTGAAGTAGTGACGTCCGAGTGGATCGACGATATGTAGCACTCCATCCGGAAGCAGTTCGGTGCGCCAAAGTTTGCGCGTTTTGAGGTTGTGGTGGAGCCGACAGCGCGGACCGATGTTCGTGAGGATGGTCCAGCCGCCCTTCTCGGGGCGGTGTCGGTCGAATTCGACGATGTGGTCGAGGTCGCATCGTTCCGAGGGCACGTTGCAGCCAGGATGCAGGCAGTACGGGTTCTCGGCTCGAACCTTCGCCGCGAGAGCTCGACTGGGCGTATAGCTCAGCGCGCCTGGCGGCGGGAGTTTCATGCCCCCATGGCCGTCGGGGTACAAGGCGTGGATCCCGATGGGGTCGTCCCCGACGGTGGCACGCCACCGTTCGATCAGCGTTCCCCCACCCGGCCGCGATCGGGTAGCTCTGGTATTCACAGAGCCGGGCGTGGGAAGCCTGGGTGGCGGTGCGTCCGGTGGGATCGTGTTCGGTGATTGGCTCGTCGGCGGCTCGTCCCCCGGTGCAGCGGAAGTGGAACTGCCGCTGCGTGTTCCGTCGGTTGCGGCGCAGTCGGTGTCCGATGGTTCGTTGTCCGCTGTGTCCGGATCATCGTGCTCGGGGGCCCTGTCGCCGTCGCGCGGCGTCAGGCATGTCGCGCACTCGCACAGCAGTGTCTCCCCGCGCATCAAGGCGGTCTGAGCGTCGGCCCGTCGTTGGTCGTCCGACCGCGGATCCTCCGGGTGCAGGCGTATGACCTCGGCGTCGATCCGCGCAAGTTGTTCGTCGGCTTCGCCGTCGGTCATCAGTGTGGTCAGGCTCGACAGTCCTCGTGCCCGGCGACGAAGGCGGATTCGCTTCTCGGTGCGTGCGGCACGCTTGCGTACCGCACGGTCCCAGTCGGCGTCGGCCTCGATGAGCAGTCGATCGATTTCGCGGCCCAGAGCTCCCGGTGCCATCTCCCGGGCGGCCTTGAGAATCTCGGTCTCCAGGGCAACGGCCGTCTCCGGACGGGCATGAAGTAGATGATCGTGGATCGTTCTGACTCGCTCCAGATCGAGGGCACCGTCGATGAAGCCCTGACGCACGAGAGGGCGCAGTTGACGCCACATCTGCACCTTGTTGTTGATGGCGGCAAACGTGGACGACAGAGCCGCCGCCAGTTCACAGACTGCCGAGTTGAACAGATCTTTCTCGGTGACCCCGGTGTCCCACGGTGACGCGCCGGCCGTTCGGCTGCGGACATACTCGTCCAGCAGAGCAAGTTCCGAAGCGACGGCAGCGTTGATCGTCCGTCGCGCTCCCAGAACGTCGGCGAGCGGAGAATGGTCCCCCGTCACCCACGCCGCTTTCCGTAGCCCCATGTCACCCCCCAGCGACTGAAGATCGAACACGTATTCGATCCACTGCGGCAAGTGTAGAACAGGGCACCGACACATTCTTCGGCGCTGGCAGGAGGCGTCAGACCGCGCTGACGGCTCGGGTCACATCGAGTTCGAGTAGGTAGTGATTGATGGCGATTGCAGCCTTCGATCCTGCTGCTGCCGAATTGATGAGCTGGGCGGGGGAATCCGAGACGTTCCCCGCAGCCCACAGGCCGTCGACGCTGGTGAGCCCGGTCGGGTCGGTGGCCACCCAGCCGTTGTCGAGGCGAGTGCATCCGATCGATCGCAGGAGCGCGTCGTTCGGAACGAACGTCGGCCCGACGAACACGACTGTTCGAGGAACGACGGTCCCGTTCGTCAGCTCGATGCCTATGACGCGACCGTCCTGCACAACGATTCGAGCAACCGGTACGTCGACGATTCCGACGGACCGCGCGTCGAGTCGAAGGCGTTCGTTTTCACTCAGTTCGATGCCGTTGGTGAAGAAGACGACGTCGTCCGACCATTGGCGAATCAGCGACGCCTGGTGGATCGTGAACGGTCGGTTGGATCCGCCGACCACGGCTATCGGCTGATCCCGAACTTCGTAGCCGTGGCAGTACGGACAATGCAGCACTCCCGAGCCCCACTGTTCGTGAACGCCGGGGATATCGGGCAGTTCGTCTCGAAGCCCGGTGGCCACCAAGACCGACCGCGAGTGCCGGGACTCGCCGCCCTCGAGGCGGACCTCGAATCCCTCGTCGAGTTCAATTACTTTGCCGCGCAGAATTTCTCCGCCGTATCGGAGGACTTCCTCGCATCCAGCCCGATGCAACTCCTCGGGTGTGGAACCATCGCGCGAGAGGAAGTTGTGAACATGGTCGGCAGGCGCGTTGCGTGGTTCTTCGGCGTCGACAACGATCACTTTTCGGCGGGCGCGAGCCAGAAGTGTCGCGGCACTGAGTCCGGCTGGGCCGCCACCGATTACCACGGTGTCGTACGTCAAGATGCCTCCTCGGTGGTGGGATATGTTGTGAACGTAGCAGAACTGTCAACTAGTTAACGATATTGGTGGTGCCGATGACCGATGCCTCGCTTCGTGAGCTGACCTGTGCACGGTGGGCCGAGTTCAACCCGGAGCTGGACACCTCGCCGATGCAGGTGGTGGCCGAGATCAAGCGCATCGTCGCGCTGCTCGACGTGGCCGTCGAACCGATATACGCCGCGGCCGATGTATCCGTCGCCGAGGTGGAATTGATGGTGCCCCTGCGTTACGCGATCGAACCGGTGACGGCAGCGCGGTTGGCGGAGCTGCTCGGCATGACCCGCGCAGGTGTGAGCAAGACGCTCGGAAAGCTCGAACGCCGCGGCTTTCTGCAGCGCGTGCCCAGCGCCGAAGACCGACGGTCTGCGTCGATCACCCTGACCGATCAGGGGAGGCGCATCGTGGATGATGTATTTCCCCGAGAGCTCGAAGCGCACGGACGATTGTTCGATGTGTTGGGTGCACGTCGAAACCGTGTTCTCGAGGCCCTGACCACGCTCGCCGAGTCGATGGAGTCCGGTCTGCCGTCTCGGTGACGTTCCCGTCGGCCTGTGTCACGGCTACGCTCGCCAACACGTGCGGGGCGATTCGTAAGGCGGACACGATGAACACATTTCAGAAGTCGGCGGCAGGGTTCAACAAGGTCTTCATGGTCGTGATGAAGGCACCGGTGCTCGACAGGGTGCTCGGACGCTCGATGGGCATTTCGACCTACACCGGCCGGAAGTCCGGCAAGAGGATCACATTGCCGCTTGCGATCAGCCGGAAGGGCGAGCACCTGAAGGTCAGGGTGGCGATGCCGGACAAGAAGAATTGGTGGCGAAATTTCGTGGACGGCGGCGGTCGTGTCGATGTCGACCTCGGCGGCGTCCGGTACTCCGGCCTCGCGACGGCGACCCGTGACGACCGTGGGCGAGTGTCCGTCGATATCACTGTGGACCACTGACTTGCGTGTCAATAAAGGTTGACAACCCCCTCTCTGTCAACCTACATTGACATTCATGACAGAAGCCACTGCATTGGCCGCCGCGGCCGCCAGTTCCGATCCGGGGGAGGGGTTGCGTGCCGTAGCCGCACTTCGCCGTCTACTCGAACGTCTGGAAGCCGTCCAGGTTCGCAATGCGCGGAATCAGGGATGGGCGTGGCAGGCGATAGCGGATTCGCTGGGTGTCAGCAGACAGGCCGTTCACAAGAAGCACGGCGGAAAGGGAAGGTAGACAACCATGTTCGAGCGATTCACCACTCAGGCCAGGGCGGTCGTCATCAGTGCCCGGCTGCACGCCCGGGCGTTGCACTCGGAGCGGGTCGAACCCATTCATCTGTTCCTCGGTGCGCTCGACAAGGCCGACGAACCGCTCGGGTCTGCGCTGGCCGAGGCGGGGTTCACCCTCGACAACGCGCTCGAGGACGTGCTGTCGAGGGACGCCCGGGCCCTACGGTCCATCGGCATCGACCTTCACGACGTGATCGACACCGTCGAGACTGCGGTGGGGTTCGGCGATGTCGACCATTCGAACGATTCTCACCTGCCGTTCGCGCCGTCGGCCAAGGAAGCGCTGAAGCTGGCCTTGAAGGAGGCCGTCCGATTGCGGGACAGGGAGATCGGTGTCGAGCACATGCTTCTCGGTGTGATCGCAGGTGCCGATCCATCGTTCACCGAGCTCGTGAGTGTTCGCTGCAGCCTGAACGATCTGCGCGACGCCGTCCTGCTGGTTCGCACGTCGTAGCTCCGAGCGGGCCCGAACTCTACGATGGGCGCCATGAACTTTCTGATTCGGCTCGTGATCAATGCCGTCGCCATCTGGGTTGCGAAGGAATTCGTCGACGGCATCACCGTGACCAGCTCGGGCCGCGGTGACGGGTGGGACATCGTGGTCCTGCTCGGTATTGCGGCCGTGTTGACGATCGTCAACGCGTTCATCAGGCCGATGGTGAAGCTGTTGTCACTGCCGCTGCTGATTCTCACCCTCGGGCTGTTCACTCTCGTCATCAACGCGTTGATGCTGATGTTGACGGGGTGGCTGTCGTCGCAGACCGGTTACGGCCTCGAGATCGTCGGTTTCGCGGCCGCGTTCTGGGGCGCGATCATCATCTCGATCGTGAACTTTCTGCTGGGCGCATTCGTGCCCGAGAAGCGTTAGGCGAACGCCAGCGCCACACCGGTAGCGGCACCCCAGACGAGCATTGCCAGTCCCGAATCACGCAGCGCCGGTATCAATTCGAAGCCGTGAGCACCGCCGCGAACCGGCGAATTGGCGCGCGCAGCGAGGGGTAGCGCGAGCAGGGCAACCAGGGCCCACGGGGTTCGGGCGGTCAGCGCGACGGTCATGGCGAACGGGACGACCAACAGTGCCAGGTGCAGATAGCGCGTGCGGGTATCGCCCAATCGCACTGCGAGTGTTCGCTTTCCGGATTCGGTATCGGTAGGAATGTCCCGAAGGTTGTTCGCGACGAGTACGGCACTGGAGAAAGATCCGACGGCTACCGCGGCGAGCACGCCCGCCCAGTCGATCTGCTCGGCCTGCACGTATTGGGTGCCGAGCACGGCGACGAGTCCGAAGAACACGAATACGGCAATCTCGCCGAATCCGCTGTAGCCGTAGGGCTTCGAGCCGCCTGTGTAGTACCAGGCACCGGCTATGCAGATCAGGCCGACGATCACCAACCACCAAGCGCTCGTGGCGGCCAGGACAAGACCTGCGACGGCACCGACCGCGAAGCAGCCGATGGCTGCCCGTTTGACGGCTCCTGCCGAGGCGGCCTTGGAGCCGACGAGTCGGAGTGGGCCGACTCGGTCGTCGTCCGTGCCGCGGATTCCGTCGGAGTAGTCGTTGGCGAAGTTGACGCCCACGATCAGCGCCAACGAGACGATCAGTGCCAGTAGTGCCTTCCACCACACGCCTGCGTCCAGGGACACGGCTGCACCGGTGCCGACGAGGACGGGGGCGATAGCGTTGGGGAGCGTTCGGGGTCGCGCCCCTTCGATCCATTGTGCTGTGGTGGCCATGAGCGACGATCTTTCCGTATCTGCCGGGAGGGTGCGGACGCGGCCGGTCAGAACGGCAGGCGCGGCAGTACCGGCAGCGGGATGACAGGCATCTGGACTCCGGGGATCTGCGGGAGCGGCACCGTCGGAGCGGGCGGCGGTGGCGGCGGGTTGTAGTGCGGTTGATACTGCACGTACGGCGCGCTGTCGGCGGCTGGAGGTGGTGCAGCGGACGTCGGCGGCGGGGCCGGGATGTCCGGGGTCGGTGACGGTGTGGCGGTGGTGGTCCGTGCAGCCGAGGGTGTCGTGGTCTGCCGGATGCCCTCGTCCACGCTGGCAGGGGTGCTCAGCGGTTGATCTTTGCTCTCGGAACTCAGGCCCGAGAACAGTCCGACGGCGGCGATGACGCCCACAATCGGTAGCGCGATCAATCCGAGCCGCGCCAGCGCCGGTCGGTGCGAGACGACCGGTGCAATGCGGTCGACGTCGACGCGCGCAGCGTGCACGGCCGCCCCACCTGCAACGACGAGTTCTGGTTGCTCGGGGACGATGATCGGCAGCTGCAGAAACCGTTCGAGTGTCGTGCGGACCAGAGGGACATTGCTCGTACCGCCGATGGCGATGACCGCGTCGGGATAGAACTCGGCTTCGAGCCCCAGTTGGCGGACCGTGGTGGCAGCCTGTTCGGTGGCCCGGGCAATCGACAGCTCGAAGATGTGGCGCTCGAGAAGAATGTGCTCGCCGTCGGGCGTGCTCGTGGTCTCGTGCGTGGACAGTGCCTCTTTGATGCCACGGCAGAATGCCGTCAGAGCAGTGTCCTCGTCGTGTGTGTGCGGCTCCCGCACGATGCCGAGGCCCAGTATGTGTTCCCGAACCACCGCATCGAACGAGGCTCCGCTGATTGCTGTCGTACGAGTCGAGCCGTAGGAGCGGCCGGATTCGACGTCGACGATGTCTATGTCGACACCGGTCTCGCCTGCGTCGAACAGGGCGATGGTGCGGTGCTGGCTGGCCAGGCCGGGACGCAGGTACTCGAGGGCAGCGTCGGTCTCGTCGATCAGATGTACGTCCGAGACGTATTCCTCGGCCAGAGCCTTCGTGATGCGATCACGCTCGTCGGCGGTCCGGTATGCAATGCCCAGTGATTGCGGCGCGTCCGGGCGGTCGACGATTCCGCGAACGACCCGCGCGACGTCCTCGGGGGAGGGGGAGAGCTGCCAGTCGTCGAAGGGAGCGGCGTCTGTCCACGTGCCGTCTTCGGTCGTCCGAGACGTGCGGATGCCGCACGTTCCCAGGGACACACCTACCGACGAACGCATCTCCAACCGGCCTCTCCTGTACGACGACGTGGACACTGTACCGTCTCGAGGTTTGATTAGAGGTCCAAAACAATCCGAACGTCAGGTCGAGGGTGTTCGACGGGCCGCCTCCGACCCCAATACGACGGACCTCACGACCGGCGACCCGGTGGTGTCAGAGCGGCAGCGATGTCTCTGTCAGTCCGACCCCGCCGGTGCCCCGCAATTTGCGGAACCATTCGAGACCGAACGCAGTGGTCAGTTGCTCGATCGGCATTGCGAGAAACGGCCCGAAATCGCCGACCTGCGTTTCGTGCGCTTCCATCGCGGCCCGCTTGGCCGCGATGACGCTCGACACGTCCACGACAGTGGTGATTTCGGTTTCCGGCAGTCCGAACGACTCCATGTCCGGTGGTGACGCCTCTTCGCTCCAGTGGGGATTGGCTTCCATCAACCTGCGCATGTGGTCACGGTTGGTGGTCGTCTCGTACACGTACGGCGTCTCGGCGATCTCGGCGGCGCGCTTGCCGACGACGTGCACCTGAATGTGGTCGGGGTGGCCGTATCCACCGTTCGGGTCGTAGATGGTGACGACGTCGGCCTGCTCCTCGCGCAACACGTCGGCCAATCGCCCAGCCGCGGTGTCGACGTCGACATTGCAGAACGCCTCCGGGTTGCCGTTCTCCGGTGTGCCGGCCATTCCGGAATCGGCATAGTGCAGGCGAACGACGCGCGCGACCCCCAGGACGGCAGCCGAACGGTCCAATTCGATGTGTCGGCGCGCGGCCAACGTCTCTCCGTCGGCGAGGATGCCGTCGGGATATTCGCCGACGGCACCGTCGGTGGCCGTCACGAGTACGACGCGGTGGCCGGCGTCGGCCGCGAGCCGCATGACGCCGCCCGTGCCGAACACTTCGTCGTCGGGATGCGCGTGGAAGCAGACCAGAACACTCATGGCGTGAATGCTTGCACGTCGAAGTGGGTGCGGCCCAGTCGGCGGGCCAATACGATCTATGGGTGACCACACGGCGGTCGGCCTCGATACGTTCGTATTGGCGGGATTCGCGAGCGGATCGGTACTGTCGCGCACTACATCCGGTGGGGATCTTCTTCGCTCTGGTGTTCTTCGCGCTGTCGATGACTCCGTCTCTGCTACCTCGTGTGTGGTACCTGCAGGCGGTGGCCACGGGGATCAGCGTCGCGATCGGGTACGGCGTGGGGTGCCTCGTTGCCTGGGTGGTCCGGCGCTGCGGAGTGTCACCGAACTGGTCGGAGCAGTGGCGTCGACGTGGGTGGTGGGCGTTGGCCGCGGCTGCGGTGGTGGTGATTCCGCTGTTCCTGATCTTGGGATCGTGGTGGCAGCAGATCGTCCGCAGGCTGGTCGGTGTGGAGGACCCCGGCAGACCCCTGTACATCGCGGTGCTGGTGCTCTCGTTGGTGGTAGCGGTGGCGGTGCTTGCTCTCGCCCGCCTGCTGCGCAGAGCGACTCGGGCACTGACGCGATGGGCGAAGCAGTACGTACCGAGGCCGTTGGCGAGGATCGCCAGCGTGATCGTGGTTGCCCTGCTGGTGGTGTTCGCCGTCAATGGTGCCCTGATCCGGGGGATCGTGGCCGGCGCGGAGAAGTCGGCGTCGACCGCCGACCGCGGCAACCACGAGGGTGTGGAAAAGCCTGATGCAGCAGAACTGTCGGGGTCCGATGCGTCGAACGAGGACTGGGATTCGCTGGGGCAGGAGGGGCGACGCTTCGTGGTCTCCGGGGCATCGCCCGACGAGATCAGTGACTTCACCGGAAGGCCTGCAGTGCAACCGATCCGCGTGTACGCCGGTGTCGAGTCGGCCGAAACGGTCGAGGGTGTGGCAGAGCGGGTGGTGGCCGAACTCGAACTTACCGGCGCATTCTCACGGGCCGTGCTCGGTGTCGCGACCACCACCGGACGTGGCTGGGTCAACGAATCCGTCGCCGGCCCTCTCGAGTATCTGTACGACGGAAATTCGGCGATTGCGTCGATGCAGTACTCGTTCCTGCCGAGCCCGATGGCATTTCTGGCCGACCGGCAGACCCCGCAGGATGCCGGACGAGCCCTCTTCGAGGCGATCTACGCGGTGTGGAGCGAACTCCCGGAAGATTCACGACCCAAGTTGGTGTTGTTCGGCGAGAGCCTCGGTGCCTACGGCGGGCAGGATGCATTCAGCGGTGCGCAGGACATGATCGCTCGTATCGACGGCGCTCTGTGGGTCGGCAACCCCAATTTCACGCCTCAGTGGGCGCGTATCACGAGCGGACGCGACGCCGGTTCCCGCGAGATCCTGCCTGTCATCGACGGCGGAGAGCACGTGCGATTCGCGAGTTCGTCCGGGGATCTCGACATCGGTGGTCCGTGGGAAGAGCCGCGAATCGTTTACTGGCAGCACGCATCCGACCCGATCGTGTGGTGGTCACCCGATCTGATCCTCGGCAGGCCCGACTGGCTGCGGGAACCCCGCGGCACCGACGTCGATCCGGGAGTGCAGTGGTTCCCGTTCGTGACGTTCTGGCAATTGACCTTCGACCAGGTGTTCTCCACCGACGTCGACGACGGGCACGGCCACAGCTACGGAGCCGACGCAGTGCGCATGTGGGCCGACATTCTCGAACCGGCGGGATGGTCCGACGCCGACGTCGAGCGGCTGTACGAGAAAATGGCGGGTTGACATCGGTGCCGGAGAACGACGAGGTCGGCCAGGTGTTGGAGCTGGAGCGGCAGCTGCAGCGGGCCGAGACTCGGGCTGACAGAAGCAGATTCGTGGCGCTGCTCGCGGACGATTTCGTCGAGATCGGAGCATCGGGGGTGGTGTGGACCAAGCAGTCGATACTCGAGCTGTTGGGCGGAGAAAGTGCGGACGACGGCATCATCGAGGTCCACGATCTCTCCGGACGGATACTGGACGTGGGTGTCGTTCTGGTGCAGTGGACGTCACGACGGTCGGGACGTCGAGCCCGTCGATCGTCGATCTGGCGACGCACCTCCGATGGATGGGAACTGGTGCATCACCAAGGCACACCTGTGGTCGACGGTCCGCCGGATCGGACGGGGTAGCCGAACCCGGGGACGCAGAGTGGATTTCTGCGTCCCCGGTTGCAGGGTCAGGCAGTCACGACGACGAATTCGTTGGGCGTGACATCGAGTTGCTTGCTCTCGGTGACGTTTCCGGAGGTGAGGTCGACGGCGTGGATGCTGTTGCCGGCCGGTTCGGTGACGTAGGCGGTGTCACCCGCGATGGAGATGCCGGGGTGGGCGTCCTGGTATTTCGCGGGACCTTCCCAGGCGTCGATGACGGGGTACGAGGCGGTGAATGTCTTTGTCGTCGGGTCGAATACGTGGACTGCGCCGTCCGATCCGATGATGTAGGCCAGGTCGCCGGGGCCTCGGGCGACTCCGCGCCAGGTGTATTCGGCACCGTCGGGGAGCTTCACGACGTCGAGGGTCTTGGCCGCGGGGTCGATGACGGTGACCGCGTGCAGGAGTGAGCCCTCTGCGTCCGGGTCGTCCTTGTAGTCTCCGACGATGAGGGGGCTGGTCTCGCTCACATACGCGTTGCCCGTCCGTCCGTAGGGCTGGTCCGGAGCGTCGAGCTTGGTTATCTGGCCCTTGTCGTAGATCAGAGCGCCGTTCTCGCAACCGAAGACGACGATCTCGCCTTCCGCTGTTCCCTCTCCGTGGACGCCGGGGCACTGATCGTTTTTGGCGACGACCGCTCCCGATGCGTCACGAACCTCGATGCCGGTGCGGCCGTTCGAGTTCCCGACCGTGGTGAGAAACGTGCCGTCTTCGAGGACGATCGAGACGCCGTGGTGCGCGTCGACACCGGGGATGCTCTCGGTCTCCGGGAGCCCGTCTGCGGATTCGAGCGCTGCGGTGTCGAAGATCGTGGTGTCGCTGGTGCCGTCGGCGTACAGGATGGTCTTGCCGCCGTGTCGTACGACGTGACCGGGCTTCTCGGCTTCGAAGACGGTGTCGGTCAGTTGCGGTTGCTCGGTCGTCCCGGCCGCGGTGTCGAGCACACGGAAGCCCTCGCTCGTGGTGACCATGACGTTGCGGTCGTCGCCGGCGAGGTTGAGGCGCGTGTACTCCTCGGAGTCGAAATCAGCGACGGTCTCGAACGTCTCGGCGTCGAGCACCCGAAGGCCGCCTTCGTAGGACACTGCGACCCGTGGCCCGGCCGCAATCGATGTGGATTCGGCGGCGGGGGTGGTGCCGGAGGAGCAGGCCGCCAGGGTCGCTACCGCACCGAGGGCGAGCGCGGTGACGCTCGCCCTTCGAAAATCGTTGATACGCATGATTGTTCCTTTTCTGTGTGACGAATCGGTCAGCTGGTGAGTCCATCGGAGATGCGCTCGGTGTTGACGCGCATCATGGTGAGGTAGTCGGGGGCACCGCCGTCGGGTGCGGTGAGGGATTCGGTGAACAGTTCGATCACAGTGACGCGAATGTCGGCCTCACTCGCCAAGGCCTGGACGAGACGATCCGGAGATGACGATTCCGCGAATATCGCAGGAACACCGGTCTTTTCGATGGCTCCGACGAGTTCGGCCAGATCGGAAGCAGACGGTGCCGCCAGGGTGGTGCCGCCGGGAATGGCTGCCCCGATCACCGTGAAATCGAAACGGTTTGCGAGATAACCGAATACATGGTGATTGGTGACGAGTGCGCGGCGCTGATCCGGGATCGCAGCGAAGGTGGCGCTCATGTCGTCGTCGAGCCCCTTCAACTGCAGCCGGTAACCTGCTGTGCGGTCGCTGATTTCGGCAGAATCGACACCGTCCAGCTCGGCGAGCGCCGGCTCGAGGGCGTCGACGACGGCTGTCATGCGCGCGGGATCGGTCCAGAAGTGCGAATCGGGACTGCCTGCGGCGTCCCCTTCCGTGTACTCGAGGACGTCGATGGCGTCGCCCGCGACGAAGGTGGGCACGTTCTCCGCCGTTGCCTCGTCGAGGTGTTGCTGTAGACCTTCCTCGAGGCCGAGACCATTGGAGACGATCAGGTCTGCCGTGCGTAGGCGGGCACCTTCCTGCGCCGAGATCTCGAAGGAATGCGGGTCGGCGTTCGGCTTCATCAGCGTCACCACGTCTGCCTCGTCGCCGACGAGCTGCTGCACGACGTCGCCGAGGATGTTCGTCGACACGATCACCACCGGGCGGTCGTCACCGTCGGCGGAGCAGCCGCTCAGGCACAGTCCGATTGCTGCGGCCACCGCCACTGCCGATGAGAAACGGCCGACGCGTCCGCTCGTCATCGTCCGGTCTCCGCGGTGAAGGCCGGTTCGGTCGCGGTGTCGAAGGTCCGCGCTATGCGGGCACCGTCGGCGTAGTCGATTTCGTACAGCCGTCGTTCGGTCGGGGCGCTGAGATAGGCGCGCTGATCGTCGGCGACGAGAGTCGGGGACGCGCCGGCCTCGAGTGATTCGGCCACCAGCGGTTCGGTTTCGGCCAGAATTGCACCGTTGTTGCCGTCGAGTATCAGGACTCGGCCATCCTCGGTGAGGGCCAGCACGTGCTCGTCCGCATCGTCCACGGCGGTGACGTGCACCAGGGGTGCCGGTGCCGGGAGTAGGGACCACGACCGTTCGCGGGTATCCAGCATCCAAATGCCCTCTGCACCGGCAGAACCTGCGACCGTGGGGCGGCCCTCGCGGTTGTCGAACGACGTCGCTGCCGCGGCGGTAGCGCCGGCCGGGTAGGGGATTCTCTCGACCGCCAATTCGTCACCGGTGGCCGAGGCGAGCAGTGCGCCGTCTGCGCACTCGATCACGGCACCGACCCTGGTGGTGATCGTGCCGCGGGCCTGCGGGCACGGCTCGACCGGCCCGGTGCGTTCGCCGTCGGCGGTGTACCCGACGACCGAGGTCGACGGACCGGAGCCCTCGGTCACGAGCGCGAAAGTGCCGACGGGAACGACCGTTCCGGCACCGGGCGTGGTGACCTTTCGGAATCGTTCCACGACTGTGCCTTTCGACAGGGCCTCGGTGTCGAGCAGCACAGCCTCGCCGGAGTCGGCAAAGAACAGTCCGGTACCTCCCGAAGTCGAAAGGTTGGACGTGGCAACGGTTGCCGAACCTGAGCCGCCGACCGTGCCGAGCAGTCGAGGCTCGCTGCGGTAGTAGTGAAAATGGTCGACGTGGTCCCAGGTCCAGACCCCGCTGTCGACGATCTCGACGCCCGCGTCGGTCTGCACGAACAGGTAGCGGCCGTCGGTGTGCAGAGCCTGCGGGGCTCCGATGGTCCCGAGATCGGTGACGGTGTCGTCGAGCAGATCGCGATGGGACACCCGCCCCGTCGGGTCCACGGACGTGAGCCCGAGCCGCGGTTCGGCGAGTTCGGCGGCACCGGCTATTGCCCCGTGGCCTTCGCCTGCGGGTTCGTCCGTGCGTGGCAGGTTCGTCTCCGAGGAACAGGCCGTCGATGCGAGAACGAGGGCACCGACGGCGATTGTGGTGGTCAGGATGCGGGTGCGCACGTGTTCCTTTCGGGTGAAGTGGGGCGAGGACGGATGGCGGTGACGGCACTGCGTATCGCGTACGACAGGCCGGACACCGCGATCGCGGTCGCCGCCACGGAGGCACCGGCGGCGGTGGCCGCGTGCCAGGAGATCAGTAGGCCGCCGAATACGGACAGCACGCCGAGGGCGGCCGCCACCAGCATTCGAGTGGGAATGCGGGTGGTCCACTGCCCGGCGGCGACGGCAGGGGCGAGCAGGAGTCCGACGACCAGCAGCGAGCCGACGGCTTGGTACGACGCGACGACTGCCAGCGTCACGAGTGCGACGAGAACTGCTTGAGCCGAGCGCGGCCCGAGTCCGAGCACCGAGGCAATTCGGGGGTCCAGCGCAACGGCGACCAGCGGTCGATGAAACAGCGCCGCGACAGCAACTCCGAGTGCGGCCGCTCCTGCCAGGAGATAGAGGTCCGTGTGCGAGATGGCAAGAATGTCGCCGAACAGTATGGACGTGGCGTCGGTGGCGAAGCTCCCCGAGTGGGAGATGACGATGACGCCGAGCGCCAACATGGACACGAACAACATCCCGATGCTCGTGTCGTAGGACAGTGTTCCGCGGCGTTGCAGCGCGGTGATCCCGAGGCTCATGGCGACCGCGCTCAGTGCGCCGCCGATCATCACCGGAACTCCGAGAACGGTCGCGAGAGCGACACCGGGCAGCATTCCGTGTGCGAGCGCCTCACCCAGAAATGCCATGCCGCGGATCACCACCCACGTTCCGACCACCCCGCACAGCACGGCGACCAGGGCTCCGCCGAACAGGGCGCGTTGTACGAAACCGAGGTCGAACGGCTCGAACAGCGCGTCGATTGTCTGAAATGGCACATTCGGGAGCTTAATGAGATTGATAACGATATTCAAAATCGTATGGTGGCAATGTGAACACCTCAGCTGTCAGCGCGTCGTCCCAGTTCGCTCGCCTCCGGGGCGTCCGCGTCGAGTTCTCCGGCCACACGGCACTCGCAGGCGTCGATCTGGACCTGCTACCCGGTCGGCTCACGGCCATCGCAGGGCCGAACGGTGCCGGCAAGTCCACGTTGCTCGAGGTGGTCGCCGGCACCCGGCCACTGACGGGCGGGACCCGAAGCGCAACTCGCGCAATTGCATTCGTTCCGCAGCGCGCTGCTGTGCCGGATCGGTTGCCGTTGACCGTATGGGACGTCGTGGCAGTGGGTGCGTGGGGACGCCTCGGCCGGTGGCGTCCGATGAACACCGAGGCTCGGGCATCGGTGCGCGACGCTCTCGAGCGCCTCGACATCGCGGAACTGACCGGCATGCCGTTCGCCGACCTGTCCGGAGGGCAGCGTCAGCGGACCCTACTGGCGCAGGGTGTGGCCCGCCGGGCCGATCTCCTGTTGCTCGACGAACCCACGACAGGTCTCGACGCCGCCAGTGGACAACGGATTCGAGCCGTCATGCGTGAGGAGACGATGCGCGGAGTTGCCATTGCGTGTGTGTCTCACGATCCCGAGGTGTTGGCCGCGGCCGACCGAGTCGTGCGACTCGAGGACGGTCGAATCGTGTCCTGACGGATACGCGCGTCGGGTGCTCTCACCGCGCTGCCAACGCGGCTCGCAATCCCGCGCGGTCCAGTTTGCCCGGGCCTCGGGTCGGCAGTGCGTCGACGAGGAACAGCTCCCGCGGTGCAGCGGTGGCATCGAGCGACTGCTCGACGTGAGAGCGCAACTCCGCCAACGTCACCGGCGCAGAGGCAACCACTGCTACCACCACCTTCTGGCCGAGGCGCTCATCCGGCAATCCGACGACAGCGCACTCGCGGACAGCGGGATGCGTTGCCAGCGCGGCTTCGACCACCTGCGGTACGACGGTCAAGCCGCCCGTCGAGATGGCCTCGTCGAGTCGACCGGTGATGCTCAGCACCCCGTCGATCATCGTGCCTGCGTCGTCCGTGCGGAACCATCCCGGCTCGGCGAACGCCGGGTGATCGGGTAATCCGCGATAGCCCGAGGCCAGAGTCCGCCCGCCCAGAACCACTCGTCCGTCGTCGATCCGAACGACGGTGCTGTGCAACGGAACTCCGTCGTACACACAGCCGCCCGCGGTTTCGCTCATGCCGTAGGTGCGTACCAATCGAACGCCCGCGGCAATGGCTCTCTCGCGCAACGGAATCGGCGTGGCAGCGCCGCCGAGCAACACGGCGTCCAGTGATGCCAGTGCAGCAGTGGCCTCGGGGTTCTCGAGTGCTTTGACCAACTGGCCGGGCACCAGGGAGGTGTAGCGCAGCGGACCCGACATCCGTCCCACGGCCTCGATCAACGCGGCCGGGTCGAAGCCGGCAGATACGTCCATGATCACCGGCGACGTGCCGGCGAGCACGCTGCGCAGCAACACCTGCATCCCGGCGATGTGGTGTGCGGGCAACGCCAGCAGCCATGAGCCGGGCCCGCCGAGTCGCTCCTCTGTTGCCGTCGCCGACGCGACCAGTGCGGACGCAGAAAGCATGGCACCCTTGGGAATTCCCGTCGTCCCCGACGTCGCGACGACCAATGCGACGTCGTCGTCGATGGGGGTTCCGGGGGCCAACGCGTCGTGCAGGCGACGGATCTCGCGTGGATCGTCGGCGGGGACGGGGAGGACGGCCGGGCCGTCGCCGGCCAGCAGACGGCTCAGCCGCGGCAGGATGTCTGCCGCGGCCGAGCCTGCTGGAATGGGAACGCTCTCGAGCACACTGGCGAGATTAGTCCTTGCGCCGGATCGTGAACGGGTCGGCCAGAGGCCAACCCCCGGCGGCGAGGTTCGCGCGCACCCGATTGACGTCCTCTTCTCGGGGCAGCTCGTTGGTGACCTTGGTGATGGTGACGGAAATTCCTGCCTTGTCGGCAGGTAGCTGGCCGTCGGCGATGAGGGCATCCATCACCGACTGCACTTCGTCGTCGGACAGTCGCCGATTCAGAAGGGCAAGGAGGGGAACGTAATCCGCTTCGGGTACCCCGTCGGGATACCCGCCGCGGAGCCACTCGACGATCGAGTGGAGGAACGACGGGACCGCCATGGTCTTACAGGGCAGCCGGATCCGCGAGCGGCCAGCCACCGGCGGCCAGTCGTGCCGAGACACGGGAGATGTCCTCGGCCGTCGGCTCGGCGTCGATCTGGTCGCGGATGTACGTCGCGATCTCCTCGGTCGAAATGGCCCCGTCGTCGAGTGCGCCGGTGGCGGGAGAAACCAGTTCGAGAACGATCTCCTGCACCTGTGCGTCGGTGAGTGCGGCGCGGCGCAGAAGGGCGACGAGCGGGAATCGGTCCTTGGGCGGAACGCCCTCGGGGTATCCGGCTCGGAGCCATTCGAGCACCGAGGCCGGGAAAGCGGTCTTGGTGGAGTCGGTCATGAGAGCTGTACCCCTTCTCGGGTGTGTCAGAAGACGGAGATGCCGAATGTGCTGTCGAGGAAGTTCTTCATGATGAAGAGAATTCCGGCCACGATGGCGACGACGACCACTGCGAAACAGAGGACGGCCGCGGCAGTGGCCACTGCCGGGCGGGCCACGCGTGTGGTGCCCGAGGCAGTGGCCTCGTCCGAGGGCTCACCGACCGAGAGTGCCTTGAGTCCGAAAGCGAAGATCGCGGGCAGTCCGGCACCGAGCAGCAGGCCGACGAGAACAACCTGCCAGAGCGAATCGAGTGTGTGCTTCAGGGTTTCCATGATGTTCAGACCTTCGCGGGGGAGTCGGTTTCGGCGGCGGCAGGAACGAGTCCGCCGTCCCATTCGGCGTTCACGTTGTCCGGATCGACGGGTTCGCGGCGCGAGCGGATGTACATGACGGTGGCCAGGCCGACGAGGATGGCGAAGACCACGAGGATGCCGGGCAGACCGCCGATCGTGTGGGCGAGCAGCCAGCATGCGGCGCCGACCACGCCGGCGAGCGGCAGGGTGATGACCCAGGCGACGGCCATGCGTCCTGCGACGTTCCAGCGCACGGCGGCACCGGGCTTGCCGAGTCCCGATCCGAGGATCGAGCCGGTCGCGACCTGCGTGGTCGAGAGCGGGAGGCCGAGGTGGCTCGACGTCAGAATGATTGCCGCAGATGAGGACTCGGCTGCCATGCCCTGCGGGGATGCGATCTCGACGAGGCCCTTACCGAGGGTGCGGATGACGCGCCAGCCGCCGAGGTAGGTGCCCAACGCGATGGCGAGGGCGCACGTGACCTTGACCCACAGGGGCATTTCGGCGTCCGGCGAGACGGTCCCGTAGGCGACGAGCGCCAGGAAGATCACGCCCATCGTCTTCTGGGCGTCGTTGGTGCCGTGGGCGAGGGAGACGAGTGAGGCCGAACCGATCTGGCCCCAACGGAATCCGCGCTCCTTGGATTTCTCGGGAACTGCGTTGGTGATGCGGTAGATGATCCAGGTGCCGACGGTGGCGACGAGGCCGGCGACGATGGGGGCCAGTACGGCGGGCAACACGATCTTGCTCCACACCCCGTCCCACACGACGCCGCTGGTTCCCAGGCCCGCCATGGTGGCACCGATGAGGCCGCCGAACAGTGCGTGCGAGCTGCTCGACGGGATGCCGAGCAGCCAGGTGGCGAGGTTCCACAGAATGCCGCCGACGAGGCCGGCGAAGATGATGGTCAGCAGGGCCTGGCCGCCGGTGTCGCCGAGATTGACGATCCCCTTCGCGACGGTGGCTGCGACCTCTACGGACAGGAAGGCGCCGACCAGGTTGAGGACGGCAGACAGGGTGACCGCGACCTTGGGCTTCAATGCCCCCGTTGCGATCGACGTCGCCATGGCGTTGGCGGTGTCGTGGAAACCGTTGGTGAAGTCGAAGGCCAGGGCCGTCACGACCACCACGAGAAGTACGAGAAATTCAGCGCTCACGGTGGAAAGTGTGGGACACGAACGGTCATTGGAGGAAATTTCTTGCGAAGTGTTCTTCTCGGGTGCCGCGAAGTCGTCTCCAGTTCACCTCCAGTTCACCTTTTTGCCTTATATGTCCACTTCGTCTGTGGCGTAGCGCACGGCGGTGGTCTCCTCCGGTCGAAGCATTGTGGAACAGTGGACGACGTGAAGGGATCGGGTATGGATGATGCGGTGTCGGCCGCCCTGTCGTACTTCGATTCCGTCGACCCGGCTCTTGCCGCCGACGCCCGGCTCGGGTGGGACGGACTGGCCGCGGTGTCGCCGCCTGCGGGGCCGACACAGCATTCCGTACAGACATTTCTGTGGATCTATCTGCGCCACGCGGCCGAGGGCCCCGACCGGGCCGTCGACATCGCCCGTGCGCTCGGGGATCTGCTCGAGCGGCTGGGACGCGTCGCGTATGCGGAGATCGCACGCAGCGGCGTGACGGATGAGCTCGTACGTGCCACCGACGATGCGATCTGGCTGCAGCAGTATCGCGCCGCCACCGAGCAATCCGGTATCGGAGCAGTCGACACCGAGTTGGTGACGTGGCAGGACGCTCCGACCGGGGTCGAGCGGGCCATCGTCGAAAAGATCGGTGAGACACTCGAAGTGGCGACCATCGCCGGTGAGTTCGAGCCGTCGAAGCCCGGTGGCCGACCACTGGGAGTCACCGCACGGGCGACGCGTCGCCGCGGCGTGACCGACGCGGTGCTGACCTCGGATCAGGGCAAGAACGACACCGACGACGTTCTGCTCGAACAACTTCTCGACCACCGCATCGAACTGTGGAGCAGTTACAGCGCTCCACGCGCCGAGCTCTACCTGGGCTTGCGCGAGGCGCTGCACGAGGCGGCCGAGCCGGTGTACGGGTGCGTGCGCAGACTCGAGAGCTTCATCGGCTGCATCGGCGACGGCGTGGCGCTGACCGATGCCGGGTATCTGCCGGACGATCTGGTGGCGCGGATCGCTCGCACCGTCTTTCCGGTAGCCGAGCGTCCGCAGTTCGTCGGACGCGAACTCGATACCGACAAGGTTCTCGCTCTCCGGCGTCTGGTGATGCGACTTCGGTTGATGCGGCGGTCCGCAGGCAGGCTGGTACCGACGACGCGCACCCGGCAGCTGAGCTCGGACGGATTGTGGCGCGTGCTCACCGGGGGAATCGTCGGCAGCGACTACCACCCCGACTCGATCGCTGCTGAGGTTCTCCTGGCCCGGATGATCCTGGGCAACGACATCGCCGACGCGCAGGCGACGGCCGACGATTCGGCTCGACTGTTGCGTGCGGAGGGATGGACCCACGCGGGGGAGGAGCCGGAGTCGGAGCACGCCGAGACTCTGGCGGACACGTTGATCGCAGAACTCGACGCTCTTGGAGCGTTCCGCTCGGCCGACAACCGCGTCGCAACCGACGAAGGCGCACGGGTGGCCGCGGCTGTGTTGCGTCATCGGCTCCTGCACACGCGCTTCCCGGCATTGTGACGAGCTCGAGATGGGGTTTGCCTGCGGTCTGCCGCTCGTGCACGGTTAAACTCGGTTCCACCCGGGTCGAGAGCGTGCCCGGATGTCGGCTGCGAGGAGATGCTGGTGGACGGTGAGGTGCACGACACCGCACGCTCCCAGTCCCGGCGGCAGAGCGACTCGGCTCGCCGCTACCTCGATCTGGAAGCAACCACACCCGCGTTGCGCTCCACCGTCGAATTCGCGGCACGCAGTGTCGGATTCGCCATCGCCCAGCTGAACGTGTTGGACGAGGACACCCAGTACACATTGGTCAACATCGGCGGTCCACCGATGTCCACCGTGGTTCGGGCCGACACCCTGTGCGACGACGTGGTGCGCACGGGAGTGCCTGCGGTCGTCGCCCATGGCCGGGTCGATGCGACCACCCGGCAACGCGCGCTGCTCGACGAGAACGGCATCGAGTCCTATGCCTCGGTTCCGCTTCGCGGACGAGAAGGTCTGGTGATCGGCACTCTGTGTCTGCTCGACCGCACTTCGAGGCCCCTCTCCAACGACCAGATGCAGGAGCTCGAACAGTTCGCGTCCGTCCTCGAGGAGCAGCTCGATCTGCATCGGCGGGTCGGCTCGGGATCCACCCGACTCGGCAGCGACAACGACATCGCCGACTCCCTCGCCGACGGTCACATCGTGCCGTGGTTCCAGTCGATCGTGGACCTACGGACAGAGGAGATAGTCGGCTTCGAGGCATTGGCGCGCTGGCACCATCCCACTCGGGGTCTGGTGGTGCCCGCGGACTTCGTGCCGTTCGCCGAGGCGAGTGAACTGATCATCGACGTGGATCTGAGCGTGCTCGCGCAGGCAGCCGTGGAGATGAAGAAGTGGCACGTACACCGACCGGACCTGCGGCTGACCGTCAACATTTCCGGACGTCATCTGGCGCATCCGGACGGCGTCGGCCAACTCGAACGCGCGATCGCGTCGACCGAGGTGTCGCCGAAATCCATTTCGCTCGAACTCACCGAGACCTCGTCGGTGACGCCAGGGCCGTTGTTGCGCAAGCACATCGACGACGTGCACCGGCTGGGTTTCCGCGTCCTGCTCGACGACTTCGGCTCCGGCTGGTCGTCTCTCGAACGCTTGGTGACGTTGCAACCGGACGGCATCAAGATCGACGGACATCTGACGCGGTTCATCGACACCGTGGCCGGTCGGGCGATGATCAAGTCGTTGGCCTCGGTCGCCAAGGATCTGGAGCTGACGATGATCGTCGAGGGGATCGAGAGTCGAGCTCAGGCCGACGCCGCTCTCGATCTCGGATGCACTCTGGCGCAGGGATATCTGTGGTCGAGGCCGCAATCGGCGTCGGCGGTACTGCGAACCGTCTCGGGTGGCTAGCGAGTATCCCGGCGGAGTGGGTGGTCCTGCGGAATCTGCACCAGCACGATGGGGATTCCATCGGGATCCTCGATCCACATCTCGATGAGTCCCCAGGGTTCGGTGGTCGCCGCCCGCACGATCGCAATGCCGGCCTGCTCCAATTCCGATGTGGCAGAATCGATGTCGCGCACCTGCAGCCACAGTGCCCCGGAGAACGAACCCGGCTCCTCGGTGCCACCGTGCGCTGCGATCTCGATCAACCCTTGGCCTGCGAACAGCACCGTGCCGCCGGGATATTCACGGCACACCGCAAGAGACAGGCCGTCTCGATAGAACTCGAGGGTCTTCCGGTAGTCGACCGGGCGCAGGATGGTACGTGCAGCGAGGATGTCCACCTCGCATGGATATCACGCAACCGACCATCACTGCCGCAGGATGGTCACAGCGAGAGTGGAGCCTGCGGAACGACCCGGATCAGTGGCATCGATCAGTGGCATCACAGCACCGTCGTGACGATCCGGTTTCCGCCGGCTGCTTTGGCCTCGTACATCATCGAGTCCGCCACCCGCATCGCCCGCGTCACGAGGTCGAGGTTCTGCTCCCACAGGGGTGAACTCGCGTGCAGGATGGCTGCCCCCACGCTGACCGTCACGGCGACGCCGTCGTCGGGATCGCGCATGGCTCGTCGAACACCATGGATCAACGCATCGATGTGTAGGCGCGACGTCGAGACCACGGCGAGGTATTCCTCGCCGCCGGTGCGCGCGATCACGCCGTATCTCCCCATGTGTGCGCCCAGACGCTCGGCGACGCGAACGATGACGGCGTCTCCCTCCTCGTGCCCGTAGTCGTCGTTGACGGCTTTGAAGCGATCGATGTCCACGACCACGACGGCCGAGCAGCGATCCTCCTCGCGGCCGAGCAACCAGACGTCGTGGATCACCGATTCGAGCCCGCGCCGATTCAGCAACCCGGTGAGCGGATCGAGCAACGAACTGCGGGCGTCGTCGGTCAACACGGTGACCAACAGATGCGAGGTGAGCGGCACCCCGGCGATCGCGAGCAACACCACGTCGGTCCGGAAGATCAGTGACGCGACGTCCACGTCGCCGGTGCGGTACGTCGCCGCCGCGGCAACGACGGTGCACGCCACCGAGAAGATCAGGTGAGCCACCAGCCACCGTGGACTGACGAAGAACGTGCAGAACGTGCCGATGACGGCGAACAACGCGCACGTCAGGATCGCGTCGGCGATCGGGTTGACGAGGATCGACGACGCGGTGCCCAGATCGGCGAACACCGCGAATGCCACCACCCCGAGACGACCCGGGAACGGCTTGACGATCCACGCGGCCGCGACCGCCACCGCCATGACGACCAGGAATGCCTTCCAGCCGATCGCCGCGGCGTTCCGCGTGGCACCGTCGGAGAAGAGGGCCACCACCGCCAGAGCGCCGTAGTTCAGCGTCAGGATCGCCATCACCCATCGGATGAGTTTTCCGGTGGGCCGCGAGTTCTGGAAGTCCGCCATCCAGCGGTAGTCGTACGGCTGCGTGAACCAGGCCCACAGAGCACCCGCGGCAGTACCGCGATCGCGGTGATGCGAGTTCGGGGTCACGAAGCGTCAGAAATATCGAGGAAACGGCGACCAGTCGGGCTCGCGCTTCTCCAGGAACGCATCGCGTCCCTCGACGGCCTCGTCGGTCATGTACGCCAGCCGGGTGGCTTCACCGGCGAACAACTGCTGGCCGACGAGACCGTCGTCCTGCAGGTTGAACGCGTACTTGAGCATCCGCTGCGCCTGCGGCGACTTGGCGTTGATCTTCGCGGCCCACTCGATGGCGGTGTTCTCGAGTTCGGCGTGATCGACCACCTTGTTCACCGCGCCCATGCGGTGCATTTCCTCGGCCGAGTACGTCTCGCCGAGGAAGAAGATTTCTCGGGCGAACTTCTGGCCGACCATCTTGGCCAGGTACGCACTGCCGTAACCACCGTCGAAGCTGCCCACGTCGGCGTCGGTCTGCTTGAAGCGAGCGTGCTCGCGGCTTGCGAGCGTCAGATCGCACACCACGTGCAAGCTGTGACCGCCACCCGCTGCCCACCCGTTGACGAGGCAGATGACGACCTTCGGCATGAAGCGGATCAGCCGCTGCACTTCGAGAATGTGCAGACGGCCCGCGCGCGCCTTGTCGACCGTCTCGGCCGTTTCACCGTCCGCATACTGGTAGCCACTTCGTCCGCGAATACGCTGATCGCCACCGGAACAGAACGCCCAGCCGCCGTCCTTGCTGCTCGGCCCGTTGCCGGTGAGCAGCACCGTTCCCACGTCCGAACTCACGCGTGCGTGTTCTAGCGCGCGGTACAGCTCGTCGACGGTGTGCGGCCGAAAAGCGTTGCGAATCTCGGGACGATCGAACGCCACCCGCACGGTCGCGTCGGACACGTGGCGGTGATAGGTGATGTCGGTCAGATCTTCGAAGCCGGGAACGGGACGCCACAGTGCGGGAGTGAAGGTCACGTGGGCCAGCTTAACGGTGGCGAGGGCTGAATCCGCTGCGGCCGGGCGATGCAGCTAGCGTGCAGGTCATGACCGATCCGATGCAGCTCGACCGCAGTTCCGACCCCGATTACGACCACCACGGCGGCTTCCCGCGTTTCGTTCCGGCGAAGGTGGGGCCGGAATACGGACAGTTGCTCGAGGCACTGCGCACGGTCCAGGATCTCGCCGTGTCCACGTCGCTACCCGCAGACGTCACCGAGGCAGCCGCGAGCAAGACTCGAGAATTGATCGAGTTGTTGGAGCCGCACGTGGTCGCCGAAGGCAAGCAGACCGCGGGGCGGGTACCTGCTCTGCCGGGCCGGGGTTCGCTGCTGCTGCCGCCGTGGATCATCGAGAAATTCGCAGCCGACGGCGTCCGCAGCCGTGGCATGTTCCGTCGCTTCCACCTCGGTGGCAACGCCGCCGCGCACGGCGGCACCCTTCCGCTGCTGTTCGACGACCTCTTCGGCCTGATCCAACATGCGTACGGTCGGCCCATCAGCAGGACCGCATATCTGCACATCAACTACCGCAAGGTGACCCCACTGAACACCGAGTTGGTCGTCGAGGGTGCCGTGGACAAGGTGGAGGGTCGCAAGACGTTCATCAGCGCGAGGCTGACGGACCTGGACGGCAACCTGCTCGCCGACTGCGAGGCACTGATGGTGCAGTTGCTCCCGGGGCAGCAATGATTCCCCCGATCGACGATCTGCTCGACGGTGCGCACGTGCTCTCGATGCCGATGCGGACGAAGTTCCGTGGGATCACCACCCGTGAGGTGATGTTGATTCGTGGTCCCGGTGGGTGGGGTGAATTCTCTCCGTTCCCCGAGTACGACGACGTCGAGTCCGCCCCGTGGTTGGCGTCGGCGATCGAGGCCGCGTGGGAGGGCCCACCGAATGCGGTGCGTCGACGCATCGCGGTCAACGCGACCGTGCCCGCAGTCGACGCCTCCGATGTGGCGGGCGTGCTGAGCCGCTCACCCGGGGCCGAAACGGCCAAGGTAAAAGTGGCCGAGAAGGGGCAGAGCCTGGCCGACGACGTGGCTCGCGTTCGTGCGGTGCGCGAGCTGGTGCCGCGGGTGCGGATCGACGCCAACGGGGGCTGGACCGTCGACGAGGCAGTCACTGCGTTGGCTGCTCTCACTGCGGACGGGCCACTCGAATACGCGGAGCAGCCGTGCGCCACGGTCGCCGAGCTCGTCGAGCTGCGCCGCCGGGCTCCGGGAGTTCGGGTGGCCGCGGACGAGAGCATCCGCCGGGCCGAGGACCCGATGAAGGTCGTGCGGGCCGGCGGCGCGGACATCGCGGTACTCAAGGTCGCTCCGCTCGGCGGCATGCGCGCACTGCTCGAACTGGCCGGCGAACTGGGGGAGTACGGCGTGCCGGTGGTCGTGTCGAGTGCACTCGATTCGGCTGTGGGCATCGCCTCCGGGCTCGCCGCTGCCGCCGCGCTGCCGCATCTCGAATTCGCCTGCGGACTGGGGACGGGCAGCCTGTTCGTTCGCGACGTCGCACCGGCACCCGAGGTGGTCGACGGAACGTATCCGGTCCAGAGCGTCGAGCCGGATCCGCACGCGTTGATCGAACTCGGTGCCGACGCCGAGCGCACCCAGTGGTGGATCGAGCGAGTGCGGCGCTGCCACGCACTGCTGCGGTAGTGTTGCGCCCGGTCCGCGTGGGGCCGCCGACACATCTGGGAGGAAGTTCGAAGTGGTTGCTGCACTGAAGGATTCGCTGCTCGACGAGTCGAAGGCCGACGCTCTGCGCGTCGACGTGCTGGCATTGATCGACGCCGAGGTAGCCGACAAGAAGGGCGCCAGTGGCCTCGCGGTCAAGGGGGGCTACGGCGCAGTGAAGAAGGTCGGTCCGTCCTACATCGACAATGCGGTCTCGGCTCTGTGGCCCGATTTCGTCGACAAGCTCGATCCGTTCTGGCAGTCGTACAACGCCGCCCCGCAGGGCACGTTCGGTGAGTATCTCGCCGCCAACGGAGATGCCGCGTCCGACGCTCTGCTCTCGGTCACCGATGCGCGCATCGAGGAGACGGACAAGTCCGTCGTCAAGAAGTTCTACGGCAGCCTGCGTGGCTCGGCGAAGAAGAACGTCACCGAGGCACTGCCGCGCGTCGGCGATCTGGTCGCCAAGCACGTTTGAGCGGCTTCGCCGCATGTGAGTGGAAATTCGTAGCAGGCTACGAGGTGGGAGTGGAGCCCGCGGAACGACCCGAGGGCTCCACGCTCACATGCGCGTAGCGCTCAATCGCTCCCAATCGGCCTCGGTTTGGTCGGCGTAGAGTCGCGCGAATCGGCACAGTGCGACGTCGAGTTCATCGGAATCGCCCGTGTATCCCGAGATCATCGACGCGCCGCTGGTGCGAGCGTGTCCCTTCGCGAGCAGTCGCCCCACTACCCGCGCGTAGTCCACCAGCGCGGGTGCATCGATCGACGAGAGGTCGATCGTCCCCTTCATGTTGCGGAACTGCCGCACGTAGTACTGCCGTCCGGCGATCGTGCACCACCCCAGCAGTGGATCGCTGACCGTCTGCAGATCCTGCTGGTACTCCACCACGCGTTGTCCCTGGTGGTCGTGCCAGGCCGATTCGCCGTGCACATATGGCGCGAGCACCGACCGCCTGGCCTGCTTGAGCTGCAGGAACACGACGTCGTCCGCGCTGGTGCCTTCGAGCAGTGCCACGTACGCCCGGAGCCCGACACTGCCGACTCCGACGACGCGATGCGCGACGTCGATCAACGTGTATCCCCCCAGCACCCGACGCCAATGCGGGGTGAGGGTGAGCAGGTATTCGTCCAGCCCGACGGCCAGCAACTCCTCGTCCTCGGCCGAGATACGAGTGGTGATCGGCGGCTCCTCGACGATCCTGCGAGTGCCCTCGTGTTCCTCGGTGAATCGCGGCAGGACGCGGTCACTGGTGCGTCGACGCGCTTTCTTGGTGGCGCGTTTGATCTCCTTGCGCAACGATCCCGCAGTGGCGTCCCGTTGCAGTTTCTCGGCCGTCAACCGTTGGAACGACCGCGACATCAGCGGTTCGTCGGCGAGGCGCGCGACCTCGATTCGATACGCGGACACGCAGGCGGCGACGGCATCGCGGCACCGATCCTCGCTGCGTCCGTTCTGTCGGCCGGCCACCCAGATGCTCGCGGCGAGGCGTCGTAGATCCCATTCCCAGGCACCCGGGTGTGCTTCGTCGAAGTCGTTGAGGTCGATGACGAGGTCGCGTTCGGGGGAGGCGTAGAACCCGAAGTTTCCGAGGTGGGCGTCGCCGCTGATCACCGGGTTGATGCCGGTGGACGGCAGCATCGCGACATCCCGAGCCATGACGATGGCCGTGCCGCGCAGGAAGCCGTACGGGGATTCGACCATGCGCTCGAGGCGCGTGGGGATGAGCCATTCGATCCGGCCTTGGTGCGAGTACTCGATCTGCTGCACCGGGTCCGGACGATCCGGCGGCGGTGTCCAGTCGCCCAGCGATGCGATCGGGACCTTGTCGCGCAGGCGTCGACCCAGCTCGTATCGTTCCGCTCGGGGGAGTGGCCGCGCACGCAACGACGCGTACGGTGCGCTGTCGACTGCTGCCGAGTCGGTGACGACGGTATGACCTTTTCCGGAGCCGGGCATGTGAAGTCACACTAATCGAGGGCTACGGGGCGGCTTTACCGAACTTCCAGTATCCGGTGAAGCAGATCCGAGACTTGGGTACGGAACGCTCGTTCACCAGATATCTACGCAGGCCCGTCGCCAGCCCCTGTTCCCCTGCTACGTAAACGAACGGATCGCCGTCCGGAAGCTCGGCTTTCTGCACCGCGGCCAACGCGGCCTCGCCGGGCTTGGCCAGGGAGTTGGGGCGCACGATCCATTCGATTTCGACGCCTGCGTGCACGTCCTGCTTCTGGATGTCGGCCTCGGTGGGCACTTCGACGAAGGCCTTGACCCGAACGTCGGCCGGCAACGACCGCAGAATGCCGAGAATCGCCGGGGCAGCACTCTCGTCGCCGACGAGCAACTGCCAGCTCGATTGTCCCTCGAACGTGTAGATGCGGCCTTCGTCGAAGATCGCGACGCGATCGCCTGGGACCGCCCTGGTAGCCCACGACGACGCCGGCCCACTGTGACCACCGGTTCCGCTGGCTCCATCTACTTCGCCGTGCGCCACGAAGTCCACATCCAGCTCCGGGCCGTCGCCGTACGTGCCCTCTCCCGCAGCGCGGTATCGGCTGACGGTGTAGTTGCGGACCGCCGGCTTGGTGTCTTTGGAGAACGTCAGATACTGGGCGTACCAGAGCATCGAGGTGGCGCTGGGGATGCGCGGCTCGTCCTGGCCCCGCTGCGGCAGGAACAGGCGAAACCAGTGGTCGTAGCCCATGTAGCGGAAGTTCGACAACGAATCGCCGCCGAGGGTCACCCGGATGAAGCTGGGGCTGATTCGGTCGCTCCCGAGCACGGTCAGGCGGTAGAACGCGGGGTTCTCCGGTTTGAGGTACTTACCCATGCCGCACAGGTTAGCCGACCCTAAGCTGCGATGGGGTTGCGTCGATCTCTCACTCGGGCCGACCGCGTCGGTAGCGCTGGACCACCTTGGCTCCGACGGGTACTGCGAACAACATCATGAACACGCGGATCACCTGGGCGGCCACGACGAAGGTGACGTTCGCCCCGGTCGACGCGGCGATGGCCAGCACCGCGTACACCCCGCCGGGAGTGGTCGCGAGGTAGCCCTCGTAGCCGCTCGTCCCCGTCGCCGACGCCAGCCACAGGCCGAGCATCGCGCAGCAGACGGTGACGGCGATGATCAACATCAGCGATGCGGGCAGGACCCGCGAGATCGACTTCAAGCTGGCGACGGTGAACCGCAGTCCGGCCTGCCAGCCGATGACGATGTACGCCGCCCACAGCAACAGCGTCGGGACGGACGCGTCGAACGAGACGCCGAGCACGTCGGCGAGCGTGGCGATCATCAGCGGGCCGAGCAGGGCGGGGGCGGGCAGCCGGATCACCTTGGCCAGCATTACCCCGATGACGCCGCAGATCAGGACGAACGCAAGATCGATCCACAGCGCTTCGTGCACGTCGGCGGTGACCGACGATTGTCCGGGTTGGGCGTCGAACACCAGGGTTGCGACCAGCGGCAGCGTCGTGGTCACCAGCACGACGCGCAGGTATTGCACCACCGCGACCACGCGTTCGTCGCCGCCTAACTCCTGGGTGATCGCCACCAATCCCGAGGCTCCGCCTGCAACCAGCGCCAAGGAGCCGGTCAGTGAATCGATGTCTTTACGAAGCCCCAGCAGTGCGCCGGCCGCGATCGACAGCAACAGGGTGCCGATGCATGCCAGCAGTACCGGCAGCCAGGTATCGCCCAGCGAGCTCAGAGTGTCGCTCTGGACCAGCGTGCCGATCTCGACGCCGAGGATTGCCTGCGCTGCCATGCCGAGTCTGCGGGGAAGCGGCGCTTGCTCGGTTCCGGTCGTCGGAGCCCATCCGGCGAGCGCGAACACGATCGCCACCAACAGTGCAACGAACAACGCAGCCGACGGCACGCCGAGCCAATCGGCCCCGACGGTCAGTGCGACCGTGACGAGAACCAGCAGCAGCCAGCGAATCAAGAAGGTCGCTCGATCTCGCGAACCTCGGGCGGCAGTCCCCACTCGGTACGGCCGAGTCGACTGAGCGGTGCGATGGTCTCGAACTCGGGCAGGCCGTCCTCGGCGAGAAATTCTGGTCGAACCGACACCGCGACGACGCTGCCCATGACGACGAAGCAGTTTCCCACCTCGACGACGCGGTGCAGCGTGGCTTCGATGGCGATCGGGGCGGCAGCTACCCGCGGCGGCGTGACGATCGCACTGGGTTCGCTCTCGATGCCGACGGCCTCGAACTCGCTGACGCCGTGCTCGAAGCTCGCCGAGCTGCCGTTGACCTGATCGACCAACGGTGCCGTGGCCAGATTGACGACGAACTCGCCGGTGGCCTCGATGTTGCGCAGACTGTCCTTGCGGGTCACGGACGTGAACTGGACGACCGGCGGTTCCACGGACGAGACGGTGAAGAAGCTGTAGGGCGCGAGGTTCGCCACACCGTCGGCCGACACCGTGGAGATCCAGGCGATGGGCCTGGGGACCACCGACGCGGTCAGTAGCTGGTAGAAGCGGCGGGAGGAGACCTCGTCGGGCCGGAAGACTGTACGCACGCCTCAATACTGTCAAAGCCCGGTTGCGGCGGCCGACCGGAGCATCTGACACTCTGGAAACTGTGAATCCGTCCACCGCTCAGGCCACTGCAGTCGTCGACGAACTGGCGCGCAGCGGGATCGAAGACGTCGTGCTCTGCCCCGGCTCGCGCAACGCCCCGTTGGCCTTCGCTCTGCAGGAAGCCGACGCGGCCGGCCGGCTTCGACTACACATGCGGATCGACGAGCGGACCGCCGGATTCCTGGCCATCGGACTGAGCCTGGGCAGCGGCCAACCCGTCCCGGTGGTGATGACGTCGGGAACGGCGGTGGCGAACCTCGGGCCCGCGGTGCTCGAAGCGAACTACGCCCGGATCCCGCTGATCGTCATCAGTGCCAACCGGCCGTACGAGATGCTCGGCACCGGTGCCAACCAGACCATCGAGCAGTTGGGCCTGTTCGGTTCGCAGGTCCGCGCGACGATCAGCCTCGGGCTCGCCGAGGAAGGACCCAAGCAGAACAGTCAGTGGCGAAGTGCGGTCTCGCGGGTCATCGCTGCTGCGCGGGGTGCGCGCTCGGGCAACGCCGGACCGGTGCACTTCGACATTCCATTGCGTGAACCGTTGGTCCCCGCTCTCGGAGATCCGGGGGCCCGGCCCGAAGGACGTCCCGACGGGATGCCGTGGACCTCGACCACCCAGGCGACTCTCGACGTTCCGGTCGAACTGGATCTGTCGGTCGACACCGTCGTCGTGTCCGGGCACGGCGGTGCCGTTCGTCCGGAGCTCGCCGGCTTGCCGACCGTTGCCGAGCCGACCGCGCCACTGCACGGAATTGCGTTGCATCCCTTGGCTCTTGCGCAGTTGAAGCCGCGTCAAGCCGTCATCACCGGCCGCCCGACCCTGCACCGGCAGGTGTCGGCGCTGCTCGCGGATCCGGCGGTGGACGTCATCGCGCTCACCACCGGCCCGCGCTGGCCCGACGTCTCGGGCAACGTACTGGCCACCGGCACGCGTGCCGTGACCACCGGCGCACCCGATCCCGCGTGGATCGCGCGCTGCGCTGCCGTATCGGAACGCGCCGAAAAGGCTGTGCACCAACAACTTCGAGAGCACCCCAAGCCGACGGGGTTGCATGTGGCCGACGCGGTGATGTCGGCATTGCAGCCCGGAGATCAGCTGGTGCTCGGAGCCTCCAACCCCGTGCGCGACGCGGCCCTGGTCTCCACTCCGATCCCGGGCGTGAAGGTTCTGTCGAATCGTGGCGTGGCCGGCATCGACGGCACCGTCTCGACGGCCATCGGTGCGGCGATGGCCGGAAAGCGCCGCACCGTGGCGCTTCTCGGTGATCTGACGTTCCTGCACGACGCGGCCGGTCTGCTCATCGGCACCGGCGAGCCGCGTCCGGACGATCTGACGATCGTCGTCGCCAACGACGACGGCGGCGGCATCTTCGAGCTTCTCGAACAGGGCGACCCGCAGTACGCGGGTGTGTTCGAGCGGGTGTTCGGAACACCGCACGGCATGGACCTGGGAGCGTTGTGCGGGGCCTACCGCGTGGAGCACCACCTGGTCGACTTGGCCGATCTGGCAACCGAACTCACCGGCCATGCCACGGGAATCAGGGTGCTGGAAGTGACCACGGAACGGTCCGGGCTGCGCGACCTACACGCAGCGATCCGGGCCCGTCTCTAATTCTGTTGCGCAGCAACCCATTCGAGTGTTTCGCCGGTTTCCTGATCGATCATGTCCTTGATCATCTTGTTGATCAGGTCTTCGATCTTGCCGCCGACGAGCGGAATCTTGACCGTCGACTCACCCTTGACGACCAGTTTCGCTCCGGTGCCGTCGGGGCGAAGCGAGAGGGTGCCGTTCACTTTCGCGGGGAGACCCGTGGTGCCGCCGACCAGCGTGCCCTCGGCGTGGTCGCCTTCGAGCGGACCCCAGTGGTCGGTACGCGAGACGATCAGCTTGCCCTTGATGACTTTCGTGACGAAGCCGGGCAGTTCGGACGTGCCGACTTCCTCGGTGATGTCCACGGTCAAGCCGCCGTCGTCGTGCTTGGTCATCTCGTACCCGTCCGTCTTCTTGGCCTTGGCGAAGCGGGCGGCCCACTGGTCTTCACTGGTGAGTGCGGCGTGCACGTCAGCGGGCGGATTGGACGATTCGACGGTGAACTCGAAGCTGCGCGACATGAGCACAGAGGCTACCGGAGCGGAGGCGAACCGGCCGCGAAGTAACCTGAATGCTGTGACCGACACCGAGAGGGGCAGCCGAACTCTGCACAGAATCCGGCTGGTCGTGCTCGTGGTCGCGGTCGCCATCTCGATTCTGTCGTTCCTCTTGGTGGTCGGTGCCTGGCGAAACGACGTCACCATCGACTCCGACAAGGGCGTCGCGACGGCCGAGGTGCTCTCAGCGGGCAAATTGCGTTCGGCGGTCAGTTTCATCACCCCCGACGGCGTGACCCACAATCCCAGACTCGGCGTGCTGTACCCCACCAATCTCGTCGTGGGGCAACGCATCGAGGTCGAGTACTACAAGGCGGACTCCGGCAACAACGACAGCGACAGCGACCTGCTGGTGCGGGTAGCCGGCCGTGACGCCACCGTGGCCATCGTCCCCGCTGGATCGGTCATCGTCGTCACCTGGCTGATCGCCCTGCCGGCCCTGTTCTGGTTACGTCGCAAGGAGACCCAGCGTATGGGGGCCCAGCGCATGGAGGTACAGGATGCGTAATGCCAGGCAGTGGGTCATCGCTGCTGTCGCCGCGGTGGCCGGGTTCGCGTTGGTGAACTTCGGCAACGTCGCGTCTTCGATCGTGATCATGGTGCTCGTGGTGGTGTTCCTGCTCGTCCTGACGACTCCGGTGCTGTATCCCCGTTCTCTGTCCGACGACGCGTCTCGAGTGGCTGCGACCGAAAAATCGGTGCCGCTGATCTACTGGCGTCCCGGTTGCATCTTCTGTCTTCGGCTGCGGGTTGCGCTGTTGCTCCGCGGAAAGAACGCCGTGTGGACGAACATCCGCGCAGATGCTGCTGCCGCAGCGCGGGTTCGGTCGGTGAACGACGGGAACGAGACGGTTCCGACGGTGTTCGTGGGTACCGGACACCGCACCAACCCGAGTCCGTCGTGGGTCGCCCTGCAATTCGTGTGACGTTGGCCCACACGTAACGTCGTCCATGCCTGGGCGACTGCGTGGCCACCCACACTGAGGATCGTGCGAGTAGCCATCGTTGCGGAATCGTTCTTACCCAACATGAACGGCGTCACCCACTCGGTGATCCGTGTCCTCGAACATCTCGAGAAGACCGGGCACGACGCCATCGTCGTCGCTCCCGACAACCCGTCGGGACCGCGAGCGGCGACCTGGCACAACGGCGTCCCGGTCCACCGAGTGCCGTCCGTGATGGTGCCGAAGGTCAGCTCCCTGCCAGTCGGTGTTCCTGGCCTCGGGATGGTCTCGGCGCTACGGACCTTCGCGCCCGACGTCGTGCATCTGGCGTCCCCGTTCCTGCTCGGAGCGGGCGGCCTGGCCGCCGCCAACCGCCTCGACGTGCCTGCCGTCGCCGTCTACCAGACCGATGTTGCCGGATTCGCCGCGAGCTACGGCCTCGGCTTGACCTCGAAGGCCGCGTGGCGTTGGACCAGGAGACTGCACCGCGGAGCGGCCCGCACTCTGGCACCGTCCACCTCGGCCGTCGACGCTCTCGAGCAGCACGGCATCCCGCGCGTACACCGGTGGGCCAGGGGAGTGGACGCGGTTCGGTTCGCGCCCTCGGCCGCGTCGGCCACCCTTCGCGGCCGATGGGGAGCCGGCGAAAAGCTGATCGTCGGGTTCGTCGGCAGGCTCGCGCCGGAGAAGCACGTCGAACGGCTCGCCGTGCTGGCCACGGATCCGTCGATCCAGCTGGTGATCGTCGGCGGCGGACCCGATACGGCAGCACTGCAGGCGTTGATGCCGAACGCGATCTTCACCGGGCAACTCGGCGGCGACGAACTCGCGCAGGCCTACGCCAGCTTCGACATCTTCGTCCACCCCGGCGAACACGAAACCTTCTGTCAGGCAGTCCAAGAAGCCCTCGCCAGCGGAGTGCCCGTCATCGGGCCCGACGCCGGCGGACCCCGCGATCTGGTCTCGCACTGCCGCAACGGCTACCTACTGCCGGTCGACAAGTTCACCGAGCTGCTGCCCAGTGCCGTCGGCGCTCTCGCCGAACCCACCACCCGCGCCCGCTTCGGCAACGCCGCCCGCCGATCGGTTCTGCACCGCACCTGGCCTGCCATCTGCGACGAGCTGATCTCCCACTACTACGACGTGCAAGGCATCACAGCGCCACGGGTGACCGAAGCAGCCTGAGTAAGCTGGAGTTCGTGGCCACGACATCGCGCGCAACCCTGGAAAAAGAGCCCCACGAGGTGGCGTCGATGTTCGACGGCGTCGCCCGCCGCTACGACATCACCAACACCGTTCTGTCGTTCGGCCAGGACCGCAGCTGGCGCAAGCTGACCCGCCGAGCCCTCGATCTGAAGCCCGGCGAGCGGGTCCTGGATCTCGCCGCCGGCACCGGCGTCTCCACGGTCGAACTCGGACGCAGCGGGGCCTGGTGCGTCGCCACCGACTTCTCCAAGGGCATGCTCCGAGCCGGACTCTCCCGCGGAGTGCCGATGGTCGCCGGTGACGCGATGGCGCTTCCGTACGCCGACGCCAGTTTCGACGCCGCCACCATCTCGTTCGGCCTTCGCAATGTCTCCGACTTCGATGCCGGTCTGCGCGAAATCGCCCGAGTCACCAAACCCGGTGGGCGTCTTGTGGTGTCGGAATTTTCCACCCCGGTCTTCGGCCCGTTCCGCACGGCATACATGGAGTACCTGATGAAGGCGCTCCCCAAAGTCGCTCGCGCAGTGAGCAGCAACCCCGACGCCTACGTCTATCTCGCCGAGTCCATTCGCGCGTGGCCCACCCAGGAACAGTTGGCTCAGCGCATCGCCGACGCCGGCTGGACCGACGTGCAGTGGCGCAACCTCACCGGCGGAATCGTGGCTCTGCACAAGGCAATTCGGCCCTGAGTCCGCGCGCGGCTACGAAAACGGCGGCCGCGAATCGATTTTCAGTGACGTGGTTCCTGCGGTTCGCCACGTACGAGCGACGAGGTCTCTGTCGGCCTCGGTGACCAGGTTGCCCATGCACCGGACGGCAACTTTCATCAGTGCCCGCGAGCGCATGCCCACCGGACCCGCTGCGGGCAGGAACCTCGGCACGGTCAGCAGTCCGGCGAGGCGTCGAGCAATGGAGAAGGCTTGACCGTAGTGCTCACGCAGCAGGGTCGGCCAGGCGTCGGTCAGGTCCGCGTGATCGAGAAGGTCGACGACCATGCGGCCGCCTTCGAGTCCGTAGTCGATGCCCTCACCGTTGAGTGGGTTCACGCACGCTGCGGCGTCGCCGATGATCGCCCAGTTCACCCCCGCGACGCCGGAGACCGCCCCGCCCATCGGCAGCAGCGCCGACGCGACCGACCGTAGCTCGCCGGTCAGTTCCCATTCCGACCGCCGCTGCTGGGTGTAGAGGTCCAGCAGGGGACGCAGGGCTCCCGGTGCGGGCCGGGTGGCGGTGGCCAGCGTGCCGACGCCGATGTTGATGTCGCCGTCGTTCAGTGGGAAGACCCATCCGTAGCCGGGCTGCAGCGTGCCTGCGCCGTCGCGCAGTTCGAGGTGCGAGCTGATCCATTCGTCGTCGCTGCGCGCAGACGTGATGTACGCGCGGGCGGCGACGCCGAACGCGGTGTCGCGGTGCCACTGGCGTCCGAGTTGCTTGCCCAGCGTGGACCGGACGCCGTCGGCGACGATCAGAGTGCGGCACGCGATGTCCTGGCTGCCTTCGCCGGTCTGCAGCGTCACCGATCGGACCGCATTTCCGTCGCGGGTGACGGACACCGCTTTGGCACCCTCGGCCATCACAGCCCCGGCGTCGACGGCAACGCGGCGGATGCGGTCGTCCAATTCGGTTCGCGGGACGGCACTGCCCACGGCCGGGAAAGATCTGCTCGGCCATTCGAGCTCGAGTTCCTGGCCGAACCCACTCAGGCGCAACCCGCGATTGCGCGCGGTACCGCGAACCCATTCACCCAGGCCCAACCGATCGAGTTCGGCGACCGCGCGCGGAGTCAGCCCGTCGCCGCACGTCTTGTCCCGGGGAAAGACGGCCGCGTCGGCGAGTACGACGTCGCGGCCGGAACGTGCTGCCCACGCTGCCGCGGACGATCCTGCGGGGCCCGCGCCCACGACCAACACATCGGTCGAGGAGGGCAGGGCCGGGTTGGATGAGGTCACAGATCCCAGTATCCCGATTGCCGCGGTGCTGCGCCGTCAGGGCCTTCGGTCGACCGTTGTCGAGGCCCTGCTCATCGGGGGTGTTCACCGTCGCAGCGGTGACGTCGTTCACTCATTGGCCCTGCAGGCCGCGTCGGGAAGCGACTCGGGCTTGGTTCGGTGAGGGAATAGTCACCTGTGGTGGGCGGCACCGTCGTGCGAGTGTGCACACTAGGTTCACTACGGTAGTACCCGAGCAGCAGTTTCCGTCATCCATCGCCGCTCGACGCCGACGACAGGACAGGGATCAACATCGTGAGTACAGACGACGCGACCGCAGTAACGGTCGTTGCCGGAGTCGACCTGGGTGACCCGGAGCTCGCTCGATCCGTCGCCGACGGTCTCGCGCGCGTCGAAGAGCTGATGATCAGCGAACTGTCCGACGGCGAGGAGTTTTTGACCGAGGCTGCTCTGCATCTGGCGAAGGCCGGCGGCAAGCGATTCCGACCCCTGTTCACCGTGCTGACCGGCCAGCTGGGGCCGTCGCCGACAGATCCGGCGATCGTCACCGCCGCCACCGTGGTCGAGCTGGTGCACTTGGCGACGCTCTATCACGACGACGTCATGGACGAGGCGTCGATGCGCCGCGGAGCCGAGAGTGCGAACTCACGCTGGGGCAACAGTGTGGCCATTCTCGCGGGCGACTACCTCTTCGCACATGCGTCGCGTCTGGTGTCCACCCTCGGACCCGACGCCGTCCGCATCATCGCCGAGACCTTCGCCGAGTTGGTCACCGGGCAGATGCGCGAAACGATCGGGGCCAAGAGCACCGACGATCCCATCGCGCACTACCTGAAGGTCGTGTGGGAGAAGACCGGGTCGCTCATCGCCTCCTGTGGGCGCTTCGGCGGCACGTTCAGTGGCGGCGATGCCGAGCACGTGGGACGCCTCGAGCGCCTCGGTGACGCAGTCGGCACCGCGTTCCAGATCTCCGACGACATCATCGACATCTCCTCGGCCACCGAGCAGTCGGGTAAGACTCCCGGCACCGACCTGCGGGAAGGCGTGCACACCCTGCCGGTGCTGTTCGCGCTCCGCGAGGAAGGTGCCGACGGCGACCGCCTGCGCGAGATCCTGGCCGGCCCGGTCACCGAGGATGCGCTGGTCACCGAGGCCCTGGAGCTGTTGCAGCGATCACCCGGCATGGTCGCGGCCAAGAAGACCCTCGGCGAGTACGCCGACCGCGCTCATGCCGAGCTCGCTCTGCTGCCGCAGGGCCCCGCCAACGACGCCCTGGGCCGACTGGTGAACTACACCGTCGAACGCGTGGGGTAGTCGCTCACTCGGTGGTCGGGAACTGCACGTCGGGGTGCCGTCGTTGAATCGGGTAGGAACACCCGGAACGAGGAGGCACCCGTCACGATGAACAGTTACGCCAACGGTGCGAAGACATTCGGCCTGCTGGTCGGGATGTCTGCGCTGATCGTCTTCATCGGGTCGTTGTTCGGTAACTCGATGATTCTGATCGGGTCGATCGTGCTGGCCGTCGGCGTCAACGGCTACGCGTACTTCAACAGCGCGAAGATGGCTCTGAAGTCGATGCACGCGGTGCCGGTCAGTGAGCTCGAACAGCCCGCGATGTATCGGATCGTGCGGGAACTGGCGACAACGGCGCATCAGCCGATGCCCGCGCTGTACGTCAGCCCGACCAACAATCCCAACGCGTTCGCCACCGGGCGGAACCCGCGCAACGCAGCCGTGTGCTGCACCGAGGGCATACTTCGGATCCTCGACGAGCGGGAACTGCGAGCGGTGCTCGGACACGAACTCTCGCACGTCTACAACCGCGACATCCTGATCTCGTCGGTGGCCGGTGCCATGGCCTCGGTCATCTCCGGCCTGGCGAACCTGGCCTTTTTTGCGAATGTGTTCGGTGGACGCGGCAACGGGGGACCGAACCCGCTCGCGCTGCTGTTGGTGTCGATGCTGGGACCCATTGCGGCCAGCCTGGTTCGCCTCGCGGTCTCTCGTTCTCGGGAGTATCAGGCCGACCAGTCCGGTGCCGAGCTGACCGGCGACCCGTTGGCTCTGGCGTCGGCACTGCGCAAGCTCGAGCAGGGGGTGCAGCTGGCACCGCTGCCGCCCGAGCCGCGGCTGGCCGCGGAGTCACATCTGATGATCGCCAATCCGTTCCGTATCGGCGACAAGGCGGGCGCACTGTTCGCCACCCACCCGCCGATGGCCGACCGAATCGAGCGGCTCGAGCGGATGGCCGGCCACCGGCCGTACTGAGCGGAGCCTGCGGCATGTGAGTGGAACTTCGTAGTCTGCTACGAGGTTCCACTCACATGCGGCGCTCTACCGGTAGTTGACGAACTGCAGGGCGATGCCGAAGTCCTCGTTCTTGAGCAACTGTTGGATTGCCTGCAGGTCGTCGCGCTTCTTGCTGCTCACGCGCAGCTCGTCGCCCTGGATCTGCGTTTTGACGCCCTTGGGGCCGTCGTCGCGGATCTTCTTGGAGATCTTCTTGGCGTTCTCGGTGCTGATGCCTTGCACGAGTTTGCCGGTGACCTTGTAGACCTTGCCGGACGCGGCCGGGTCGTTGGTCTCGAAAGCCTTGAGCGATACGTCGCGTCGGATCAGTTTCTCCTTGAAGACGTCCAGAGCTGCCTTGACCTTCTCCTCGGATTCGGACGTGATGACGATGGTCTCGGACTCGCCACTGCCGGACCACTCGATGCTGGTGTCCGATCCTCGGAAGTCGAAGCGGGTCGCCAGCTCCTTCGCGGCCTGTCCGAGAGCGTTGTCCACTTCCTGCCGGTCGACTTTGCTCACTACGTCGAAGGACGAATCAGCCACTTCTCACACTCTCCAGTCGAATCGAAAATTTGTTTCTGCGGTGGTGTCGGTCCACATCCCGCTGGGACTTTATCGGCCCGCTACCGACCGTATCCACCCGGTTTGCGTTCCGGGGGGACGTTCGTTGTATTCTTCTCACCGCGCCGAAGACCAGCACGGACTTCGATCGCAGCACGGCAGATTGCCCGAGCGGCCAATGGGAGCGGACTGTAAATCCGTCGGCTTATGCCTACGTAGGTTCGAATCCTACATCTGCCACACCTGGAACCCCGGCGAGAGATTTTCTCGCTGGGGTTTCCATGTGAAGAGGACATATCAGGGCCGCTGACCTCGCAATTTGGCAGTCGGTGCTCGGAATGTGTAACCTCTTGAAGGCTTCAGCGCACGGCTTGTTCGTGTTCTGAGGTGGAGCCTGCGGAACGAGAGTTCCCGTAGTCACCCGCCCCCTTAGCTCAGTCGGTAGAGCGTTTCCATGGTAAGGAAAAGGTCAACGGTTCGATTCCGTTAGGGGGCTCGCTGGATTGGATGGCTCGACGTCGCGCTCCCGTTCGTGGGATGGTGGACGATGAGCACCTGAGGCGGTGTAGCTCAGTTGGTAGAGCAAACGACTCATAATCGTTGCGTCGCCGGTTCAAGTCCGGTCACCGCTACACAGTAGGCAAGCACGGCAAGTAGCACGCATGAACAGTCCTGATTGACCCAGATCAGATTTACCCGAAAGTAGGCGTCCAGTGGCCTCCTCCACCGATGTGCGGCCCAAGATCACCTTGGCCTGCGAGGTTTGCAAGCACCGCAACTACATCACCAAGAAGAACCGTCGGAACGATCCCGACCGCATCGAGCTGAAGAAGTTCTGCTCCAACTGCGGCACGCACCGGGCGCACCGCGAGTCTCGCTAGGTCCAACTGCCCTTCTGTAAGGGTAGAAAAGGTCGTTTCCACCGTGTCACAAGCACCACACGATGCTGCGGCATCATCTGAAATTCCGGCCATGGATGTATCCGCTCACGCGGCGTCCATGGTCGGTTTTCATTACCGCGTCGACGACTTCTACGAGGTCGGCCGCGAAAAGGTCCGTGAGTACGCGCGTGCGGTCCAGGACTTCCATCCCGCGCATCACGACGAGGACGCAGCGAAGGGCCTCGGTTACGACGGTCTCCTCGCGCCCTTGACCTTCATTTCGCTGGTCGGCATCATCGCGCAGACGCGGATGTTCAAAGAGGTCATCACCGGGTACGACCCGAGCCAGATTCTGCAGACCGATCAGCGGCTGCAATTTCACCGCCCGATTCAGGTCGGCGATCGACTGGTGTGCGATGTGCACCTCGAGTCGTTCCGGCAGATGAGTGGCAGCGACATCATGACCACCAAGAACATCGTCACCGACCAGAACGGCGAGGTCGTGCAGACGACGTGGACGACCATCGTCGCGCGTACCGGCGGCGAGGTCGACGAGAACATCGCGCACGCGGTCAAGGAAGTGATCATGCATGGCGCTTCGTAGCTTCGACGACGTCTCCGTCGGATACGAGTTGCCGGAGCGAGTCGTCATGCTCACGCGCGGCGATCTGGTGAACTACGCGGGTGTCTCGGGAGATCCGAACCCGATTCACTGGAGCGACGAGGTCGTCCGCCTGGCCGGCCTGGACAATGTGATCGCGCACGGCATGCTGACGATGGGCCTCGGTGCCGGGTTCGTCACGTCGTGGCTGGGTGATCCCGGTGCGGTCACCGAATACAACGTTCGCTTCACCAGCTCGGTCTACGTGTCCGAGGACTCCGCGGCTGCGGTCGAGTTCTCCGGCAAGATCAAGTCGGTGGATGCGGACGAGAGAACTGCCGTCATCGCTATCGTGGCGAAGTTCGAGGGCAAGAAGTTTTTCGGGCGAGCGACCGCTACGGTTCGCTTGGCCTGATGATGGGTCGATCCGGACGGCCACCGAGCTGCCGGAACGACGGGATTTATCTGTTCCGAAGGGTGTGCAGTACACTGAGATTTCTGGGGTAATCCAGCGCTGTGCGCTGCCCGCGTCCTCCTCGGAGGTTGTGTGGGTTCGCGTGAATGCGTCGGGTGGACACCAGAGCGGCCGAGAAGTTTTCGGCCGAAGGGGCGTAGCTCAATTGGTAGAGCAACGGTCTCCAAAACCGTAGGTTGCAGGTTCAAGTCCTGTCGCCCCTGCCCAAGGTGTCAGCAACTGAGAGGAACGACGTGAGCGAGGAGCGCGGTAAGCGCGACGGTCGATCGGAGGAGTTCGAGAACTCCTCGGCTCCAGACGACGTCGCACCTGGCTCCGAGGGCCGTCTCTCCGATGCTGACACAACCGCAGATGATGCCGCTGCAGGCGCAGTGGCTCCCACCGGCAAGCGTGCGTCCGGCAGGTCCCGTGGCAGCGCCGCTGGCGTGTCGATGACGAAGGCCGCACCCGCGAAGGCCACCTCGGCCAAGGCTCGGTCCGGTAAGGCCAAGCTCGACAAGCGACCGAATGTGTTTCTGCGTCTGCTGCAGTTCTTCCGCGAGGTCGTCGCCGAGCTTCGGAAGGTCATCTGGCCGAACAAGAAGCAGATGGTCACCTACACCACCGTCGTGCTCGTCTTCCTGGCGTTCATGGTCGCGTTCATCAGTGGCCTCGATCTGCTGTTCATCAAGGGCGTCGGCTGGCTGTTCGGTTGACCGAACGCAGTTGCCGTGACTTTAGACGATCGAACCGAGCAGGAACTAGAGAAAGGGTGCTGACGTGAGCACGCCGCACAACGACGCCACCGAAGTGGCCGCATTCGACGCCGATGTCGAGGCGACCAAGCAGGGCCTCGAAGCGGAGCAGGCCGCTCAGGACCGCGAGACGGACGAAGCAATCAAGGCCGACGTCGCCGCTGCCGCCGGGGACGACGTTCCCGCCGAAGGCGACGAGACATCCGAGGTCACCGCTGACGTCGACGTCACTGCAGAGCCCGAAGACCCCGTTGCCGAGATGAAGGCGGCTCTGCGTCGCGCTCCCGGTGACTGGTACGTCATTCACAGCTACGCCGGATACGAGAACAAGGTCAAGGCCAACCTCGAGACCCGTGTGCAGAACCTCGACGTCGGTGACTACATCTTCCAGGTGGAAGTTCCCACCGAAGAGGTCACCGAGATCAAGAACGGCCAGCGCAAGCAGGTCAACCGCAAGGTTCTGCCCGGCTACATCCTGGTCCGCATGGAACTGAACGACGAGTCCTGGGGTGCGGTTCGCAACACTCCCGGCGTCACCGGTTTCGTCGGCGCGACGTCACGTCCGTCGCCGCTGACCATCAACGAGGTCGTCAAGTTCCTCATGCCTCAGGAAGGTGCCAAGAAGGACGCGAAAGCGGCCGCAGGCACTGCCGAGCAGGGCAGCGAGACCACGTCGAAGCCCACCATCGAGGTCGACTTCGAGGTCGGCGAGTCGGTCACCGTCATGGACGGCCCGTTCGCGACCCTCCCGGCCAGCATCAGCGAGGTCAACGCAGAGCAGCAGAAGCTCAAGGTGCTGGTATCGATCTTCGGCCGTGAAACCCCGGTCGAGCTCGGCTTCACCCAGGTCTCCAAGATCTAGAAGCCGACCGCACAGACTTGCAGTAGCAACCGCAAGAAACCCGAGCGAATACAAGGAAACAAGACATGCCCCCGAAGAAGAAGAAGCTAGCCGGGATCATCAAGCTTCAGATCCAGGCCGGCGCCGCCAACCCGGCACCGCCCGTCGGCCCCGCACTGGGCCAGCACGGCGTCAACATCATGGAGTTCTGCAAGGCGTACAACGCCGCGACCGAGTCGCAGCGCGGCAACGTCGTGCCCGTCGAGATCTCGGTCTACGAGGACCGTACGTTCGACTTCAAGCTGAAGACTCCTCCCGCTGCCAAGCTGCTGCTCAAGGCTGCAGGCGTGGCGAAGGGCTCCGGCGAGCCGCACAAGACCAAGGTCGCCAAGGTGACCATGGATCAGGTGCGCGAGATCGCCAAGACCAAGCAGGAAGACCTCAACGCCAACGACATCGATCAGGCCGCGAAGATCATCGCCGGCACTGCTCGCTCGATGGGCATCACGGTCGAAGGCTGATTTTCGGCCTCTCCAAGCATCACACGTGGGAGAGCCGGCCAGGCTCGTCAACCACTCTGAACTCGAACGAAGGACAGTAAGACATGGCAAAGCGCAGTAAGGCCTACCTCGAGCAGGCCGCCAAGATCGACCAGGACAACCTCTACTCGCCTCTGGAAGCCGCCAAGCTGGCCAAGGAGACCGCGTCGAGCAAGTTCGACCCCACCGTCGAGGTCGCAGTGCGACTCGGCGTCGACCCCCGCAAGGCAGACCAGATGGTGCGCGGCACCGTCAACCTTCCCCACGGCACCGGCAAGACCGCTCGGGTTATTGTTTTCGCCGCTGGTGAGAAGGCTGCTGAAGCAGAGGCAGCAGGAGCCGACGTCGTCGGTGCAGAAGATCTGATCGAGCGCATCCAGGGCGGATTCCTGGACTTCGACGCCGCTATCGCGACCCCCGATCAGATGGCCAAGGTCGGCCGCATCGCCCGTGTCCTCGGACCGCGTGGCCTGATGCCGAACCCGAAGACGGGCACGGTCACCAACGATGTGACCAAGGCCGTCAACGACATCAAGGGCGGAAAGATCAACTTCCGCGTCGACAAGCAGGCCAACCTGCACTTCGTCATCGGCAAGGCCTCGTTCGACGAGACCAAGCTGGTCGAGAACTACGGTGCCGCACTGGACGAGATCCTGCGTGCGAAGCCGTCGTCGGCGAAGGGTCGCTACGTCAAGAAGGTCACCGTTTCGACCACCACCGGACCCGGCGTCCAGGTCGATCCCAACCGCACTCGCAACCTCCTCGAGGACGACGCGAACGCGTAATTTCTTCAGCTCCGAACGAAGGCCGGTCTCCCTGTGGGAGGCCGGCCTTCGTCGTTCTGTCCTGCCGAGATCTAGGCTGCGTTCGCGCGAGCGAAGTTGGCCAGCACGAGGCCGCTGATCCGGTCGAGCAACGCGGCCGGCAGGTCGTGTGCCATGCCCTCGATGAGGGTCAGCTCCGCGCCGGGAACCGCCCGGGCGATGGCCTTGCCACAGGCCGGCCGCACCAGTCGGTCCGCGGTCCCGTGGATGACGGTCGTCGGTGCGTCGATCTTCTGTGCGTAGGGCTTGAGGCTGCCGGTACCGGTGATGGCCGCCATCTGCCGAATGACGCCGGACGGGTTGTAGTTGCGTTCGTACATCACCTGGGCGATTTCGAGCTGTTCCTCGAGCGGGGTCCGGAACCCGGGGGAGCCGATCGTGGACAGTGTCTTCGCCGAATGCGCGATGATCTCGTCCTTCGTGGCGTCCTTGCCGACGCCACCGATCAACGGCAGTAGTGCCCGGGGATCCGGCGGTGGCAGGAATGCCTCGTTGGTGCTCGAGAACAGAATGGACACGGACTTGGTTCGCTGCGGGTAGCTACCGGCGAACACCTGCGTGATCATGCCGCCCATCGACGCGCCCACGACGTGCGCGGAGTCGATGTCGAGGTGGTCGAGTACACCGACCGCATCGGCGGCCATGTCGACGATCGTGTACGGGACGTCCGACGACATTCCCAGTTCGTGCCGGAGGAGCCGAAGAATCTGCCAGCCGTGCACCTTCCTGCCCGTCATCTTCGTCGACAGCCCGATGTCGCGGTTGTCGATGCGGATCACCCGATATCCGGCGTCGACGAGACGCGTGCAGAAGTCCATGGGCCACAGCGTCAGCTGCGCGGACAGACCCATGATGAGCAGTACAGCGGGGTCGTCGACCGATCCCATGTCCTCGTACGCGATGTCGATGGAGTTCGACGGCGCGATGCCTTGTTCGATTCTCATGTTCTCGTTCCTACCAGTCGGGGTCGCCCAGCACCGGAACCACCAGGTAGCTGGGATCGTGTGGGTCGATCGCGATGTCCTGCGGTTTCAGTCGAGTGCGAACGATGTCCGGCAGGATGGGGATGAACCGTGGTGCGTCGGTGGCGAATACGGCCACCCGGAGGCGATGACCCGTCGCGATCACAGCTTCGGTGCCGAGAATGTCGATGTCGAGTGTGATGGGCTGCCCGACGGGTACCGGCAGCACAGCGGCCTTGGTGAGCGGGTGGTACGGCCGGGTGTAGTCGCCGTTCGGTGCGAACAGTGATCGCTCGTCGTCCACGGCTCGGCGAGACGCGAGCAACGCCCCGTTGCTCAATACGGTCGACTTACCGTCGGGGGCGACGTCGCAGGTCATGATCGCCCACAATGCGTCTCGGGCACGGCAGATCACGCGCAGATGCAGGTTCATCGGGCCCGACAGCACGGTGTCCGCGCGGGCGGGTTCGGTGGTGAACGTGGCGGCGGCACCTTCGGCGAATCGGTTGTCGTAGGTGAAGCCGCCGCCCAGTAGAGCCGTGACACCGGCGAGAACCTGTGTGGTGTCCCGGGATACGACGGCACGGAGTGATGGACGTACGGTCAGCACGCCGGACGACGTGGACGGCTCGTAGGCGAGGCTGCCGTCGCCGGCGGCGTGGGCGGCGGTGTTCGACGCTTCGGTCGACAGATACAGCCGGCGCGACTGTGCCTGGGGAGCCGGAAAGCGGCCGTGCGCAGTCCAATTGCCGCCCTGTTGTCGTAGGGTGACCGGCCCGTAGTTCTCGATTCCGTTGTCGATGTCGCACAGCCACCTGTCGAACCAGGCTCGCTCGAGTACGTCCAGTCGTGGTGGGAATCCCGGTTCACCGAAACCGATTCCGGGATTGACGTGGTAGCCGTCGCCGACGAGTAGTTGTTTGGAGCCGCGTTCGAGAGCGAGTCGGTTGTAGATGTCCGGGGCCGAGCTGCCGAAGATGTCGTGCCAGCAGCCGTAGAGGAAGGTCGGTGCGGTGATGTCCTCGATGACGGCGTCGATGGTGTCGTAGTACGGGTCGTCGTAGATTCGTGGATCATTGCCCGTGACAAAGCCTTTGGCCAGATCGAACAGGTCGGTTGCAGGTGATCGGACGCGATCGCGAAGCCATGCGACGGTATCGATTCCTCTCACCGCAGGTGCCCATTTGAGTCCGTTGACGGCAGCGAGCCACAGGGGAATGAACGCCGAGGTCGCGCCTCCGGTTGCCAAGATCTCGCGAACGATGTCCACCGAACCTTCGACGGCGAATATCGCGTCGAGCCCGTCGGGTCTCTTGGCTGCCGCCTGCAGTGCGTTGATCGCTGAGTACGAGATGCCCGCCATGCCGATTCTGCCGTTGCACCAGTATTGCCGGCGCGCCCACTCGATCACTTCGATCGAGTCCAGTTGTTCTCGGGTGCCCAGTACGTCCCAGGTTCCGGTGGAGCTTCCGGTTCCTCGAACGTCGACGATCATCTGGACGTACCCGCTACGAACGAGGTGGCGGTTGACCGACAACAGATCCGCGGCTCCGCCCGCGACCACACGAGTGATCTCGGTGATGCCGTCGAACGCGGTACCGGTCAGGTCGAACGCCGACGAGAACTTTCTGATGGCTCGGCCGAGTATCGGTGTTTCGAGGATCGTGTCGATGCCTTTGATCAACAGCTTGTTGTAGGGCGTCAGGTTCAGGACCGTCGGGAACGTCCCCGGAACCGGCTGCCCGGACGCATCGGCGGGGCGGAAGACGTATGCGCGTAGGGCGGCTCCGTCGCTCATCGGAATGCGCACGTCGGCCGAGACGGACACTCGTGGGTACTGCGGAGCCTGCGCCGTGATCGCTGCCCAGGCCTGCGCGGCCTCGCCGCCGCTGGGGTCGCGCGGGGGTCTCAGGAGGGGGTGGGGCTCGACGGCGGTCATGGAGAACGATTAGACCTTCGAACGACCCTCTTTGTCCTGTGGAACGCGAATCGGTCGTGGTGTGCTCCAACGAGACGGCTTCAGTTCTGTGTTTTGTTGGGAACATTCTCAACGCCGGTTGAGCGTTGCTGTGGGGCATACCAGACTTTCGAAACCAGCGACTACGACGCTCGCTGCGTTGTTAACGTCTGCCCGTCCGAGTGATGTGGGACACCGACCGTTGCAGGGGAGTACGAATGCACGTAGAAGCACTGTTCGGAGACGGATCGCAACGGCCTATCTGGCCGCACGCGGACGCACTGATCACCAGCGAATGCCCGGGGCTACGCTTTGCCGGCAAGTACGCCGATGTCGTTGCCCTCAGCAACGGCGATCCCACCGCGCTGCGGCCGTTCATCGACGAGGAGACTCGTCGCCGCGTCGCGAGCATGGCACCACCGCGTACCGACACTGCGCTCGTGTTCGGAGCGAACGGGTTTCTCGGCGCGCATCTGATCGGCCGTCTCACCCGGGACTCCGCCGTCGACGTCGTGTACGCCGTGGTTCGTTCCACCGAGGAGGAGTCGGCCCTCGAGCGACTCCAGCGCACGTTCGATCAGTACGAGATCACGGTCGATGCAGACAAGATTCGGATCGTCGAAGGCACGCCGACCTCGTTCCGCTTCGGTCTGGACAAGGCCGGGTACTTTGAACTCGCAGCCGGTGTGGGCCAGATCTTCAACTGCGCCAGCTCGACCGACTACACCGAGAGCTACGCCGAGCTGCGGGACGACTGGTTCGTCAGCGTGCTGCGCATCCTCGAATTCAGCATCACCTCGGCCCGAAAGCATCTGACCTACGTCGGCAGCATCGGCGCGCATCTCTATCAGAAGCCCGAGGACTTCCGTCGTCCCGACTCGTGGTGGTACTCCGGGTACGCCCAGATGAAGTGGGTCAACGCCACCTTGCTCGGGTGGTTGTCGATGTCGGACACGTATTCCGTCACGCTGGCCGAGGCCCCCTACATCCTCGGCAGTACCGACCTGGGCCTCGATCCGGGCCGCGTCTACAGCTTCTGGCGCATCGTGGAGTTGGCGATCGCCGCCGGCGCGATCTGGGACGGGCCGGGAATGAACTACGTCCCGGTGGACGTGATGTGCGACGTCATGGCCGGCAACGCACTGCGGAGCCACCCGCTCACCCGATTGTTGCCCAGCAACCCGACCGGTTACGGACACGACCTGTACGCCGAGCTCCTTGGCCTCGACCTGGTGAGCTGGGACGAGTTCGTCGAACGCGTCAGCGTCCGTATCTCTCCTCGGTTCGCCGAGACCATGCTCGCCGACAACATCGACAAGCTCATGCGGCTGGTGCACAAGCCCGAGGCCATCCTGCCCGTCGACCACGACACCTCCTGGTGCGATCACCGCAGGCTCTTCGAGCTGTACTTCGAAAAGGCCCAGCTCAAGACGCTCACCCCTGTCGTCAACTGACGTGGCAGACGGATTCGAGCCGACCTCGGTGCGGTTGCGGGAACTCTCCCTCGGCCACGAGGTCACCAATGCCGTTCTCTCCGTTGGCTTCTACGTCGTGTGTGGCGTCATCGGACTGCTGCCCGGTGCGCTGCGACACCGGGCAGCCGACGCGTTCGTGACGTGGTCGGAGAGCATCGACGAACAGCGACATCTCTGATGTCGCTCGGACGAGCACTCGTCGGTGTGGGTGTCGCCGTGGCGGCACCGTTCGGGGTGTTCCTGTACTGGCGCACCCGGTTCTTCTTCCGAGACCCGCATCGCGTTCCGCCGGCCGATCCGCTGTCGGTGGTGGCACCAGCCGACGGGTTCGTCACGTACGTCAAACGCGTCGACGCGGGTTCGACGGCATTCGCCGTCAAGAAGGGCAGAACCATTCCGCTGGACGAGATCGCGGGTGTGGCAGCGACCGAGAGCGGATACCTCATCGGGATCTACATGTCCGAATACTCGGTGCACCGCAACAGGATTCCGATCTCGGGCACCATCGGCATGCGGCGTCATCGCTCCGCGGCACCGTTCAACAAGTCGATGGCGCGAGTGGGAGCGAACCTGTTGACGCGGCGCACCCCGTACGACGAGGGGTGCGACTACATACTGAGCAACGAGCGGCTCACCATCTCCATCGAACATTCATCGGGGTCGGTGGTGACGGTGACACAGATAGCGGATCTGTGGGTCGACCGGATCGTCGCGCACGTCGCCGTCGGCGACACCGTCGAACGCGGCGAGCAGTACGGGATGATCCGCTTCGGGTCTCAATGCGACGTGTTCGTCCCCGACGCTCTCGCCGAAACCATCACCGTCCGACCGGGCCAGTACGTGTTCGCGGGGGAGAGCGTCGTCGCCCGCTCACCGATCCCGGTGGCAGACAACACTTCATGTGAGAAGGAACGATGATCACTGTCGACCGGGTCGAGTCCACCCAGGACTGGAACGAATTCAAGGCTGTCACCGATCTCGTCTACCAGGGTGATCCGTACCGATTGCCCGACGAACCCATGGATCTCGATCGGATCCTGATTTCGCCGCCGGTCGCCATCGCGTCGACCCGCGATATCGCGGCCTTCCTCGCACGCGAGAACGGGGTCGTCGTCGGACGAGTCGTGGCCATCCACGACACGAGCTTCACCCAGTACACCGGTGAATCCATCGGCTTCTTCGGGTTCTACGAGGCCGTCGACGATCACGAGGTCGCCACCGGCCTGCTCGACGCCGCGGCGGCGTGGCTTGCCGCGCGCGGGCTCGGCGCGATGTCCGGGCCTTTCGGCCCGTCGATGTTCTACAGCGCGGGCATCGTCGTCGACGACGAGCCTGCCCTTCCGTTGGTGGGCATGCCGCACAACCCTCTCTACTACGCAGCCCATTTCGAGAAGTGGGGGCTCGTGGGAATCAAGGACTTCTACAGCTACCTGTTCGACGACCCGTGCGTGATCTACAACCGCCCCGAATATGCGCGGCACATGCAGATCTTCGAAAAGATCAAGGCGCGTTCGGAAGTGACGTTCCGCTCCATGAAGTACCGAACGGTTCGCCGCGACGCGCGCATCGTGCGCGATCTCTACAACAAGACGTTCGTGAACTTCTGGGGCTTCTCACCACTGTCGTTCGTGGAACTGTTCGAGTTGCTGAAGATGATGCTTCCGGTCCTCGATCGACGGCTCACCCTGTTGGCCGAGTTGGACGGCAAGCCCGTCGGATTTCTGATGGGCATCCCGGACGTCAATCAGGCCGCGGCCAAGGCCGCGCACCTGAAGTCGCGGTGGCTGCGAGACCTGGTGACGCTGTGGCACGTCAAGAAGCCGAGCCGAACGGACGTCATCGACGGGGTGCGGGTGGACATGCTGTTCGTCGATCCGGACTGCCCCGATCGCGCGGTGTCGTCGTTGCTGATCATGGAGTTGTCGGTGCGGATGCGCGATCTCGGCTACACCCGGGTGGAGGCAGCGCCGGTGCTCGACGACAGCCCCTGGATGAAGGGATCGGTGCTGACCCGCATGGAGCAGACTCCGCACCGGACGTACCGCATCTACAACCGCGATCTCGAGCTGCCTCGGCCATGATCGATCGGACGGTGGTGCTCGACCGTGCGCAGACCAGGCTCGGCATCGGTGACCGCTGGGGGCAAACGGTCGGCCGTCACAGGTGGCTCGTGCTGGCCGTCTGGCTGCTGATCGCGGTGGGTTCTGCTGCGCTCTATCCGGCACTGCAGAACTCGTTGGTGGGAGCCAACTTCTCCGTCCCCGGTACCGAATCGAGTCGTGCCGACGCGCTCGTCGAACAGCACTTCTCCTCGTTCGGGTCCGAGCAGCTCGTCGTCACGTTCACGTCGGATCGGGTCCGCGTCGCAGACCCCGCTTTCCGCGAACGCGTCGGCGAGACCGTCTCTGCGCTGCGGCAATCCCCGGATGTGCTGCGGGTCGTCGATCCCTACGAAACGGCCGGATTCGTGCCCCAGATCTCCGAGGACGGAACGTCGGCACTGGCTTTCGTCGGTGTCGGCGGCGACCCTCGCGACCGGATCGCGACCGCAGAACGCATTCAGAAGCTCATCGACGGGGCATCCGACGGTGGTATCGACGTGGCGGCCACCGGATACTCGCCGATGACCGTCGATCTGACCAAAGTCGAGTCCGAGGACGCCGTCCGGGCCGAAAGTATCGGCCTACCACTGGCATTCGTGCTGTTGATCCTGGCTCTCGGATCCGTGGTCGCCGGCATCGTGCCGCTCGTCACCACGGGCATCGGAGTGTTGGCGGCGTTCGGAGTGTTCTCGCTGCTCTCGCACGTCATGACCTTCGATGTCCTCGTGACGACGGTGGCGTCGATGTTCGGTCTCGGTCTGGGCATCGATTACGCGCTCTTCATCGTCAGCCGATTTCGAGAGGAAATGGACCGCACCACGCTGCCGGGGGACGCCACGGGTCAGGGGCGTACGAATGCGGCCGTCGGGGCCGCGATGGGAACGGCGGGCCACACGATCGTCATCTCCGGTCTGGTCGTACTCATTTCGCTCGGTGCTCTGGCGATCGTCGATGTTCCTGCCGTGCAGAGTATTTCGTTCGTCGTAGCGCTGACGGTGGCGTGCGTCGTCGTGGTGGCCTGGACGCTGCTACCGGCAATTCTCGCGGTCCTCGGCCCGCGAATCTCGACACTGTCGCTACCGCAGAGGTTTCAGCCTCCGGCGGTCGGTGAGCACGATGCCGCGATACCCACGTGGTGGTCACGGTGGGCGCGACACGTCATCGAACGCCCGTGGCGCTACACGGCCGTCACCGCAGCCGTGCTGCTGGCCGCCCTGGTGCCGATCGGGACCATCCAGTACGGGGTGGACCTCGGAGCCGACGCCCTTGCCGCGGAGCCGAGCGGCCGGGCCAATACGGTCCTCACCGAGAAGTTCGCTCCTGGAACGATTTCGCCGATCATCGTCGTGTTCACCGGCAGCGGTGACCGTCCCCTCGAACCGATGCAGGCGGCCACGGTCGCGGCCTTCGCCGACGACATCCGAGCCGACGGTCGCGTCGATTACGCCCTGGCGCAACAGGACTCCGGCCGCACGCTGCTGATCGTGGTGCCCGCGGTGCCGATCGACTCGACCGAGGCCTCCGACCTGGTCGAGTCGATCCGGTCGCAGGCAGTTGTTGCCGCAGACCGCGACGGCACCACCGTATCCGTCGGCGGAACCACCGCCCTTGTCGTCGATGCCTCCCAGGAGATTTCGAGCAAGTTCCTGTGGGTCGTATTCGCAGTGCTGGCATTCTCGCTGGTGTACCTGGGAATCGTCTTTCGGAGCGTGGTGATTCCGATCAAGGCGGTCGCCATGAATGTGCTCGTCACCGGCGCGGCGTTGGGTGCGACGGTGGCGGTGTTCCAGTGGGGATGGGGATCGGCGCTACTCGGGTTCGACAGTCCGGGCTACATCCAGGTGTATCTGCCCGTCACCGTGTTCGCCGTGGTCTTCGGTCTGTCGATGGATTACGAGGTGTTTCTCATCGGCCGGATGCGCGAGGTGTTCGTCTCGCATCGCAACCGACACAGCGTGAACAACACCAGTGCCAACGATACCAGTGCCAACGACACCGCGATCGTCGACGGCCTCGAGCACACCGCCAGGCCGATCACTGCTGCGGCCGCGATCATGATCGCCGTGTTCGCCAGCTTCCTCACCGCCGATGTTCTCGAACTCCAACAGTTCGGGTTCGCGCTCGCTGTCGCCGTTTTGTTCGACGCGGTTCTGGTGCGCATGATGATGGTGCCGGCGATGATGAAGCTGTTCGGCGAGCGAAATTGGTGGCCCGGATTGCGTTCCGAGACAAGCGTTCAGGCAGACGGCACCTGAGCCGACGCGAGTACGACTCCGTCCGAACCCCTGATCTCGATCTCGGCGACGTCGCCGCGCAGGACGGCGGCATTCATCCGGCACTCGATGGTGACGGTGCTGCCGAGGAACGTGCCGGACGGCCGGTCGACGCCCGATCGGTCGACGAGAACGACGTCGTACGGACCGCCGTCGGAGATGCCGTCCATTTCGAGGACGGTCTCCGTTCCCCACGTGTGGGCTACGAGACCGCCTTCGACGTCGACCGTCGGTCCGCTGGTGGTGAACGCTATTTCCTCGTAGGCCCCGAGGGTTCCCGGTGGTCCGGTGACCACGACCTGGGCTTCACCGGGCTCGGAGCGGTATGCGTCGATGCCCAGTACTGCTGCGCTGCCGACGACAACGCCGACGAGGGCCGCGGCAGCGGCCAACCCGGCCGACCCGTTCCTGACACCGAACCGCGGCCCGGCGACCGGCTGCAATCCGGAGCTGCCCGAACGCCCAGGGGCAACGGCGTTGTCGGCGTTCTGGGTGGCGGCCAGGATTCGCTCGCGGAGTCCGGGCGGCGGAGTCGAGTCCAGCCACAGCAGGTCCGGGCCCCGGCGTTCGAGCTGCTCCGTCGTCGCGCGTAGTTCAGCGATCTCGATGTCGACCGTGGGGTCCGACGCGGCCAGCGCGCGAAGTTCGTCGGCTTCGGCATCGTCGAGATCGTCGCCGACTGCTGCAGCGATCAGCTCTGCTCGCCGATCGGGTGAGGCTGTCATCGGTCCTCCTTTCTGTCGAGGTTTCTGCGTAGTGCGTTCAGGGCGTAGAAGGCGCGGGTGCGGAGCGTGCGTACCGGCACTCCGGTCGATTCCGACAGTTCGGCGTAGCTGCTTCCGGATACGTGCACGGCCACGACGACCTCGCGGTGGTCGGGCGAGAGCTGTGCCAGTGCCGCGATGATGCGGAGCCGCTCGTCGGTGTCGGCGGTGGTGTCGCGCGTGACGGCGCTCGGTCCGCGTTCGTGCTCGTCGGGCCGGTCCGATGTCGTCGCAGGCACTCTCGCCTGGGACCGAACGAGATCGACGATGACGTTTCGCTCGATCGCGAAGAGCCACGTGCGAAGTGAACCTCGGCTCGGGTCGAAGCGCGCTCTGGCCCGCCAGGCCCGCAGGAACGTCTCCTGCACACAATCCTCGGCGAGGGCTCGATCGCGGAGGGCATTGACGGCGTAACCGACCATCTCCGACGCGTGCTGGTCGTATGCGGCCGCGACATCGAAGTCCAGCTCGATCACGCTCCCGATGCTCATGACAGTGATTACGTCTGCGGCCCCGCAGGCGTTCATATCCAAGACTGGAATATTTCTTTACCGATATTTGAACATCTACGCGCCGACCGTCGTACACCGTGTACGGGCTCGCCTGCCCGATACTTTCACGGAAGGCACACGAGATGATCACACGTTCCACTACACGCCCGGCGGCGTCCGTTCGTAGATCCGCCACGGCACTCGTCGGCGGTACGGCCACCGCGGCGGCGCTGCTGCTGTTCTCGGCGGGCCCGGCCGCTGCCGACACCCCGGTCGCCGAACCGGACAGTTTCACCAGCGCGTTCACCGCGATGGCCACGCCCGATCAGGTTCTGAACGGTGACGGTGTGGCCACTCCGGGTCAGCCGGGCGCGATGGGCACCTTCACGCTGCGGATCAATTCCGACCTCGACATCATCTGCTACGACATCTCGCTGAACGGTGTGACAGGTGACTACATGAGCCCGGCCAAGACGGCTACTCATATCCACCAGGCCGCAGCAGGTGCAGCGGGGCCGCCGCGCCTCGCGTTCCCGAACCCGACCCCCATCGGGGACGGCCCGCGCAACAGCAACGGCTGCATGCAGGGTCCGTTCACCACCGGTCTGACCCCGGCCGGTGCCGATGCAGACAGCGGTACCGGATTCACGTTGGACCGGATCGAAGCCGACCCAGCAGGCTTCGCGGCCGACACCCACACCGTCGACTTCTCGGCCGGAGCGGTCCGAGGACAGCTGACCCGGATTCCGGTCGGATCGGTAGCAACCGGAGGTGGCGGCGCGGCGCTCGCCGCGGCATCCGATTCGGCGACCGGTTCCGCAGCTCCCGTCGTCGGCGCGGTAGCTCTCGGCGCGATGGCTGTCGCGGGCGTGACGTTGGTGGCACGGCGCACCCGCGGGGTGCAGAGCTGAAGCTCCCCACGCGGGCTGCACTCGCGGCCGCGGTTCTGACGGCCGCGGTTCTGACGGCGGTGGTGACGGGATGTGGTGCGCAGACGCCGTCGCCACCGGCGGAGCCGGCCCCGCCGGTGTCCTCGTCTTCGCCCGTGCCCGTGCCCTCGCCCGAACTGTCCGGCGTAGTGGGGGATCGGCCGATCCCGATGCGCCTGAGCATTCCTGCCATCGCGCTCGACGAGGGGCTCGTCGGCCTGGGTATTGCCGACAGCGGCGAGATGGAGGTACCCACCGACTACGACGACGTCGGGTGGTTCACCGGCGGTGGCCGACCCGGTGGGATCGGCAGTCCGACGGTGTTCGCCGGGCATGTCGACTCGACTACCGGACCTGCGGTGTTCGATCGGCTGTCGGATCTGAACCCGGGCGACATCGTCACGGTCGGCGACGAAGCAGGGGGCAGCGCGGACTATCGGATCGAGCGCATCGGCGACCACGGCAAGGCGGACTTCCCGACGGCGTCGGTGTTCGGCGCGGTGCCCGGCGACGAGATCCGGTTGATCACCTGTTCGGGCGATTTCGATACGACCGTGGGCAGTTACGAACGCAACCTGGTCGTCTACGGGGTGCGGCAGTAGCCGATCGTTTTGGAGTTGACCCCCGAGGTGTTGTAGCCTGGTCGACGGTCCAGAAGGAATGTGCTCGCAGTGCGTGCATTTCTTTCGTTCCGCCCAATCAAGTTCTACCCAAGACCGTTGGTCACCGCCTTCTCGAGGGAAATTTCCTGACAGGTGTGCGGTTGAAGGTCCGAGATCGCTTCGGACGGCCCACGCAGGAGAACGCGGTAGGGAACCTGTCGTGCAGCTTCGGCTGCCTGCTCGTTCACGCCCCGTGTGCTTCCTGCACCGGGGCGTTCGTCGTTTTCCGGCCCTCTCGCGATCGACACAACTTCCCACGAGAGGAGGCGAAGTATGGTAAAGCCCGAAAAGGTCTCCGCAGTTTCGGAGATCACCGACCAGTTCAAGGGTTCGACGGCTGCCGTCGTCACGGAATACCGTGGCCTGTCGGTTTCCGGTCTGACTCAGCTCCGGCGTGCGCTCGGCGAAGGTGCCACGTACTCCGTCGCCAAGAACACCCTGGTCAAGCGCGCAGCTGCCGATGCCGGCATCACCGGCCTCGACGACTTGTTCGTCGGACCGACCGCCATTGCATTCATCAAGGGCGAGCCGGTCGACGCTGCGAAGGCCATCAAGGCCTTCGCGAAGGACAACAAGGCCTTGATCATCAAGGGCGGCTACATGGACGGCGCAACGCTGTCCGTGGACGAGATCAACAAGATCGCAGACCTCGAGTCTCGCGAGATCCTGTTGGCCAAGCTCGCCGGCGCCATGAAGGGCAACTTGTCGAAGGCTGCAGGCCTGTTCAACGCTCCCGCATCGCAGTTCGCCCGCTTGGCGTTCGCGTTGCAGGAGAAGAAGGCTGCCGGCGAACCTGCCGCAGCCGAGGCCCCTGCAGAAGCAGAAGCACCGGCGGAAGCTCCCGCCGAAAGCTGATCCGCTGGCATTAGCGAACAGCTCCACACCAACACCATGTCGCGGATCAGCGGCCAGGTACTTACAGGAAGGACCGCCACCATGGCGAAGCTCAGCACCGAAGAATTGCTCGACCAGTTCAAGGAGCTCACCCTCCTCGAGCTCAGCGAGTTCGTGAAGGCATTCGAGGAGACCTTCGAGGTCACCGCAGCTGCTCCCGTCGCAGTTGCAGCAGCAGGCGGAGCAGGCGCTCCGGCTGAGGCAGCCGAAGAGCAGGACGAGTTCGACGTCGTTCTCGAGTCGGCCGGCGACAAGAAGATCCAGGTCATCAAGGTCGTCCGTGAGGTCGTCTCCGGCCTCGGCCTGAAGGAAGCCAAGGACCTCGTCGAGAGCGCTCCGAAGGCAATCCTGGAGAAGGTCGCCAAGGACGCAGCCGAGGCTGCCAAGGAGAAGCTGGAAGCTGCCGGCGCAAAGATCTCCGTCAAGTAAGACCGCTTCACTGCAGTCGTACTTCGCGCTCTCAACATCGAGCGCACAGAAGGGGCCGTCCTCACTTCGGTGAGGGCGGCCCTTTTCTGTGTTCGGGGGAGGGCTGCTCCTGCGTTCGATGGAGCCTTCTCCTGTGTTCGATGCGGATCGCATCGCGCTGCGTTGTGACCGATCACGGAGTCTTCTCGATCCCGGGACATCGGCAACGCGTCACTGTTTACTCGTGAACGCCGAAGTCCGAAGCTTTCCGAATGGTCTCGGCCGGGTGCAGTTGTGTCTTGTCACAGAATCCGACGGCAGGGACTTGTCACAGTTCGGGCGACTTCCCGACCGGCTCGCGTGAGATGAGCCACACTGATGCAAGCTCTACAGCCTGACTCGGGGAAGTTCTTACTGGGCGGTAAGCTCCTGTGTCGGAGCGGACACGTGCATGGGATACAGTGACGCAACCCACATCCGGGTCGATGTGTATGAATTGTGGAGGTCAGCGTGGGAGTCGAGGTTTCGGTCGAAGGATTGACCAAGTCTTTCGGTGTACAGAAGATTTGGCAGGACGTGACGTTGACTCTGCCGAAGGGTGAAGTCAGTGCATTGCTCGGTCCTTCCGGTACCGGTAAGTCGGTCTTTCTCAAGTCGCTGATCGGTCTCCTTCGCCCCGAGCAGGGCAAGATTTTCATCGACGGAACCGACATCCTGCAGTGCTCCTCGCGTGAGCTCTACGAGATCCGCAAGCTGTTCGGAGTGCTCTTCCAGGACGGTGCCCTGTTCGGCTCGATGAACCTCTACGACAACGTCGCCTTCCCGCTTCGCGAGCACACCAAGAAGTCCGAGTCCGACATTCGCAAGATCGTCATGGAGAAGCTCGAACTGACGGGTCTGCTCGGCGCCGAGGACAAGCTGCCCGGTGAAATCTCCGGCGGTATGCGCAAGCGTGCCGGCCTCGCCCGCGCGCTGGTGCTGGACCCGGAGATCATTCTCGTCGACGAGCCGGACTCCGGCCTCGATCCTGTTCGTACGACGTACATTTCGCAGACATTGATCGACATCAACGCCAACATCGATGCCACGATCCTCATCGTCTCGCACAACATCAACCTGGCTCGAACGGTCCCCGACAACATCGGCATGCTGTTCCGTCGTCAGCTGGTCATGTTCGGCCCCCGTGAGGTGCTGCTCACCAGTGACGAGCCGGTGGTCAAGCAATTCCTGAACGGCACGATGATCGGGCCGATCGGAATGTCGGAAGAGAAGGACGAGGCGCAGATGGCGCAGGAGCAGGCCATGGTCGACGCCGGTCACCACGCCGGTGGCGTCGACGACGTCGAAGGCATCGTGCCGCAGATGAAGGCCACCCCGGGTACGCCGGTGCGCCAGGCCGTCGGACGCAGGCAGGAGCGGGTGCGCCAGATCATGCACACCCTGCCGCACAGCGCTCAGGTCGCGATCCAGGAGAGCCTCGACAGCACCGACTCGGGGCAGCGTTACCCGGCGTACGCAGACCAGCACGGTTACGACCAGCAGGGCTACGACCAGCAGGGCTACGACCAACAGGGGTACGGCCAGCAGGGCTACGACCAACAGGGGTACAGCCAACAAGGCTACGACCAAGGACATGATCAGCAGGGCTACCAAGCTCCAACACAAGGTCGGGGTCAATAGCAGACATGGGGGGATCGAAGAAGTCCGCGTTCGCGCCCGCGAACGCCGCTCTGACACAAGCGGGCAATATCGTCGAACTGTTCGTCGAGGTGGTCCGAAACACCTTTCGTAGGCCGTTCCAGTTCCGCGAGTTCATCGAGCAGGCCTGGTTCATCGCCAGCGTGACGATTCTGCCGACGGCTCTGGTCGCCATTCCGTTCGGCGCGGTCGTATCGCTGCAGACCGGTTCGCTGATCAAGCAGCTCGGTGCCGAATCGTTCACCGGTGCTGCCAGCGTGCTCGCCGTCATCCAGCAGGGCAGTCCGATCGTGACCGCCCTCTTGGTGGCCGGTGCGGCCGGTTCTGCCGTCACCGCCGACCTCGGTTCTCGCACCATTCGCGAGGAGATCGACGCGATGCGGGTACTGGGAATCGATCCGGTTCACCGCCTCGTCGTTCCGCGAGTGCTGGCCATGATCCTCGTGGCGCTGCTGCTCAACGGACTCGTCTCGGTCGTCGGCATCGTCGGTGGCTACTTCTTCAACGTGATCCTGCAGGGTGGTACCCCCGGTGCCTACCTGGCGTCGTTCTCCGCGTTGGCTCAGCTGCCCGATCTGTATGTCGCAGAAGCGAAAGCGGCGATCTTCGGTCTCATCGCCGGCATCATCGCGTCGTACAAGGGCCTGAATCCCAACCCCGGCCCCAAGGGTGTCGGTGAAGCTGTGAACCAGACGGTTGTCATCACGTTCCTGTTGCTGTTCTTCGCCAACCTCATTCTCACCCTGGTCTACCTCCAGGTCGTACCAGCGAAGGGAGCGTAACCGCGATGACGATCGCCAGAGGTCGCGGTGACCGCACGCTGATGCGCGTCAAGCGCGTCGGCAATGCCCCGCTCAACGTGCTCGATCGCGCAGGCGAGCAGATGTCGTTCTATCTGCGGGCCATCGGGTGGATACCCAAGACCGCAGTCCATTACAAGAAGGAGGTTCTCCGCCTGCTGGCGGAGGTCACCTTCGGCAGCGGCGCGCTCGCCGTCATCGGCGGCACCATCGGTGTCATCGTGATGATGTCCGGCTTCACCGGCATCGTCGTCGGTCTGCAGGGTTACGCCGCCCTGGAACAGCTCGGCAGCTCGGTGTTGACCGGCTTCCTGTCCGCCTACGTCAATACCCGTGAAATTGCACCGATCGTGGCCGGGCTTGCACTGTCCGCCACCGTCGGTTGTGGTTTCACCGCCCAGCTCGGCGCGATGCGTATCTCGGAGGAGATCGACGCACTCGAAGTCATGGCAGTGCCCAGCGTGCCGTTCCTCGTCACCACCCGCATGATCGCCGGATTCGTTGCGGTGATCCCGCTGTACATCGTCGGTCTGCTTGCCTCGTACGTCGCTTCCCGCGGAATCAGCACGATCTTCAACGGGCAGTCGTCCGGCTCGTACGACCACTACTTCAACTTGTTCCTACCTCCAGAAGATGTGCTGTATTCCTTCCTCAAGGTGCTCATCTTCGCGTTCGTGCTGATCATGATCCACTGCTACTACGGCTACCACGCCTCCGGCGGACCGGCAGGCGTCGGCGTCGCGGTGGGTCGCGCAGTACGTACGGCGATCGTCACGATCGCGGTACTGGACTTCTTCCTGAGCCTCGCCATCTGGGGCACGACCACCACAGTGAGGGTTGCCGGATGATCGACTCGCCGTCGCGACTGAAGCGAGTACTGCTCGGACTTGCGTTCTTCTTGGTACTCATCCTGTTTCTCGGATGGAGCATCACCTCCTACAACAAGACGTTCAAATCGGTCGTCAACGTCAGCCTCGAAACCGACTCGGTCGGCAACGCTCTGCCGATGAACGCAGATGTGAAGGTGCGCGGCATGATCGTCGGCGAGGTGCGCTCGGCGTCGACCGTCGACGGCGTCGTCACCTCGCAGCTCGCCATCGATCCGGACAAGGCTCCGCTGATCCCGTCGAATGCCACTGCGCGGCTGCTGCCGAAGACCCTGTTCGGCGAGCGCTACGTCTCGCTGATCGTGCCCGAGAACGATTCGGCGTCGCCGATCTCCGACGGCACCGTTCTTCGACAGGACACGAGCGGCAACGCGATCGAGGTCGGGCAGTTGCTCGACGGGTTGCTGCCGTTGCTGCAAGCCATCCCGCCGCAGGACCTCGCCAATACCCTCGGGTCACTGGCGCAGGGCCTGAGCGGACGCGGCGAGCAGCTCGGACAGACCATCGACGACCTCACCGATGTCGTTTCCGGTCTCAACACCGAACTGCCGAACATCCAGCAGACGCTGGTGGGTCTCGCCGACTTCTCCCAGACCTACGCAGACGCCGCACCGGAGCTGATCTCGGCGCTGGACAACCTGCGTACGACGGGTAATACGGTGGTCGAGCGGCAGTCGAGCCTCGAGACGCTCTACGGCTCGCTGACGTCGGCATCGAACACGACCGCCGATTTCTTGCAGGTCAACTCCGAGAATCTGATCGGTCTCGCCTCGAACTCACGAGAGGCCCTCGACTTGCTGGCCGAGTTCTCGCCGACGTTCGGCTGCACCTTCAGCCAGTTCGCCGAGGGTGCAAGGCGCGGCAAGATCGTCCTCGGTGAGGGCGACGAGTACCCAGGGATTAACACGACTATCGGTTTCGTCAACCCGAAGGGCCGTTACTTGCCGAACCAGGACGAGCCACGGCTGTTCGACGACCGCGGAGCCACCTGCTTCGAGCCGGCGGCACCGGGAGAGTTCTTCCCGCAGTACCCGGGAGGTTCGATCAACGACGGGTCCTACCAGCCCCCGAGTCGCAACCCCGGCCCGCAGGAGATCCCCGGGCAGGGCCCACCGAAGTCGGCTCAGAGTTCCATCGTTCCCGCTGTCTCCGCATCTGCGCAGCCCGCGAGCTACGAGGGCTCGGACTTCGAGCGTGACACTCTTGCCGTCATCTACGGACAAGCGAGTGGTGTTGCACCAGAGACTGTCCCGTCGTGGGCCGCCGCACTCGGCGCACCGGCATTGAGAGGAGTGGAGGTGACCGTGCCATGAGAGGCCTTCTCGCGCCGATCATCAAGTTGGTCGTGTTCGCCGTGATCACGATCATCGCCACGGCCACCCTGGCCTTCACCATCGCGAACTCGAGCGGTGGTGGTGGTACCAAGTTCTCGGCCATGTTCACCGATGTCACCTCGCTCAACGAGGGTGACGAGATCCGAATCGCCGGCGTTCGCGTCGGGCAGGTCGACAAGATCGAGATCGCCAACGAACGAGAGGCGAAGGTCGACTTCACGCTGAGCAGTCGCGACTGGCTGCCGGCGAGTTCGACTGCCACCATTCGCTTCCGCAACCTGGTCGGTCAGCGCTACATCGCCATCGAGCAGGGTTCGGGCGATCAGGGCAAGAAGATCACCGGGGGAGCGACCATTCCGCTCGAGCGCACCAAGCCCGCGGTGAACCTGACGACTCTGTTCGACGGATTCCGCCCGCTGTTCACCACGCTCAGCGCAGATGACGTCAACAAGCTCTCGTACCAGATCATTCAGGTGTTCCAGGGGGAATCGGGCACCATCAACGAACTGGTCAAGAACACTGCGAGTCTGACCAACACCGTGGCCGACAAGGATCAGGTCATCGGTCAGGTCATCACCAACCTCAACAATGTGCTCGCCACGGTCAACCAGAACGACGGGCAGCTCGACAGCCTCATCGTCAACACTCAGCAGCTCGTGTCGGGCCTGTCGGCCGACCGTGATGTCGTCGGCTCGGCCGTGACCTCGCTGGCCGGACTGACCAACGCCACCGCGGACCTGCTCGAGCCGACGCGGCCGTCGATCCAGGGTTCGGTCACAGCGCTGAACACGTTGTCGGAGACCATCAATCGACGCAGCGCCGACGTGGACGCGGTCCTCGGAAATCTGCCGGTCAAGCTCGACAAGCTGATTCGTACGGCTCAGCAGGGATCCTGGTTCACGTTCTACCTCTGCGGTATCGACATCATGGCCGGACCGGGTACGTCGCCGAACCTGAACTTGCCAACCGGGCTCCCGACCGTCAATCAGCCGCTATACACGAACTCGGCCGAGCGCTGCAAAGCTGGGGGGATCAAGCAATGACATCTCGACGTAGTCCGGCCACCATCGGGGCACTGGGAATCGCGATCATCCTGCTCGCCACGATGTCGGTCTTCTTCCTCGACCGTCTCCCGATCATCGGTGCGGGTTCGGTGTACACCGCGGAGTTCAGTGAAGCCGCAGGTCTCAAGCCGTCCAACGAAGTCCGTATCGCGGGGGTCAAGGTCGGCAAGGTCACCGACGTGCGGCTCGACGGCGACCGGGTGCTCGTGGACTTCACGGTGCAGGACGCCTGGGTCGGCAACGAGTCGCGAGCGGCCATCGCCATCAAGACTCTGCTGGGGCAGAAGTACCTGGCACTGGATCCGAGTGGCTCGGACACCCTGAGCCCGAAAGATCCAATTCCGCTGGCGCGCACCACCTCTCCGTACGACGTCATCGACGCGTTCTCGGCGGCGGCGTCGACGATCAACGACATCGACACGGACCAGCTCGCCACCAGCATGCGGACGTTGTCCGATGCGTTCTCCGAGACCCCGGCCAACATCAGAGCCTCGCTCGACGGCGTGACTCGGTTGTCGCAGACGGTGGCCAGCCGCGACGAGGAACTCAAGAAGTTGTTCGCAGCCACCGGCGAGACCTCCAAGGTGTTAGCCGACCGCAACGAGCAGTTCAACAAGCTGATCACCGATGCGGGTCCACTGCTCGAGGAGCTCAACAATCGGCAGCAGGCCATCTCCCAGCTGCTCACCGGCACACAACGTGTGTCGCAGGAGCTGACCGGTTTGGTCCGTGACAACGAGGCGATCATCAACCCGATGTTGCAGCAGCTCAACGGCGCCATCGACATCCTGCAACGCAACAACGACAGTCTCGACCGAGCACTGAAGCTGTACGAGCCGTTCGTTCGCCTCTACACGAATGTGACCGGCAACGGACGGTGGCTCGATATCGTGCTCGCCAACCTCACCCCACCCGGAGTCCCATTGATACCTGGTTACCGTCAGCCCGCCAACGACATGCGTTTGGGGAACTGATGACAGATTCTCAAGCAGGGCCGCGGAACAAGAACAAGCTGGCGCTGATCGCGGTGATTCTGGTGGTGGCACTGGTCGTGGCGGTCGCTGGCTGGTGGCTGTTTACCAGGGCAGGAACAACCAAGATCACGGCCTATTTCGACAAGTCGGTCGGTATTTATTCCGGCTCGGAGATTCGGGTGCTCGGGGTCAAGGTCGGCACAGTTGATTCGGTCACCCCGATGGGTGACGACGTCGAAGTCGTCCTTCGAGTCGACCGAGGAGTAGACATTCCGGCGGATGCGAAAGCTGTCCAGGTGACGCCCTCACTCGTCGCCGATCGCTACGTTCAGCTCGCGCCCGCTTACACCGGGGGCGACACGATGGCCAGCGGAACGACGATCGGTCGCGATCGCACGGCCACACCCGTCGAGGTCGACGAGCTGTACTCCTCGATCAACGACCTGTCCAAAGCTCTCGGTCCCGACGGGGCCAACAAGGACGGCGCTCTCACCGACCTGGTGAACACCGGTGCGGCGAACCTCGACGGCAACGGGGAGGCGTTGGGCAACAGCATCACTCAGCTCTCGGCTGCCGGCCGCACGTTGAGCGACTCGCGCTCCGACGTCTTCGACACGATCAAGAATTTGCAGACTTTCGTCAGTGCGCTCGCCGTCAACGATCAGCAGGTTCGTAACTTCAACACTCAGCTCGCCGATCTGACCGGTTTCCTGTCGGGCCAGCGCGAGGACTTAGGAGCCGCCCTGCAGCAGCTCTCGGTGTCCCTCGGTGACGTTGCGACGTTCGTTGCGGACAACCGCACCGAACTGACCGACGCGGCCAACGGGCTCGTGCAGCCCACACAAACTCTGGCCGACAACCGTGAGCAGCTCGTGCAAACTCTGACGCTGCTGCCGTTGGCCATCAGCAATCTGGCAAACGCGTACGACGCCGAATCCGGGTCACTTGCCACGCGAGCGAATCTACAAAACGAGACCCAAGATCCTCTTGGTACGATTTGCAGACTCATCGACCTGGGCAAGCTGGTCCCCGGCGACCCTCGTTTCGAGGCACTAGGTGCCCAGATCCAGCCGATCATCGATCAGTGCGCCAACATCACTACCATGATCCAGGCCCCGCTCGCCGACCAGAACCGGATCGTGCTGCCGTTCGGTGTTCTTACCAATGACATCCAGCAGAACCAGTCCGTGCCGGGCACGGTCCCGGGCGTAGTCTCACCCAGACTGGGATCCAGCTCGATGCCGGGCCTCGACCGCTCGCTCATTGGAGGTGGGGGACAGTGAGTACCTCTGTGAGTTGGAATCGAGCTCGCGTGAAGCGTTCGTTGGCGCTCGGTGCGGGCATGTGCGTGGTGGCACTCTCCGCAGGAGCGTGTTCGTCGGCAGGCATCTACGCGATTCCGCTGCCGGGCGGCGCGGATGTCGGCGACAACCCGTTCAATCTGACGGTGCAGTTCGACGATGTGCTGGACCTGGTGCCGCAGTCGACCGTCAAGGTCGACGGTGTCCCCGTCGGTCGCGTCGACTCCATCTCTGTGCCGAACGACGGGTGGACCGCCGATGTCAACGTCATCCTGAACTCCGACGTGGACCTGCCGGCCAACGCGATCGCGTCGGTGCAGCAGACCAACCTGCTCGGTGAGAAGTTCGTGCAGCTCTCCGCACCTCCCGGTGACGAAGAGGCTGCACGTCTGCAGGACGGTGCCACGATCCCGCTCGATCGCACCCGCCATGCAACCGACATCGAACAGGTCCTCGGCGCGCTCTCGCTGCTGCTCAACGGCGGCGGCGTCGGCCAGCTTTCGCCTATTGTCAAGGAACTGAGCACGGCGTTCGACGGTCGTGAAGGCAGGACCAAAGAGCTTCTGCAGCAGGCGAACATGCTGATCGACGGACTCAACCAGCAGCGTGACGACATCACCCGCGCCATCGACGGTCTCGACACGCTCAGCGGGCGCGTCAACTCTCAGACCGACAAGATCGACGGAGTGCTCAAGGATCTACCGATTGCCACCGAGGTGCTCGAGAAGCAGCGACCGCAGCTGACCGAGATGCTCGGTGCGCTGGACCGGCTCGGCTCGGTCGGCACCGACGTGATCGATCGATCCAAGGACGACCTGATCGCAGACCTGCGGGCATTACGGCCGACGCTGCAGGCGTTGGCCGATTCGGCCGACGACGCGGTCACGTCACTCGCGGTTATCCCGACGCTTCCGTTCGCCGACGGCACGGAAAAGATCATCCAGGGGGACTCGGCGAACCTGTTCATCTCACTGGATTTGTCTATCGGTACAACCCTCCGTGCGCTGGGGGTCGGTGAGGGTGACCCGGTCTACATCCAGCCCAAGTACGGCAACACGCTGCCGGTCGTGGATCCGTCGAATCCGTACTACAACGGAAACGGCCCGCGTCCGGGCTGGCCGACGATCTCGCTGCTGCCGTTGCCGCCCATCATTCCGTCGCCGGTTCCTGGACCCGGTGCGCCTGCGGGTGAGGCCGCTGGTGCTGCCGAGCCTGCACCGTTCGACCCGTTGGCTCCCGTGACCGATCTGCTCGAACGATTCGGAGTTGGACAGTGAGATCGAAGCTCGTTCGCTTTCAGTTGGTCGCGTTCGTCGTGGTCGCCCTGCTCGGGCTGATCTACGTCGGTGGCAAGTACGTCCGCCTGGACAACATGCTCGGGTTCGGGCAGTACGAGGTGGCACTCAACCTGGCCGACTCCGGCGGCATTTTCTCCAATGCCGAGGTGACGTACCGCGGTGTGCCGGTCGGAACCGTCGGCGATCTGCAGTTGACGTCGGACGGTGTCCGGGTGGCACTCAAACTCGACAACGGTGGACCCGACATCCCGGCCGACAGCAAGGCCGTTGTGGCAAACCGCTCAGCGATTGGCGAGCAGTACGTCGACCTGCAGCCGCAGTCCGATCTGGGTCCGTTCCTGGTGGACGGTTCGGAGATCGCACAGGCCGACACCGCTACGCCGGTTCCGGTGGAGGACGTGCTCGCGAACACGAACACGTTGGTCAGGTCGGTGCCCCTCGACACGTTGACCAATGTGGTCAACGAGCTCGGTGTCGCGTTCGACGGCAAGGGCAACGACCTGCAGTCTCTGGTCGATTCGCTCGGGAACATCTCCGAGTCGGCCAACGAGGCTCTGCCGCAGACTCTGTCGTTGATTCGTGACGCGGTGCCGGTGCTGAACACTCAGTCCGAGCAGTCGGATCTCATCCGCGAATTCAGCACGAGTCTGGATCAGGTGACGGCTCAGCTGAAATCGAGCGATCCCGATATCCGTCGGCTCATCGACACCGGGACCGCCGCGGGTGATCAGCTCGGTGGTCTGATCACCGACGCCGGTCCGGCTCTGACCACCGATATCAACAATCTTGCGCTGTTGGCCGCTCAAGCTGAACCCCGCTATGTTGCGCTTCGTCCGTTCCTGACATTCTTGCCCGCGTTGGGTGCTGGTATCTCGACGATCGTTCCGAACGACGGCACTATCCATCAGGGTCTGTTGCTCGAGGCGAACAACCCTCCGCCGTGCACTGTCGGCTACGAGGGATCGCAGGCCATCTTGGACGAAGAGAAGCGTAAGGACCCGAATTTCGACCAGACCAGGGTGGATTACCCGCTGAACCTCGACGCCAACTGTGCAACGCCGCAGGGGAGCGTGACGGGCGTTCGTAGCGCGAACCGAATCGTGTTCGCCGATCCCGACGTACCGCAGCCGTGGGACCTCAACCCCAAGGTCGATCCCGACAAGCTCAATCTCAACCCCATTGCCACTCAACTCGCACCATTGATTGGCGTTACTCCCAAGTAGGAGATTCCGCCAGTATTGCTCGGCGAGATTCTCCCAGGCTGTTTTTTACACGGATCGAGCATTGCAGCGGAGCAGAGTGCAGTGCCGGTTCGTCACTACGGAATTCTGTCAGATGCCGTTCAAGGGGTGTTCAGGTCCGGGCTCACTGCTCGGCACCGTTCTGGGTGGTGTCCTCTTGGGGACTTGTCCTGACCTAATCACCGACCGCGGCGGTGGGTCGTGGGTCGAATTCCGTCTCGGGCACCGTCGCAACCGGTGCTCATCCGACTCCAAGCTGCTGTGATTACCAGGAACGCTGTAGACGGCCGTCGCAGCGACGAAAATAGGTGATGGCCTCCGGTATCGATGTGATATCACGGGCTGGCGATTGTGCTGCGAATGGATAAGGGGGCGGAGTTCGTTTCGCATGTGCTTCAACAGTTCTGCCGCGACCGTGTCGTCATCTCTTTACATCCCGCCGGGGACGCCGTTGAACAGTGGAGAAATCGAGTCGTTCAACAACCGGCTACGGAAGGAATGCCTCAACCGAAATCACTGGACCAGCCTGCTCGAAGCAAGAGTGGTGATCGAAAACTCCAAGGACGACCACAATCATCGGCACCGGCACTCATCGATTGGCTGACGTGTAAAGGTTCAAAAGATCTTTGACCGCCACCGAAAACTCAGTGCCGAGCGCAGCAAAAGATTTCCATCACGTCCGCCTGACTTCAGTGAGGTCGAGGCGTCGCGCAAGGTGTGTGACGACGTCCTCGGGTTTGAGGTGGCGTTCGAGTACGACCTGAATGCAGACGAAGAGACCAAGAACTTCTTGTGGTTCTTGGTCAGCGGAGTGATCTACCAGTTTCCGGTTGAACTGTTCGGCCTTAGATCGGTGGCACCAACGACGACTCGTTCGACGAGGACCGCGCAGGCCTCGACAATCCGAGTTTCGGCGTCGAGAAGTACCAGGACCTGGTCGATGCTATGGAGACACTGGACAATTCCGGTGTCGTGCACGAGCCGATCAAAGGTGGTGGCCCCGGTCTGTCGATCCTCGAATTCCGTGACCCGACAACATTGAGATAGAGATATCGGGGTCCAGCGCGTAGCTACTGACCAGCACTCACCGAGGACAGTTGGAAGTCGGGAATTCGCATTCATGGCATCGCCGTTCCCTCTCCTCCGCGCAACTCATCGAACGGACCCAGATCAGCGGCAAGCGCAATCTGCGCCTGTTCGTCTACACCTCGAGGCAGGAGGACAGCCGGGCAATGACCGTCGACAATGTGGCACCGGACGGCGCGTCGACGGTGCTCACCAACGGTGCGTTTTCTGTGTCGAACAGGGCCATCGACATGTCGTTGTCGGACTACGCCGAGGACGGCAGTCTGCTCGTCGCCCACCACTGCCTCAGCCACGAGCGCAAGCTGCCGGTTCCAGCAGGAGTCCCACCGCCGATCGACGTGGATCTCGTGCCCACCGACGCGATGCTCGTCATTGGTCACCGACCGCTCGTCTATGTCCACGCGGGCAGCACGCCGAAGTACCCGTCGGTCGTCCCTGACCTGATCCGCGCACACGCACGACGTCAGGACCTCGTCCTCGACCCGCACCGCCCCAGCTACTTGTCGTTCCGCGCTATCGGCGATCCCGCCTGAAGAGTGCGGCAGGATCAGACCCCGGTTACGCGGATCGGCGACCCACTAGATCAACGCCCAGGTACAGTCACTTGACAGACTAACCCCACCCGGCTGGAGGCTTCAGTGCCAAAAAATTCCCCGGTTATAGTCACCGTCCCATGTCGTTCCGGAGCGGAGTGGAGCGTCGGCGACATACACCCGTTCCTCGGTCGCGCCGTTCGAACGATGCGTTTACCCGAAGCACTCGATAACATCGAGTCGTACGCCGACTTCGTTGAGGCGCGAGACAACAGATCTGGATTCATTTGTCCTGGTAGGTGATTCTTTTGGTGCTGCGGTCGCCTTGGAGTTTGCGACCCGGCTCCCTGCTGGACTCGTAGGACTGGTGTTGTCAGGGGGTTTTGCATCTGATCCCCTCCCGTGGTGGAAGCGCACAGCCGGTTGCGCCGCAGCCCGCTGGGCAGTTGGGCCTGTTTATCACGAACTGACCCTGAGGTTTCACGCATGGCAACTGGCCTCGAGATTCGACAGAACGGCCGAGGTGCCTCATAGCGGGGCGCAATTCCGTCAGTTCTTTGTGGACAACACCCCGAAAGCCAGTTTCGATGCACGGGTGCGTGCGGTCTCCGGTCTCGACCTCCGACGTGGACTTCCCCTAATCGAGGTTCCGACCCTCGTGATCACGCCGGAAGACGACAAGCTGGTCGGGCGAACGGAGGCAGACACTCTGGTGGAGCTGATCCCGCGGTGCGAGGAAAGGGTGCTGCCCGCAACGGGGCACATGTTCCGGTTCACCCACCCCACCTTGTACGGACAGGCGATCACCCAGTTCGTCGATGAGGTTACCGAGCGGATGCCGACGTAGTCGCTACGAAATCGCTCGGTGCCTCGTGGCCATGAGTTCAGCGTCGATGCTGCCGAGCAGCTTCTCGCATCTGCGACGTCGTAGCTCGTAGCGGGCGTTGTCTGGGTCTGCGACCTCGAGAATCCACCGCAGCGCCAATTCTGCGTCGACCGTTCGTCCCTCGCTCAACGACATTTCGGCGATGGCCATCAGCGGCCGGGTGTCACCGGCACGAGTGTGCGCTGCAGCCGCGTTCAGGTGACGGATCGCGTGCGCGCGACGCCCTCCGAGCACGTAGGGTACTGACATGTTCCATCGCCCGAGGACGTAGTTCGTCAACGGGTTCTCGGGGTTTTCGCGCAACGCGGCCATGCACAGCAGCTTGATTCTCCGTGCTGCGACCAAGCGACGCGCGATGCCGCGGCGCGGCGCGGTGAGCCCGAGCACTCGAGCACGTTGCAAACCGATGCCGGTGTCGTGGCTCCCCCACCGGCGCAGGCTTTGCTCGAGAAAACCTAGCAGTGCCGCGTCTTCGTAACCGATCGCGCCGTCGGCGTCTATGACGTTCTCCAGCCTCCGCTCCACCGCCGACACGAGGTCGAACGGCGGCTCGGAAGCACCACCGTCCCCTGCCGCCCCGGTCCTGAGAAGCTCGGCGATGACGCTCCGCGCTGCGTCGGACATGGAGGCGATCCGGGACTTTTCGGGGCCGGGAGCCGGTCGGACCAACGGCGGTCCTACAACGACGCGGATGGTCGACCTCTGGGGTAGCAGCGCTCCCTTCGGCAGGACCGAATCCGAGCCCACAATCGCGATCGGCACAACCGGGACGTCGTTGAGTAACGCGGTCATGAACGCGCCCGCCTTGAACGGTAGTAGGCCCGAGCCGTTGTTGCGCGTCCCCTCCAGATATATGACGACGGCGTTGCCGTCCCGAAGCGCCGACGAGATCCGACGAAACGACGCGAGGCCGGGTTTGTCCCGGTCGACCGGAATGGCATCCCAAGCCTTATGGAACGCGCGACTCACGGGGCGGTCGAACGCCTCCTGCTTGGTGAGGAACCAACATGGCCCCGATCGTCGGGCACTGAGCAGCGACCGCATGACCAAGTGGTCGTAATAGCTGCGGTGGTTAGCGACGATTATGACGGGTCCCGTTACCGGGATGTGGTCGATCCCGTGCACCGATTCGAGGTGCCGCACTACGCTCTGGGCCATCGGTCTGCGCGTCGTCTCGCGGAGGAACCGGCTGAAGACCTCGCGCTCCGCCGACATCAGTTCGCTCCGGGGAGGACGACGACCTGTGCAGCGAACGACAGGCCTGCCCCGAACGCGACGAGCAGTGCTCGGCCGCCCGGGGGTGCCGATCCGGTTCTCACCACTGCATCGAGCGCCAGGGGAACAGATGCGGCGCTGGTGTTGCCGCTGATCGCGATGTCGTCGGCGACGACACAGGTCGACGAAACACCGAGCACGGTGGCCAGCACCTCGGTAATCCGCGCGTTGGCCTGGTGCGCGATGAGTGCGGCGAGGTCCTCGGGGGACACGCCCGCCGCCTTTATCGCGCTCCGACACGTGCTCTCCAGCGAGTTTGTCGCCCAACGGAACACCTGCGCGCCGTCCATCGCAAGGTACGGCCGCACCGCATCCCGTCCGTACGCGTCCACGTCGTCGAAGTATTCGAGCCAGTTCTTCGTCTGTCCGATTGCGCTTGCCCTGTGGCCTTCGGATCCCCAGACTGTGACGCCGATCCCGGTTGTTTCCGATCTGCCGACGATCACCGCGCCCGCACCGTCGGCGAAGAGGAAGGCCGTGGCGCGGTCTGTCATGTCGATGGTGTCGCTCAATTTTTCGACGCCCACCACGGCAACGACGCTCGACGTGCCGCCGCGGACGAGATCTGAAGCAATGGCGATCCCGTGGCAGAACCCGGCGCAACCCGCCGACAGATCGAATGCGGCGATCGGCCCCGCACCTAGCGACGCGGCGATGGCGGGAGCGCAAGCGGGCGTGAAGACCAAGCGCGTCGAGGTAGCCACGATAAGGCAATCGACGTCGGCCACCTCGAGACCGGCATCCGCGAGCGCAGCCGCCACCGCCTCGGCGCTCATCATCTCGATGGTCTCCTCGGCGCTCGCGAAGCGCCGCGAGACAATGCCCGATCGCTGCCGGATCCACTGGTCGCTGGAGCCGATTGGTCCGGCGATCTCACCGTTATCCAACGCGGACACTGTCAACGAGGCCTTCATCCTGGAGTCGATCGAGTAGCCGACGATCCTGTTCGACCACACGTCCTTGATCGCGCAGGGATACAGTTTGCCCTCGTCTGCGCGGTGTTCGGTGATGTCGGTCAGCCACAGCTCGTCCGCGGCCTGGGCGGTGAACTGACGGTCGACGAGGTCATCGTGGACCGGCGGGCCGGCCTTCCTGTTCAGGCCTCGCTTCTTCGAGAACACCGACCAGATGCGTTCTTGTGAGCGCAACCGCGCGACCCGGTTCTCGCTGGCGGTGATGCCGCGGTCCGGTAGTTCGTCGGCGATGAAGCGGTAGCCGAATGCGAAGTCTTCGGCGTGGATCTCACGAGAATGTTGATCAGGTGCGCGACATCCCAATCCCGTTGCGTGACTGGCTTTTTCTTCCATTTGTAGAACTCTTGGGTGGAGAATCCGCGAACCCGGCAGGTAACTGTGACGGGGACTCCGTCGCCAGCAAGGTCGAGGACCAGCGGTGGGGGCACCTCCCGCTTGCGGGGGCATATCATTTCGGGTTGACGTCCCGGGACAAGTAGGCGACCGCGCGACGCATGACCTCGGCCTCTTGCTCGAGCAGCTTGATCCGTTTGCGGGCTTCTCGCAGCTCGGCGGACTCGTCGAGGCCTGCGTTCGTGGCGGTGCCCCGCTCGATGCCGTCGTCGCGGTCGGCGACTTTGAGCCAGCGGTGCAGGCAGCCTTCGGAGATTCCGAAGTCCTTCGCGATCTGACGCAGCTGGGCCTCGCCTTTGCGTGCGACGGCGATGACGTCGCGGCGGAACTCCTCGGGGAATTCTTTCGGCATGGGGAAACCTTCTTCCACCGTGAGGCGCGATCCTCACAGATCAGATGTCAACCAAAGCTGGGGCAGTCCCATTCTGGGCCCTAACATGTCAACCGAGTGCATCCGCACGACGATCTTTGAATCTGGCCCGTACAGAACGCTCTGTGACGTCAGGTTTGCGACCGTCGGTTGGGTCGACGGTGTGTGTGGTGGGGGCACCTCCCGCTTGTGGGGAGCAACGAACATACGGTTGCATTCGTGCATCGACAGATGCCCCCGATCGAATACGAAACACACTGCTACTCGGACCTTCGCACCGAGGGGCAGTCCCAACTGGAGGCGGCACAAGACCTAGCGTGATTCAATCGGCTGGGGACGCCGCAATTGCCGTGCTCAGTTCGTCATGACGACGACCCGTCACCTCACACATGCAGCCCGCCCCACCAGCCTTCGCTTTAGATCACGGACGGGCCTGTGCTGGTTCGGAAAACCACCACGGCGCTGTCAGTCCGGCGTTCAATCCGGTGAGATCATTGAGGAACTCGAAAAGCGACTTTTCGCGTTCCTTGTCGTAGGACTCGGGAGAGGAAGGGACCGGTCGATCGATCTCAACATAGGACCCGCGGAGCCGATCCTCTGGGTATTGACTCGTTTTGGTCGCGAACCGCGCCAAATGCGATGCGGAGTGAGCAGGACTGGACACACCTGGCAGTAGACGCATTCCGGGCAGCAAGCGCCGCCACACGAACCTCTCCACCGCGCTTCGATCTCGCGCAAGTCCTGTACCGGGCAACATGCCTGGGTCATAGCACATCGGGGTGACAGATAATGGGGCGCGACGGACCAGTTCATGGGTCACGTACAAGGTGCCGAGTTTGCTCGTCGAGTAGGCCTCGATTCCGTCGCCATGTCGTGGCGACGAAAGCTCCTTCGGCGAGGTCCATTTGGGTTTGGCGACCATTCCGTACGAACGACGGAACTGTCCGTAGTGCGTTCCGGAACCGATCTGTACGATCTGCGCCGACGCCCCAAGGTGTCGACTCATCAGGCCCAACAGCAGATGCGGGCCCGCCACATTAGTGGCAAATGTTAACTCCACGCCATCCGTGGTCTCGCGATCGGTCGAAGACGTTTGAATCCCAGCGTTGAGCAGGACGCTGCTCATGGTCGGTACCGCTCCATCTGCTATCAGACCGGCGATGTCGGCACCTGCTCTTCTGATGCTGGAAAAGTCGGCCTGGTCGCATATGGCGTACCGAAAGTTCGAGGGTCTATCCAGCGCATTCTTGAGCTGTTCGATCTTCTCCTCGGACCGAGCCGTCGCCAGCACCGTCCACAGGGTGGAACCTGCCATGCGTCTTGCTACCTCCAGGCCGAGGCCGGATGTCGCTCCGGTGAGCAGCATGGTGGCGGGAGTTTGTTGAATTTTCACAGTCTCTCCTCAAGAAAGGGCGCGATGAATAGTACTTACTCACCGGTGGCCAAGATAGTATGCATTCAAACGTCGACCGTCTATAAAGAAGTCGAAATCGAAACTAAATCAGCCGCCGAACGTGCTCGACGATCAGTGATGCGGCTCATGTTGAGGTACCAGGTACGCCGTGCTAGCTTTCCTGATACCGGACGCGGGGGCACTGGGCGACATGCTCGACAAAGCTGTCGACGACTCTAGTTATTAAGCATTCGTAAACATTCGATGAGATGTACACGTGGCCAAAGTACGACATGGCCACTGTGCTTCGACGCGAAACTATGGACACCTCGCGTCCTAACTCGACGCTATCTGCAGGGGGGCTTGCATGGCCGATTCACATTTCGACGATCGACCGAAAACTCTGATCGAGCTTATTCAGAAGCGTGCACGTGAGGACGAGGGACTCGTTGCGTACAGGTTTTTGACTCCGGATGGATTCGGACAATTCTACGAACAAGAATTGACTTACGGGGAGCTTGACTCGGCGGCACGACGTGTTGCAGCGGTGGTGCAGTCGAACAGTGAGCCCGGAGATCGAGTGGTTTTGTTGTTGGCCCCCGGAATGGACTATCTACTTTCTTTCTTTGGGTGTATATACGCAGGTAGAGTTGCCGTTCCCGCGTACCCGCCGACGTCTCTGCGGCATCTGCCGCGACTCGAGGCGGTGGTCGCTTCGGCACGTGCGCGGATGATTCTCTGTGATCAGGTCTTTTACGAAGGCCGCGATGCGTTGTTTGCGAATACTTCACTTTCCAACGCCAAGCTGATATCGGCGGCATCTTTCGAGTCCGCAAACAAAGACCAGTTCCTGCCGCAGTCGACGATCGACGAGAATTCTGTGGCATTTCTCCAGTACACGTCTGGCTCTACGTCTGATCCCAAGGGGGTGATCGTTTCCCATGGAAATATCATGGCGAACTCCGAGATGGCAGTCGAGAGTTTCGACCTGTCCAGGGCGAGCGTGGGAGTATGTTGGCTGCCGCCCTACCACGACATGGGACTGATTGGCGGGATAATCTTCCCCCTTTACGCAGGGTTCACGTCGAATTTGCTTTCGCCGCTTTCTTTCGTAAGCGCTCCTGAAGTGTGGCTGCAAGCAATCTCGAACTACCGGGGTACCCACAGTCCGGGCCCCAATTTCGCATTCGAGATGTGCACGAAAAGGATTTCGGCAGATGTCGACCAGCGGTTCGACCTCAAGTCCTGGACGCATGCTCTGTGCGGTGCGGAGCCTGTGAACGCGCACGTATTGAACGACTTTGCAGACCGGTTTGCTTCGAGCGGTTTCGACGGAGAATCCTTTTACCCTTGCTACGGGCTGGCAGAAGCAACTCTGGTTGTCTCCGGCGGACGTGAGCGGGGTGCGCCGTTCTGCAGGATCGTTTCCAAGACTGCTCTTGCCGAGGGACGGATCACGGAACCCCGCGATTCACGGGACGCTCGGTCTCTTGTGAGCTCGGGGTTCTTGCCTAGACTCAGTTCCGTAGCCATCGTTGATCCTGTGACGGGCTTGGAGGCAGTACCCGGAGCGATCGGTGAAGTGTGGATTGCGGGACCGAACGTCGCCGCCGGATATTTCGATTTGCCCGAGGCAACCGAGAAGGCGTTCGCTCGTATTCTTTCTGACGATCGAGGGCCATACTTCTCCACCGGTGACCTCGGAGTGATCCTCGACGGCAACGTGTTCATCACGGGTAGAGCCGGCGATTTGATCATCGTTCGGGGCCGCAACATCTACCCCCAGGATATCGAAGAGATCAGCGCCGCAGCACATCCGGCCGTCAATGGAGGCCGGAGCGCGGCGTTCGCGGTCGGGGACTCGGTCGATATCGTCGTAGTGCAGGAAGTCGCGAACAAGGAAGTGGCACCGTCGTTGTTCGGCGAGATCGCCTCTGCAATAAAGGAGCACATCACCGAGCAGCTCAGTATCGCGGTCTCGGATGTCGTTCTGCTCGCGCCCCGACGGATGCCGCTTACATCGAGCGGTAAGGTGCGACGAAAGTCCTGCCGGTCGATGTACGAGTTAGGCGACCTACCCGACCCTCTCGCGAGTTTCCATCGAGACGCGATTACGACGTCGAAGACGCCGAGCACCGACCCCGCTCGCGCGGCGAACCAGACTGTCGCTCAGGGCAAGCAACGTTCCAGCACTCGCAGCGAAATTCTGTCTACAATTCTGCAGTCGATTTCCGAGCATGTCGGCATACCACTCGATGCTGTCGATCCCGCTGCATCCTTCGCCTCGTTCGGTGTCGATTCGCTGAAAAGTGTTGTGATAGCTAAGCACATCGCTGCTTCGACCGGACTGGATGTGGCCCCAACGTTGCTGTGGGAGCATCCGAATCCGGTCGAAGCGGCCGACGCGTTGGCGAACTGTACTTCAGTCGCAGAGCCTATGAGTCAGGTGGCGAGCTCTGAGCCTGTGGCGGTGGTGGGTGTGGGGTGTCGTTTTCCTGGTGGTGTGGTCGGGGTGGAGAGTTTTTGGGATTTGTTGGTTTCGGGTGG